>JAEDEU010000055.1 GCA_016293155.1 Clostridiaceae bacterium | reverse complement strand
GCAATCAGGATGCGGGTCACCTTGATGCCGCCGCCCGTACTGCCCGCACAGGCACCGACAAACATCAGCACAACCAGCACCGCCTTTGAGAGGTTCGGCCAGAGCTGGAAATCCTGCGTCGCAAAGCCGGTTGTCGTGATGATCGCCGCAACCTGAAACATCGCATGACGCAGATTATCCAGCGCACTCATGGTGTACTGGTACGCATTCAGGAAAATAACCAGTGTCGCAAGCGCGATGACGCCCAGATAGACACGAACCTCCTCGCTCTGCGCCGCTTGACGCCATTTCCCCATCAGAATCAGGAAAAAGGCGTTAAAGTTCACGCCGAACAGAATCATAAACACCGTGATAATCCACTGTATCGCGGGGGAATATCCCATCATGCTGGTATTTTTTACGGCAAAGCCTCCGGTGCCCGCCGTACCAAACGCAGTCGTGACCGCCTCAAATGCCGGCATTCCCGCCGCCAACAGCAAAATCATCTCCAGAACGGTCATCACGATATACAGCGCATACAGAATCATTGCGGTATAGCGCACCTTGGGCACCAGCTTGCCCACGGACGGTCCCGGGCTTTCCACCCGCATCAGATGCATCCGCGAGCCGCCGGTCATCGGCAGCACCGCCAGCAGAAATACCAGAATGCCCATGCCGCCGACCCAGTGCGTCAGGCTGCGCCAGAACAGGCTGCAATGGGACAGCGCCTCGATATCATTCAAAATACTCGCACCCGTCGTTGTGAAGCCGGAAATGGTTTCAAACAGAGCATTCACCGGATTGGGAATATCGCCGTTGAATACGAACGGCATGGAACCGAAAACACTGAGTACGATCCAGCTCAGCGCCACAGCTACAAAGCTGTCCCGCGAATAAAATACCAGATTTTTGGGTTTTTTCCAGGTAAGCAGCACGCCAAGCAGGACACAGAACACGCCGACACCGAGAAAGGAAACGCACTCAAATTCCCGATACAGCAGACCGACCGCAAACGGGAGGCACATCAGTGCGCCCTCAATCTTCAAAATCCAGCCCAGTATGTAGGCAATGATTGCAATATTCATAGAAAATTTCCTTATCTGATAATATCCCCGATATCCCGGAAGCCGGTATGCGTTGTGACAATCACCACAGTATCTCCCATTTGGATCGAATCCTGTCCGCGCGGGATCAGAATCTGACCATTGCGGTTGATACAGGTAATCAGCAAATTATCCTTGGTCGGAAGGTCCTTGAGCGGAATCCCGATCACCGGCGACGAGGCCTCTACATGAAATTCAATCGCCTCTGCCCGACCATCAAAAATGTGGTACAGCGTTTCAATATTGCTTCCGATTGAGTTCTGCATCGCACGGACATAGCCGATAATCATCTCCGCCGTAATATATCGCGGATATACCACGCTGCCCAGCTCCAGATTGTCAATCACATCGTTAAAGGTAATTCGGTTAATTTTTGTAACTACCTTGATGTCTGGAATCCGCTTGGCATACAGCGTCAGCAGAATATTTTCCTCGTCGATGCCGGTCAGCGGCACGAAGGACTCGATCTGATCAATGCCCTCCTCCTTCAGCAAATCCTCATCGGAGCCGTCTCCGCAGATGATCGTCGCATCCGGCAGCAGCATGGTCAGCTCCTCGCAGCGTTCGCGGCTGATCTCGATAATCTTCACGTCAACGCCCATTCCGAGCAGCTGTGCCGCCAGATAATAAGAGGACTTTCCGCCGCCGATAATCATCGTACTGCGAATCTGCTTGGTTTCCAAGCCGATGTTGCGGAAAAAGGTCTGGCTGTTTCGCGGCGTTGCAACAAAGGATACCTCATCCCGCGCCTGCAAAATGAAGGAACCGTCCGGAATCATCAACGAACCGCCGTGCTCCACCGCGCAGACCAGAATGTTCTTTCCTAGCTCCTGTCCAAGCGCAGAAATCTTCATGCCGTCCAGCTTACTGTCCTGCGGAATCTTGAACTTGACCATCTCGGCATGTCCCCGCGCAAACGAGTTGATGGAAAGTGCGGACGGAAGCCGCAGCAGCCGTGCGATTTCCCGCGCCGCCTCCAGCTCCGGATTGATAATCAATGATAACCCCAGCTGTATGCGCAGATAGCTCAGCTCGGCGCTGTAGTCATGATGGCGCACGCGGGCAATTGCTGCACATTTGCCTACCTTGCGCGCAATCGTACAGCACAGCAGGTTCAGCTCGTCCGAGCCTGTAACCGCAATAATCAGATCCGTATTCTCCACGCCTGCTTCCCGCTGTACGCTGTAGCTGGCGCCGTTGCCGACCATTCCCATGACATCATACTTGTTGGAAAGCTCCTGCACCAGATTCATACGGCGGTCAATGATAGTAATATCATGCCCCTCCATACTTAACTTTTCTGTCAGCGCCCTGCCGACCTTGCCGCAGCCGACGATGATAATCTTCAGCGCATCCGGAATCAGCTTTTTTAAAATATTCTGCATTTTTATCCTCCGAAATCATTCTCCTGAGAGGTGAACTAGTTTTAAGTATACCATAATTCCGGGGTTTCGACTATGATCTGACCGAAAAATATCGGTATTCTAAAAACTCGTCTTTTTTCTATACATCTGTTGCATGTTGTGCACTTGTCGGATATAATATTATTAAACCTTATTTGAGGAGATTTTTTTCATGAAGCGAAAGAATCCCGCGCCGGATCGGCGCGTTCAGCGCACCCAGAAGGCTCTGCGCGAAGCACTGTTGCAGCTGCTGAAAACCTGCCCGCTGCAAAAAATTGCCGTCACCAAGCTGTGTGAGCAGTCCGATCTGAATCGGACAACCTTTTATACCTACTATTCCGACCCCACCGATCTGTTCAACAGCATTGTCGATGAGGTGATCGAGCGTCTGGAGATGGGAATCCGCGATTGCTTTGCCACCAATTCCTTTGCGGAGCTATTCGGCGGCATCACGCAGCGGATCTTTGAGGATCGTGAGCTGTACTGTATCCTGTACTCCGCACGAAGTGACATCAACTTCATGCAGCGTCTGTCCACTCTGCGCCACGGTAATCCCTTCCCGCAGTTTTTCCAGACCGCAGAATACAGTCCGGAGCTGCTGGAATCCCTGATGCTGTTCCTGCTCAACGGCTGCAACGGCATCATCCAGCAATGGATTCTGGGCGATTTCCGCGAACCGCCCGAGGAAATTGCTTATAATATGCAGCTGTTTTGTACCAGTGCGCTGTTCGGTCTGAGCGACGCAAAAAAGTATCTCACCGCTGCTGAAAACGGTTGAGATACTTTGACTGCGCTCTAACCTGTATTTACATCAGTCGCGGAATACAATACTGCCGGTTTTCTCGTCCAAAGAATCAATCGTGACCAGCGAACGGACATCCACCCCGTCTGCACGAATCAGCTTTCCGCCCTGCTGGAAGCCCTTTTCGATCACAACGCCGAAGCCCTCAATGGTTGCGCCTGCGTTGCGCGCCAGATCAATCAGTCCCATTGCGGCACAGCCGTTTGCCAGAAAATCATCAATAATCAGCACGTGGTCATTGGCACCAAGATATTTTTTGGATACAATCACCTCATATACGCGCCGTGTCGTGACCGACTGCACTCTGGTGACATGCACTGCACCGTCGATATTGATGCTCTGAGTCTTTTTGGCAAAAACCACCGGCACATTAAAGTACCGCGCGGCGATGCACGCCACCGCAATGCCGGACGACTCAATGGTCAGAATCTTATTGATCTTCTTATCTGCAAACAGGCGCTGAAACTCCTGTCCAATTTCTTCAAACAGCGGGATATCCAGCTGATGATTGAGGAAGCTGTCCACCTTGAGCACATTTCCCCCGCGGATTTCTCCATCCTGTAGAATACGCTGCTTCAGCAATTCCATATCTGATGACTCCTTCAGTAACAATACATATTGCAGGTATTCTAGCACAATGCGCAGGATTTGGCAAGATGTGACTGTACGATTGCCGATACGATTTTTTGCCAAAAATTCGTACAGTATACCAATTTTACATCAAAACCTGACACAAATTGAAAAAGAGCAGACACCAATCCGGTTCGTCTGCTCTTTTCCGTTTCCTGCTTATTCCATGCGGTTCTCCGGTTTTTCAGATATCCGTACAATGCGTATCCACAGTTCTCATCCGGTCGGACGGAGTGCGGTACTCCTGAAGCGTGTGCTCCATGCTGTTGAGCCGAATGCGAAGGCGTGCGGCAGTATAAGCGTCTTCCACCTGCTCCAGCAGGCCGTGGATGATGAGGACTTCGCTTTCAAAGTACTTCGATGCCTTATTGTTCTTCATCGCGGTTCCTCCTTTTCCTAAGCTTTCCTGAAATAACAACGCCTGTTTTTTCTATCCTCGTGCACAGTATAGCATATGTTATTTTTTGCGTCAAGCAATTCTTTGCAATTTGCATAAAATTTACCCGAAAATTCCTTGACTTGATGAACAGTCTATAATATAATTTTACATATAGCAAAGTCAGGGGTCGTTATTATGAACAAAAACACGCTTTTGGGAGAACGCCTCAAAAAAATACGCACACAGCGCAATTTCCGTCAAAAGGACATTGCTGCCGCGGTCGGCGTGAGCGTCTCTACCTATAGTCTCTATGAAACAGGCTCCCGCACACCAAGCATACACAAGCTGGCGCAGATTGCACAGGCGCTGTGCGTCTCGACCGATGAGCTGCTCGGATTGCCTCCGCAGCCTGCGCACCTCTCCTCCGCAGTCCCGCCGAAGGCGTTGGAGGAGCTCAGCCAGTATGCCCCCGAGGATATCGAGGTGATTTCCTGGATTTTCTCCTCTGCGCGCCGAACGCCGCCGCGTGTCACCATGCAGCTGTGCAAGCTGTACCTGTCTCTGGATCTCCCGTTCCGGCTGGACATTGCAGAGCGGATGCTCCAGCGTTATCGCAAAATGCAGGAGGAACACACCGCCGATACGCAAACCTCGATTGATCTGCATTTTCTCGAACGGTCTCTGCATCTGGTGCGCAGCTATGCCGAGCTTCAAAACAGCAGTCAATCCTGTACCAACGTAGAGAATAACTCATAAATCTCCGGCAGTGCACGGTTGAGGCGGGTCGGTCTGCCGGTTTCGGAATGCGTAAAGCAATGGCGCGAGCTGCCGGTCACATGCAGACTGCCGGTCGCCGCGTCGCGCACCTCATAATAAAACTCCAGCCGAACCGGTGACATTTTTACAACCGATGCGCTGACCTCCACGGTCTCGCCGAACACCGCAGGAGAATGGTAGTCGCAGGTGATCCCGATGACGGGCGCGCTGATGCCGCTCTGCTCCATCCGGTCATAGCCAAAGCCGGCTCGCTCCATCCAATCCACACGCGCTTCCTCAAACCAGCGGATATAATTGGAATGATGTACAATGCGCATACCATCGGTTTCATAGTATTGAACCCGGTGCGGCCAAACAACAATTTTATTGTGCTGATGATCCATTTTTTCAACCTTTCTGTCTCATAATAGAACGCTTTTCTTTATCATACCGCACAACCATGAAAAATGCAATGCTCGGAAAGCCCTTCTTTCTTTTGTGGTTATGCACAGAAATACAGGTAGAATTTATTATTTTTTTGTCGTATGGGTTTACAAAGCTTCCTGTTCTATGATATGATTAATAAAAAGAAGGGCATTCTTTTTACGCGATTCTCGAGTATTTTTTGTAATAATCATACTAAAATCTTACTATTTTATGACGTTTCAGGTGGAATAACTATGGCTACTGCGAAAAAAAACAAACCCGCTCCGCGCGGAAAAAAGACTCCGGCTGTTCAGACTGTTTCTCCGTTTGTTACGGAATTCGACCAGTATCTGTTCGGTCAGGGCGTTCACTACGAAATCTATCGCAAACTGGGTGCACATCCGGCTGAAAAGGACGGAGAATCCGGTATCTATTTTGCGGTATGGGCACCGGGTGCCGGCTCGGTCTCTCTGGTTGGCGACTTCAACAACTGGGATCAGAAGGCCAATCCGATGACCCGTCTGGAACCGCTGGGAATCTGGGAGCTGTTTGTGCCTGGTCTGGCAATGGGATCGCTTTATAAGTATGCGGTTTACGGCTCGGACAAGCGCACCGTGCTCAAGTGCGACCCGTTCGGCTACAGCTCCGAGCTGCGCCCGGGAACCGCTTCCAAGGTCGCTACCATCGACGGCTTCAAGTGGTCGGATAAGCTCTGGATGGATAAGCGTGTTTCGTTTGATTTCAAACACTCTGCCATGTCCATTTACGAGCTGCATCCGGGTTCTTGGAAAAAGCATCCGACCGAAACCGAGGATGATCCGGGATACTATAACTTCCGCGAGCTGGCACCGGTTCTGGCGGACTACTTACAGTCCATGGGCTACAACTATGTCGAGCTGATGGGCGTTGCAGAGCACCCGTTTGACGGCTCCTGGGGCTATCAGGTTACGGGCTACTATGCCCCGACCTCGCGCCACGGCACGCCGGCGGACTTTATGTACTTCGTCAACTATCTGCACCGCAAAAAGATCGGTGTCATTCTGGACTGGGTACCGGCGCACTTCCCGCGCGATGCACACGGTCTTGCCAATTTTGACGGCGGCACGCTGTATGAGTATGCCGACCCGCGCAAGGGCGAGCATCCGGACTGGGGCACCAAGGTGTTCGATTTCGAGCGCAACGAGGTCAAGAATTTCCTGCTTGCCAATGCGCTTTACTGGCTCAAGGAATACCATGTAGACGGTCTGCGCATTGATGCGGTTGCCTCCATGCTGTATCTGGACTATGGCCGTCAGGACGGTCAGTGGGTTGCCAACAAGTACGGCGACAACAAAAATCTGGAGGCAATCGAATTCTTCCGCCACCTCAATTCTATCGTCCATGCCCGTGTTCCGGGCACGGTGGTCATCGCAGAGGAATCCACTGCTTGGCCGAAGGTAACCGGTTCGCTCAACGACGGCGGTCTGGGCTTTGACCTCAAGTGGAACATGGGCTGGATGAACGATTTTCTGGAATACATGAAGCTCGATCCGCTGTTCCGCAAGTTCAACCACAATAAGATGACCTTCTCGATGGCATATGCCTACAGCGAAAACTATGTGCTTGTGCTGTCGCACGACGAGGTTGTCCACCTCAAGTGCTCCATGCTCGAAAAGATGCCGGGCTACGAGATTGATAAGTTCCGCAACCTCATGGCGGCATATGCCTTCATGACCGGTCATCCGGGCAAGAAGCTGCTGTTCATGGGTCAGGAATTCGCACAGCGCCGCGAATGGAGCGAAGCACGCGAGCTCGACTGGTTCTGTCTGGAGGACGAGAAGCACCGCAATGTACAGGCATTTGTCGCAGCGCTCAACAAAATGTACCTGAAGTATCCGGCGCTGTATGCACGTGACGACACATGGGACGGCTTCCAGTGGATCAATGCAAACGATGGCGACCGCAGCATCTTCAGCTACATGCGCCTCTCCCCGACCGGACGCAACAACATGCTGTTCGTCGTGAACTTCACTCCGATTGACCGTCCGGACTACCGCGTCGGCGTTCCGAAGAAGAAAAAATACAAGCTGCTGCTCTCCACCAAGATGGAGGAGTTCGGCGGCACCGGCGAATCCGAAACAACCTTCCAGTCCGTCAAGGGAGAATGCGACGGTCAGCCGTTCTCGATCAGCTATCCGCTTCCGCCCTACGGCGCAGCAATCTTTACCTTCTAACTGCAATTTTCCGTACACATCCAGCAGCGCCGAGCGTTCGGCGCTGCTGTTTTTACGCACAAAAACGCCCGGTTCCTCCCGCCTGAACGGTGAAGAACCGGGTGTTGCTTATTCCAAAATTTCCCGTGCGATTTCGCTCATCATCAGATGTCCGTAGCGATTCGGATGCACGCCATCCAAAAACAGGCGGCAGCGATCCTGCCCCGCGCGTTCCTGCATTCCCTGCGCAAAATCAATACATCGGAAGTGATTGCTCCGGCAGGTCAGGCGGATCCAGCGGTGCAGCTCCTTCAGCCGCTCCGGAAAGCTGTACATGGATTCCGGCACATAGCCGCCGGACAGCAGCTCATCATAATCCGGCTCCGGATAGGTACACAAAACCGGCTCGGCAGGAAGCTCCTGAATGCGTTGAATCAGCTGCTCCATCCGCGCGGTCACAGACGGTACACGCTGACCGTTCAGCAAATCATTGATGCCGATCAGCAGAACCACAGACTGCACCTGCCGCCCATTCACTGCAATGGCGGCAAATCTCCTCAAAACATCCCGCGTTGTATCGCCGCTGACGCCGCAGTTCACAGCATCCTCAGACAGGCAGGAAACCCAGCACTCCTCCGGCTCCACACCATAGCCCTCAATAATACTGTCACCCAAAAACATCATTTTGCAATCATTCATCCTGCTCGCTCCTCTCGGCCCGAAACGAATCGTTCTTTGCTATCAGTATACCGTCTGAACGGAACCCCTGTCAACCGTTCGGCAAATATATGAAGATGCAAGGCGCGGTTTTTGATATAAAAATGAATGTGCTGTCATTTTTGATTTTATTTTTCTCCAATTATATCGTTTTTGCCCATAATGCTTCTTTTGAAACACACTTGATTATTTCCTTGTTTTAATACCTAAAAACATTGCAAAAACTTTGTCGTATTTTAAATAACATTGATGATTGCGCTCGAAAAATAAATGTGTTAGAATAAGGGCAAGAAGAAACCCCGAATTGATAAATCTTTCAATTCTTTCATTTTATGCCACAATTCAAAAAGTGTATTTTGATATTAATACAGAAAAATTGTTTCTTCTTTTCTAGTTTTGCGTTCCTTTTCCAACCCTCCCATGCCGCCTAAGATACTACTCCAATTGCATCTATCCTGAAATCTGTCTATTATGTCGTTTTATCATTTTTTCTACATCCCCACGGCATGGGAGGTCTCCTTTTTAATTCGCTTCTCCTAACATCCCATTCTGTTTCATCTCCCCGAATACAGGGTGGTTCATACAATCACCCGTCATCAGAAAAACCCTTTCGATTCCCGTCGAAAGGGTTTTTTCTTTATGTCAGCAGCTTTACCTGTCCGTGCAGCGTTTCGGGCAGCATATGATGATAGATGGACAACAGCTTTACCCGCACGGTACTGCGCGTGGGCTGCGCCGCATCCGTATAGCACAGCACATCGTAGGTTACGCCGAATACGTTCGCCGTGACGCCGGTGCGCACACAGCCGCAGCGCTCATAAAATGCAATCCGTCGATTGCGCATGATCCGGTCGGCATCATCCTCCGCACACTGCGGCGCCTCTGCCTCAATCAGCACATATGCCGGATTATCCTCCATCAGTGCGCGGAAAAAGCGACTGCCGATCCCGGTTCCGCGCAGCTGTGGGCTGACAGCAAAATAATCCAGCAGAGTCCATGTGCTTTCCGGCTCCATTCGAAAGGCGGCATATGCAATGCAGCAGTCCTGCTCAATCAGACCATAAACAATATATTCCCCGCTGTCGATATTGTTTAAGATCAGCTCCAGCGGCTTTAACTCCTGACTGTTAAAATCCCGTTTCATCTGTACGTGATACAGCTCGCGGACCTGTTCCCGGTCCAATACGATAATTTCCATA
>JAEDEU010000054.1 GCA_016293155.1 Clostridiaceae bacterium | reverse complement strand
AACGGTTTTTTTATTTTTTGCTTGTAATTATACTAATCCTAGTATATAATGGGGAAAGAGGTGAGAAAGATGAGAATTTCAACCAGAGGACGATATGCGCTGCGGCTGATGCTGGATCTGGCGATTCACGATACCGGTGAAAATATTTCGCTAAAGTCAATTGCACAGCGTCAGGAGATCAGCGGAAAATATTTGGAGCAGATTATCGGCATGTTGACCAAGGCGGGCTTTGTGCGCAGTACACGCGGCTCGTTCGGCGGCTATCGTCTGGCACATCCGGCAGAGGAATATACCGTCGGCAGCATTCTGCGCCTGACAGAGGGCAGTCTTGCACCTGTCCCGTGCGTGGAGGACGGCGTAGAGCATTGCGCAAAGGCAGACGACTGCGTAACGGTTACCGTATGGCGTGAGCTGAATGATGCAATCAATTCGGTTGTCGATCATATTACCCTTGCGGATTTGGTCGAGCGTCAGGCGGCGATGTCGAACAACTATTCCATATAAAATTAGTAGGAAAAATGGAAAATATTTTTGCTGGGTACTTGACAAAGTGGAAAACGGGTGGTATTCTTAATCACGTAGTAAACCTACTGAACAGATATGAAATGTGTGAAAGGGAACTGCATTATGAATTACCGTAATATCAGATCAGACATTTATCACTCCTATGGGCGAATGTGTCGATGTTCAGGATTCATCCATCAGCATTGATTTGAAAGACATCTACTATATCGTTTATCAAAGGAGTAAAATATTATGAGCAACAAGAATTATCGTTTTGAGACCTTGCAGCTGCATGTTGGTCAGGAGCAGCCGGATCCGGTAACCGATGCAAGAGCGGTTCCGATTTATCAGACCAGTTCGTATGTATTCCGCAACTGCGATCACGCGGCGGCACGCTTTGGTCTGGCAGATGCCGGCAACATTTACGGCCGTCTGACCAATCCGACTGAGGATGTGTTTGAGCAGCGCATTGCGGCGCTGGAGGGCGGCGTTGCAGCTCTGGCGGTTGCATCCGGAGCAGCGGCAATTTCCTATACCATCCAGAACCTGGCGCAGGGCGGCGATCATATCGTAGCGGCGAAGAACATCTATGGCGGTACCTACAACCTGCTGGCACATACACTGCCGCAGTACGGCATTTCCACCACGTTTGTCAATCCGTTTGATTATGATGCGGTTGAGGCGGCGATTCAGGACAATACCAAGGCGGTGTTTATCGAAACGCTGGGCAACCCGAATTCGGATGTCGTCGATATCGAGCGCATTGCAGGTATTGCACATGCCCATAAGATCCCGTTGGTCATCGACAGCACGTTTGCAACTCCGTATCTGGTTCGTCCGATTGAGTACGGTGCGGACATCGTCGTTCACTCTGCGACCAAGTTCATCGGCGGTCACGGCACCACCATCGGCGGCGTGATTGTTGACAGCGGCAAGTTCGATTGGGAGGCATCCGGCAAGTTCCCGTCCCTGACCGAGCCGAATCCGAGCTATCACGGCATCAGCTTTACCAAGGCGGTCGGCGCAGCGGCATTTGTTACAAAGATCCGCGCAATCCTGCTGAGAGATACCGGCGCAACCCTGTCTCCGTTCCACGCATTCATCTTCCTACAGGGTCTGGAAACGCTGTCCCTGCGCGTTGAGCGCCATGTAGAGAACGCGCTCAAGGTGGTTCAGTTCCTCAACAATCATCCGCAGGTCGAGGCAGTACATCATCCGTCCGTTTCGGAGGATCCGGAGCAGCAGAAGCTGTATGCAAAGTACTTCCCAAACGGCGGCGGCTCGATCTTTACCTTTGAAATCAAGGGCGATGAGCAGACCGCAAAGGACTTTATCGACCATCTGGAGCTGTTCTCGCTGCTGGCAAATGTTGCGGACGTCAAGTCGCTGGTCATCCACCCGGCAACCACCACCCACAGCCAGTGCACCGATGAGGAGCTGAAGGATCAGGGTATCTTTAGAAATACCATCCGTCTGTCCATCGGCACCGAGCACATTGATGATATTATTGAAGACCTCGCACAGGCCTTTGAAGCTGTAAAATAAGGAGAGAGGCATCATGGCTAACATTAAAAAGAATCTTACCGAGCTGATTGGCGGCACGCCGCTGATGGAGCTGACCGGCTACGAGCAGGAAAATGACCTGAAAGCAACCGTTCTGGCAAAGCTGGAATATTTCAATCCGGCAGGAAGCGTAAAGGACCGCGTCGCAAATGCAATGATCGCGGATGCGGAGGCTTCCGGCGTGCTCAAGCCGGGCGCAACGATTATTGAGCCGACCAGCGGCAATACCGGCATCGGACTTGCGGCAGTCGGCACGGCAAAGGGCTATCATGTCATTCTGACCATGCCGGAAACCATGAGCATCGAGCGCAGAAATCTGGTCAAGGCATACGGCGCAGAGGTTGTCCTCACGGACGGCGCACAGGGCATGAAGGGTGCCATTGCGCAGGCAGAGGAGCTGGAGCGTTCGATTGAGGATGCGGTTATTCTCGGACAGTTTGTCAATCCGTCCAACCCGAAGGTGCATTTTGAGACCACCGGTCCGGAAATCTGGGCAGATACGGACGGGAAGGTGGATATCTTTGTCGCGGGCGTCGGCACCGGCGGTACCATTTCCGGCACCGGAAAGTATCTCAAGAGCCAGAATCCGAATGTCAAGGTCGTCGCAGTGGAGCCGGCAACCTCTCCGGTGCTGTCCAAGGGCACCGCAGGTCCGCATAAGATTCAGGGCATTGGTGCAGGCTTCGTGCCGGATACGCTGGATACTGATATTTATGATGAGATTATTCCGGTAGAGAATGAGGATGCATTCCGTACAGGCAGAGCGATCGCGCGCACGGAGGGTATTCTGGTCGGTATTTCTTCCGGCGCAGCGGTCTGGGCAGCAGCTGAGCTGGCAAAGCGTCCGGAAAACGCAGGCAAGACCATTGTGGCACTGCTGCCGGATACCGGTGAACGCTATCTTTCCACTGCACTGTTTGCAGACTGAGCATAGAGAACAAAGGAACACATACAGGGCTGATGCCGCAAACGGTATCAGCCCTATTTATGAGAAAGGACAAAACAGTATGATTCGAGATATTCAGGAAGAAATTCTCCGCCTGAAAAAGGAGAATGATGTATGTATTCTGGCGCACAGCTATCAGGCGCGCGAAATTGCAGAGGTTGCGGACTTTGTGGGGGATTCCTATCAGCTGAGTGTAATGGCGGAACGTGCACCGCAAAGCACGGTAATCATGTGCGGTGTGCGCTTTATGGCGGAAACCGTCAAAATTCTTTCCCCGCAGAAAAAGGTCTTTTTGGCAAATCCGATTGCGGGATGTCCGATGGCGGAGCAGATGGACAAGGATTTGATCGGCATGTGGAAGCAGGCGAACCCGGACTATACCGTCGTCGCATACATTAATACAACCGCAGAGCTGAAGACGATCTGCGATGTATGTGTCACCTCGTCCTCGGCGGTCAAGATTGTCAAAAATCTGGACACGGACAAGATTGTATTTATCCCGGACTGCAACCTCGGCGCGTATGTGGCGGAACAGGTACCGGAAAAGGAGATTAAGCTGCTTCAGGGCGGATGTCCGATTCATGCGGCTGTTTCAGTCAAGGACGTGGAGCAGGCAAAGGCTGCGCATCCGGACGCACTGCTGCTGGTTCATCCGGAATGCGTGCCGGCAGTCGCGGCGAAGGCGGATTATATCGGCTCTACCTCCGGCATTATGGAATTTGCCAAGAAGTCGGATGCGAAGCAGTTTATCATCGGTACAGAGATCAGTATTGCGGAGCATTTGCAGTATGACTGTCCGGACAAGGAGTTTTATATTCTGTCCAAGAAGCTGATTTGTCCGAACATGAAATCCACCACGCTGGTCGATGTACTGCGCGTGCTACGCGGTCAGGGCGGCGAGGAGATCACGATGGATGAGGAAACCCGCCTTGCGGCAAAGCACTGCATTGATGAGATGATTCGTCTGGGATAACGAAATTCACGCGGAAAAGCGGGACACAGACATTTGCCTGTGTCCTTTTTTCGCAGTTACGGCAGAAAATATAAATTAAATGTCATAATATGGTGAATAGAAACGCTATTTTGTCGCAATATAGATTGTTCCGTTTAAGACAAAACGGTACGAGCGTGCGGGAAAGTGCCTAAAATAAACAAAAAATGTTTGTTAAAATTTCAATAATGCGGAATATTGCACATTGAATGGAAGTGTGGTAAAATAACATTATAAAAAGAAAAGTGAAAATCAGAAAATAAAATGACGCATTTTCGAATAAAAAGATTGTTATCATTTGTTTGAGCAAAGCAGAAAATCCGAACGGAACGGAGGTGCGAAAAGATGATCGAGCTCAAATATCCCCTGTCACAGAAAGAATCTGCAATCTTAATTGACTGTCTTGCGCAGTTGGAAAATCAGATGGACGAAGGCGGAATCACAGGCTTTGCAAGCGGTTCGCGCCTGATTAACCGAGCAACCGTTTCTTCAGCAAGAAGCAAGCTGGAGACCAATACGATGGATCGCTTCAGAAGAGAAGAAATTACCAATATGATTTTTGCACTGGACGGGCTGTCCCGGCAGTGCAACCGTTCACTGGATGAAAATGCGGCGGATGCCGAGAATATCGGTTCCAAGCTTGTTACAGCGGCAAGTGCCCGCGCCAAGCTCAGAACAGCAGCAGGATCGACTGTAAAGTAAACGGTTATTGCCGTCTGATGATGCAGACGTGTCATCTGGCATTTTGCGGCGGCATCATTGACCGTGCGATACCTCCTTTTCTGTGGATTGCATTCCACACTCCCCGTAATGTGTACCTGCCTCAATGCGGCAGGTACATTTTTTTGACTGCTTTCCCTCAGACAAAAGTCGGGATGTGGCGCAGCGCTGGAACGAACACAGGGAGCCAATGAGGCTGAGAGGAATAGTCTAATAGTCAATGTGATATAAAACCTATAGGATATTTTGTGTAAAATGCGTGGTGACAAATACGGGAAAATCATGTATGATAAATACGTTCGAAAAAAAGAAAAAATTTTGCGTAATTTTAAAATAAAGGAAAAATTTGCGTAAGGAGGGATCATAATGGGAGTTTTAAGCGATTTGAATCAGATGTGTAAAAGTGGAGACGAGATGCAGGTCAAGAAATTCCTGTATGAAAACTCCAGCCAGACACAGGAGAGAAGCAGCTATGCAGCGCTTTGGGGCGCAGGATTGGAGTCCTCTGTGCGCCGCACAGCCGCAGACCGCAGAATGATGACGCATGAATTTGAAGTTGCCTGCTCCAGCTATGCGTAATGAAGCAATATAAGTTTTTTGCGTATAAACTATTCTGAAATTCCGATGTGTTGAGATAGAACAATAGGAATCGCATCTTGATGTCTTTTTAGAAAATACAAAGGGCATATCCGACTTTACCGCCGACGGCGGAATCGGATATGCCCTTTTTGGTCTGTGTTTTGATTGCACGCCCAGATGTGCAGGTCCTGCGCATTTGGGCGCGTGTATTGTATCAAGAAAATTAATCGGCGAGGATTGCGTCAGCAAGCTGCTCCATTGCTTCCACGTTTGCTGCATTCATGGTGGATTTGATGGTAACCATCGGATCGCAGACAGTCAGGTTCTTCATGCCTTCCAGAATGCCCTTCATGGTTCTGCCCGCAGTCGGACCCCAGGTGCCGTTTTCGATCAGACCGATTGTGCGGTTCTGATACATCTTAGACTTCAGGTGGTGCAGGAAGTCCTCCATCGGCGGGAATACGCCGCCGTCATAGGAAGCAGCCGCGAGCACCAGGGAGCTGTAGCGGAATGCATCCTCGACTGCCTCTGCCATATCGCAGCGGGACAGATCGGTCAGAACAACCTTCTTTGCGCCCTTTGCCTTGAGAATGTCAGCCATCTTTTCTGCTGCCTTTCGGGTGTTGCCGTGGATGGAAGCATAGGCAATCAGCGTACCTTCATCCTCCGGACGATAGCTGCTCCATACATCGTACTTGCCGAGATAGAAGCCCAGATCCTCCTTCAGGATCGGACCGTGCAGCGGGCAGATCATCTGAATGTCCAGTGCAGCCGCCTTCTTGAGCAGAGCCTGTACCTGTGCGCCGTACTTGCCGACAATGTTGAAATAATAGCGGCGGGCTTCGCAGGTCCAGCTTTCCTCTGCATCCAGTGCGCCGAACTTGCCAAAGCCGTCTGCCGAGAACAGAACCTTCTCAGAGGACTCGTAAGTAACCATAACCTCCGGCCAGTGAACCATCGGAGCCATGAAAAAGTTCAGCGTGTGGCTGCCGAGACAGATCGAGTCACCTTCCTTGACCGTAATCGTGCGTCCGGTGAGATCAAGATCGAAGAACTGCGGCATAAACGCAAAGGTCTTTGCGTTGCCGATCAGCTTCATGTCCGGATACATCTCAGCCAGCTTCTGGATATTTCCGGAATGATCCGGCTCCAGATGAGAGATCACCAGATAATCTACGGTGCGTCCGTTCAGCGCCTTGGAAAGATTGTCCAGCCAGGTGTCGGTTGCGCGCGCATCAACGGTGTCCATCACGGCTACCTTCTCATCCAGAATCAGGTAGGAGTTATAGGATACGCCATTCGGAATAACATACTGGCTTTCAAACAGATCGAGGGTCTTGTCATCTGCGCCGATGTATAGAATAGAATCGGTGATCGAAACGTCTTTCATATAAGTACCTCCAGCAATTCATTTTTACGCTCTAATCATACCATGAACGGATGCGAATTACCAGAGGAATTTTATAAAATACACAAAAATAGTATAGATTTACAAAGGATTGTACCAGAAAGAACACATCTGTCTGAAAAAAAGGTGCAAAATCCGTACAACTCTGATACAATAAAAATGTACAGTACGATTTTTATGATATGCCTGAAATGGTATAAACCCGGTAAAAAGGAAGTGGCAGAATGCGGTACAGCAAAGCCGTTCAAACGGAAATTGGAATTTTGCAGCTGACGGCAGACGATGAGGCGCTGCTGGAGGTAAAGTTTGCAGAGCGTCGGACAGAGGATGCTCCGAATGCGCTGCTGCTGCGCGCGGAAGCCCAGCTGATCGAGTATTTTGCGAAAAAACGGCGCAGTTTTGACCTGCCTCTTCGGGCAGAGGGGACGGCATTTCAGCAAGCTGTCTGGCGTGCGATTGCTGAAATCCCATATGGTCAGACGATGAGCTACGGTGCTGTTGCACAGAAAATCGGCAAAACGGCAGCGGCTGCCCGGGCAGTAGGCGCAGCTGCCGGGAAAAATCCACTGTGGATTATGATTCCGTGCCATCGGGTCATCGCGGCAAACGGTGCCCTGACCGGCTATGCCGGGGGCTTGCAGCGCAAGGAATATTTGCTTCATCTGGAGGCACAGAGCGTACAGGAGCAAAACTGTCAATATGCACAAAAATAAAATATAAATTTGGGACAAATGGAGAAAAATAAATATAATGCCCATTGCAGTTGACAGATAACCTGGCAGGCTGTATAGTTTATGTGCAATAGCTGCAGAGGCGGAAACGTCTCTGTGAATTATTTTTTCGGGAGGGAATACGGCAGCGGATCAGCTCGGATGGTATTCAGACCATGACAGGAGCGATGGCGTGCCGCCCTTCGGAAGAAATCAATTCAACTACGCCGGGTTAAATAATAACGCGTTTTGCGAATATGAGCGCAGAATACAGGCGTTATGGGCGAGATCGGCTTGACCACTGTGGTCGAAGGGAAGAGGTTGTGGGTAGGAGCAGAGCCTTTTCCGGAAAGGAAATCAGAGAGAGGAGAGGGATTGCCTTTCTCTGAGAGAAAACGGAGCGTTGGTAGGAACAGAACTCCGGATACGGACGGGTACGCGATGGAACGTGTACCTGTTTTGTTTTGCGCAAGTTTTGGTTCTATTTCGAGTGAAAAATCAAGAAACGAGCGAAATTTGCAACAATAATGGTCATGTCGAATGTCTGCGGAGATTGACAATCCAAGGGAACCATGGTAAACTGTATCTGTATCAGGGACATCTGTGCTGATGGTCGGGCGGCAATATTTTGCGCCTGAAGGCCAGGCTCTCTCTCGGCTGGGAAAAGCATCGGTGTATGTGTCCTGAAAGTAAGCCTTTTTCCCGAATTTGCGGGGAAAAGAGTCCGTAATAGGAAAGGAATTGTACTATGATTTATTCGGTCGAAGTGGAAAATATGTGTCCGGTAGCCAAGGGCGCATACCATGGTCCGGCTCCCATTCCGCAGGAGGGTGCATGGACTCAGGTCAAGGAAATCACTGACATCAGCGGTCTGACCCACGGCATCGGCTGGTGTGCACCGCAGCAGGGCGCATGTAAGCTGACTCTGAACGTCAAGGACGGTATCATCGAGGAGGCTCTCGTCGAGACCATCGGATGCTCCGGTATGACCCATTCCGCAGCAATGGCTTCCGAGATCCTGCCGGGCAAGACCCTGCTGGAAGCTCTGAACACCGACCTTGTCTGCGATGCAATCAATGTTGCAATGCGTGAGCTGTTCCTGCAGATCGTTTACGGCAGAACCCAGACCGCATTCTCCGAGGGCGGTCTGCCGATCGGCGCTGGTCTGGAGGATCTGGGCAAGGGTCTGAGAAGCCAGGTTGGTACCATGTACGGCACCAAGGCAAAGGGCACCCGTTACCTCGAGATGGCAGAGGGCTACGTTACCCGCATCGCTCTGGATGCCGATAACCTGACCATCGGCTATGAGTTCGTACATCTGGGCAAGATGATGGCTGCTATCAAGAAGGGCACCGAGCCGGCAGAGGCACTCAAGGCAAACACCAGCACCTATGGCCGTTTTGCTGAGGGCGTTAAGTTCATCGATCCGAGACACGAATAAGAGAGTGAGGACAGTATAATGGCTTTATTTGAGAGTTACGAAAGAAGAATCAAGCAGATCAATGCTGTTCTGGCTGAGTACGGCATTGCAAGCCTGGAAGAGGCTGCTCAGATCTGTAAGGATAAGGGCATTGATCCGGCAGCTACCGTTAAGTCGGTACAGCCGATCGCATTCGAGAATGCTTGCTGGGCTTACGTAGTAGGCGCTGCAATCGCAATCAAGAAGGGCTGCACCAATGCAGCCGACGCTGCTGAGGCAATCGGTATCGGCCTGCAGTCTTTCTGCATTCCGGGTTCCGTTGCTGACGACCGTAAGGTTGGTCTGGGCCATGGTAATCTGGCAGCAATGCTGCTGCGCGAGGAGACCAAGTGCTTCGCATTCCTCGCAGGTCATGAGTCCTTCGCTGCTGCAGAGGGCGCAATCGGTCTGGCTCGTTCCGCAAACAAGGCTCGTAAGGAGCCGCTGAAGGTCATCCTGAACGGCCTGGGCAAGGACGCTGCACAGATCATCTCCCGCATCAACGGCTTTACTTACTGCCAGACCCAGTTCGACTACGCAACTGGCGAGGTTAAGATTGTAAAGGAGATTCCGTACTCCAACGGCGAGCGCTCCAAGGTTCGCTGCTTCGGTGCAGACGACGTTCGTGAAGGCGTTGCGATCATGCACCTGGAGGGTGTTGACGTTTCCATCACCGGTAACTCCACCAACCCGACCCGCTTCCAGCATCCGGTCGCAGGTACCTATAAGAAGGAATGTGTCCAGATGGGCAAGAAGTACTTCTCTGTTGCTTCCGGCGGCGGCACCGGCCGTACCCTGCACCCGGACAACATGGCTGCAGGTCCGGCTTCCTACGGCATGACCGATACCATGGGTCGTATGCACTCCGATGCTCAGTTCGCAGGTTCGTCCTCTGTTCCGGCACACGTTGAGATGATGGGCTTCCTCGGCATGGGCAACAACCCGATGGTTGGCGCATCTGTTGCAGTTGCAGTTGACGT
>JAEDEU010000053.1 GCA_016293155.1 Clostridiaceae bacterium | reverse complement strand
ACCTGCATACAGTTGCCCTCAAAGTTGACGGAGAAAAACGACAGAAAATCAAATTTTTCCATCATGTGCAGCTTTACCGCCTGGCGGTCCACACTGTTCACCGGCGTTCCGGCACGAATCCCCAGCGACTCCAGCTCACGCATGACCGCATAGCCGTCCACGCCCTCCGGAAAGCTGGTTTCAATGACCCAGATCCGGCTGGACAGGATGTACATCACCGCGCACAGCAGCAGAGCGCTCGTCCACAGTGCATACCGCCCGCGCAGACTGCGCAGCAGAAACGGCGCGCCGTGCCGCTTCAGCACATGGATATGACAGTGCGCGCGGCGCAGACTGCCGCGCAGACGGAAAAAATCCCGAACGGAAAGCTGCGCGGTCAGCTCATCAATCTCCCTGCGCCGGATGCACCGCAGCTGGATGCCGTCCCGCATACAGGCATTGAGAAACCGCTCAAGCTCTGCGCCGCGCACGCGGATTGTGACCACGCCGCCCATCAGGCGGATCCACTTCATCACCATCCTTCCGTCCCCCATTCGTTAAATATTCCACCGCAGCCACTGTCCCGCAGATGCTCAGCTCCTCTGCCGTCAGCACGCGAAGCTCCAGTCCGCTCCCGAGAATGCGGAGCAGCAATCCGCCGCAGTCGATCTGCATTTCCTCCGCACTGTACAGCACAATGGTACGGTGCTGCCCGATGATGACCTCCCGGTTTCCGTCAATCTCCACATGGGGCGCACTGCTCATCTGTTTCACCGCCTTCGTACTGATTCTTATGTGGATTCCATAGACTTTATACGGAGGTGAATGCAATGTCCATGCTTTCCCGCGCCGCTGTGCTGCTGCTGTTTTTCGCGCTGGTCGGTTTCGCTCCGGACTGCGCGGATGCCGCACGGGAGGCGGTATCCCTGTGTCTGACCGGCGTGGTTCCGTCGCTGTTTCCGTTCTTCGCGGTCAGCTCTATGATGCAGGAGAGCGGTTTGACCGCCGCGCTCGGACGGCTCGGCACGCCGCTGATGAGGCTCTACCGGCTGCCCGGCTGCTGTGCCGTACCGCTGATGCTCGGCTTTACCGCAGGCTATCCGGTCGGCGCGCGCACCTGTGCACAGCTGTACCGCGATGGATATCTGACCGAGCATCAGGCTGTCTGTGCCGCAGCACTGTGCAACAACACCGGACCTGCCTTTCTCATCGGCATGTGCGGCACGGGAATTTTCGGTTCTCTGCGCGCCGGACTGCTGCTGTATCTCGTACACATCATCTGCGCCCTGCTCGTCGGACTGCTTGTGCGCCCGTCCGAACCGTCCAAATCCACAGCCTCTCCCGCTCCGTCCTCCGGCGCGCCGCTCGCGGACTGCATCGTACACGCCACGCAGTCCGCCCTTCAGGGGATTTTGCAGGTCTGTGCCTTTGTTCTGCTGTTTTCCGTCGTTCTATGCATTCTGCGCACGCTGAACATCCTGCGTCTGCTGTCGCTGCTGCTCACGCCGTTCTTCGCGCCGCTCGGACTGGGCAGCGATGCCATCGCCGCACTGCTCACCGGAAGCATCGAGCTGACGCAGGGCATTGCCGCACTGTCTCCAGCCATCGGAGACCCCTGTGCACTGCTTCCGGCCGCCGCCTTTCTGTGCGGCTTCGGCGGGATTTCCGTGCTGTTCCAGACCAAAACCGTACTGGATGGTCTGCCCGTCCTGCGCTGTGTGCTGGCAAAGCTGGTGCACGGAATCAGCTCGTTTGTGCTCTGCCGGGCAGTGCTGATGTTTGCCGATCTGCGCATTTTCTCATTTTCCGCACTTCCTCCGCTGCCTCTGCTCGCCGCACTCACGCTGGTAATTCCTGCCCTGTGCCTGCTCCTGCCGGTTTTCTTTCAAAACCTCTGGAAAACCCGGCGCCGATCATGTATAATAGACAGGAATTCGCCGCGCGCACCGCGTACAGCGGCAGAAAAAAGGAGAATCGGAAATGTTCCATCTGTTCCGAAAAAACGCAATTTTTAGCAAAAACATCGAACCGCACTGCGCCTACTGCGCACACTGCGAAAAGGATACCGAGTATCAGGGAATCTGTGAGTTCCGCGGCATTGTCGCGCTGGCGGGCAGCTGCCGCCGGTTCCGCTATGATGCCCTGCGCCGCGTCCCGGCAAAGCCCGCCCGCATCCGCGGACGCTTTTCCGAGGATGATTTCTTCTTTGAGGAGCCGGAAACCGCTCCGAACGAGGAGGCGGAAAACGAATGAACGCACTGAAGCAACGGCTTGCCGCGCTGGCGCTGACGCTCTCCCTGCTCGCGCCGCTTTCCCTGTCCGCCTTCGCAACGGATACCCAGCCGGAAACCACAACCGCCTCTCAGTCGCAGACGACGGATGATGCCACAGACAGCAGCTCCGGCTCTGATGATTCTCAGAATCAGAGCACGGACGACACCCAAACCGGCGACAGCACTGAAAATTCCGAAAATGCTGCGGACACTGCGCAAAACACCCAAAATGACACGCAAACTCAGCCAGAGGAAGATTCGGATGCTATGCCGGAGTTTACCGCGGACGCAAAGGCGGCGATTCTAATCAACGCGGAGACCGGCGATGTACTGTATGAAAAAAACGCCACGGAAAAGGCGTATCCCGCCTCCACAACCAAAATCATGACCGCACTGCTCGTGTTGGAAAACATGCAGCCGGACGACACCATCACGCTGACCGAGGAGGATGTTGACTTGGCATCCGGCAGCAGTAACGCGGGTCTGAAGGAGGGCGAAACGCTGACCGTTGAGGATCTGCTGTACTGCCTGATGCTCCCCTCCGCAAACGAGGCGGCAAATGCCTTTGCCCGCGAAATCGGCGGCTCGACCGAGGGCTTTGCGGATATGATGAACAAGCGCGCCAAGGAGCTGGGCTGTGTCAACACCCACTTCGTCAATGCCAACGGTCTGCACGACGAGAATCATTACACCTGCGCCAAGGATCTCGCACTGATCGCGCAGGAGGCGATGAAGCACGAGCTGTTTGCCACCGTGGTCAACACCGCACAGCACCGCCTGCCGGACACCAACAAGCAACAATCCCGCATCATCCTGACCACCAACCACCTGATTCTCAGCCGTTATTCGGATGCTTACTACGATTCCGCACACGGCATCAAGACCGGACACACCACGCCCGCAGGCTACTGTCTGGTATCCGAAGCGGATGAAAACGGCTATACATATTATGCCGTTGTACTGGGCTGCGACATGAAAAGCGGCGCACAGTTCGCCGGCAGCTTTACCGAAACCGCCCGTCTGTTCGACTGGGCATTTGACAACTGGCGCCTGCGCACCGCCGCCTCCAAAGGCACTGCCATCACCGAGCAGCACGTCCGGCTGGGCAAGGGTACGGACAGCGTGACGCTGGTCACCCAGAAGGATGTTCGGGTGCTGATTCCAAAGAATCTGGACACGGACAAGCTGACCGTAACCTACAATATTGAGGACGAGTACACCGCGCCGATCTCCAAGGACAGCGTGCTGGGCACGGTCACGTATTCCTACGAGGGCAAGGAGTATGCCACGCAGAATCTGGTCGCACTGACCGACATCGACCGCTCCATGCTGCTGTACATTCTGGATCTCATCGACCAGTTCCTGCACACGGTGGTATTTAAGCTGATTGTCGTTGCTGCGGTCATCTTTGCAATTTTGTTCCTGATCCGTCAGCGCGCACTGCAAAAAAAGCGCGCCGCACGCAGGGCAAAGCGCAGATCACGCACTCCGACCAGACCGAAAAAGTAAAAAGATAAGCACGATACAGAAATTGATCGCTGTATCGTGCTCTTTTTTTATCCTTCCCGCCGGTCTCCCTGCCATGCATCCCTCCGCGCCATCTCCCGGTCAATGGCATTGAGCACAGCGCGCTTGTTCCGGCTCCACTGCGGCGCAATCAGATCTGCCCCCTTGCCGTCGCCGGTCAGGCGCTGAATCACCACCTCCGGCGGGAGCACCTCCAGCTGGTCGCAGACAAGCCCGACATAGTCCTCCATGCTCAAACAATCCGCCTCGGTCAGATGGCTGAGTGCGGTATGCTTCAGAATGTGGAGCAGATGCAGCTTGACGCTCTGGATGCCCATGCCGCCGACCGTGCGGGCGGACTCGACCATGTCCTCCCGCGTCTCGCCCGGCAGACCGTTGATGAGATGCACACAGACCGGGATATCCCGCTTTTGCAGCCGCTCCAGCGCCCGCTCGAAGTCTGCAAAGGTATGGCAAAGGTTCATCGCCCGCGCGGTGCGGTCATGAACGGTCTGCACGCCCAGCTCGACGGTCACATCCGTGCGCTGCGCATATTCCGCAAGCAGGTCCGCCACCTCCTCCGGCACGCAGTCCGGTCGGGTCGCCACCGAAAGCCCGACTGCATCCGGCAGGGCAAGCGCGCGGTCGTACAGCGTCCGCAGCCGCTCAAGCGGCGCATATGTTCCGGTAAATGCCTGAAAATACGGAATATAGCCCACCGGCTGCCACTTGGTCAGTCCTGCGGCATACGCCGAAAATTGCTGCTCCAGATCGTCCCCGCACACAAAATCCCCACTTCCTCGCGCGGAACAGTAGGCACAGCCGCCGATGCCTTTGGTGCCGTCACGGTTCGGGCAGGTAAAACCGCCGTCCAGCGGGATTTTCGCCACGCGCCCGCCGTAGCGCTGTCTGAGATACTGTGCATACGGATAATACCGTTTTCCGTTTGGATATTCCATGATTCTTCCTCACCGAACAGAAAAGGGAACGGCGCGTAACCGTTCCCTCTATTTTTTTGGTTGATTTACTTCGTGCCGAACATACGGTCTCCTGCATCGCCCAGACCCGGAACGATGAAGCCCTTGTCATTCAGCTTGTCATCCACAGCCGCGCAGTAGAAGTCCACGTCATTGTGCTCCTTCTCCAGGTTCTCCTTTGCATCACTGGTCATCAGGATGGTGATGAACTTGATGTTCTTGCCGCCGTGATTCTTGATGAAGTCGATTGCCGCGCTTGCGGATGCACCGGTGCCGATCATCGGGTCAACGATGATGACATCGCGGGAATCAATATCGGTCGGCAGCTTGCAGTAATACTCAACCGGCTGTAAGGTCTCCGGATCGCGGTACATGCCGATATGGCCGATCTTTGCGGTCGGAACCAGCTGCAAAACGCCGTCCACCATGCCGATACCGGAGCGCAGCAGTGCAACAACTGCAATCTTCTTGCCGGCAATGATGCGTACCTTTGCGCGCGCCAGCGGAGTCTCAATCTCGACTTCCTTCAGCGGCAGATCGCGCGTTGCCTCGTAGCACAGCAGCGTTGTAATTTCCTGAATCGCCTCGCGGAACTCCTTGGAACCGGTCTGCTTGTCCCGCATCAGAGACAGCTTATGAACGATCAGCGGATGATCAATAACATGAACCTTAGCCATGAATGTCAACTCCTTTTATCAGAAAAAATGTTTATTGTTTTTGTTCTCTTGCCAGACGCTCACGAACCGCCTGCGGCTGTCTGAGGTACAGCGGAGCAAGCTGCGCCGCCGGTACGGTCTCCCCATGCTCAAACAGCTGCTGTGCCTCCATTGCCGCGCCTGCGGCGGACGGATAGCGCAAATGCGCCGGTGCGAGGATACAGTCGGAAAGAATAAATTCATTATAACACATTTCCGCGCCGTCTCCAACAAGAATATATGCTTTTTCCAAAGAAATCAACTCGGCCTGTAATTCTTTTTTGGTAATCACACGATCGGGCGTCAGTCGATGCGGCACGCCGTCCTGTATTTCAAATAGTGCATTGTACACCTGACCCGCGCGTGCGTCCATCACGGCGCACACCACGCGGTCGGTCAGGGTTACGCCCCACGCCATCGCCGCGAGCGAGGATACCGCCGCACACGGCAGCTCTGCGCCCATGGCAAGCCCCTTCGCCGTGGCAATGCCGATGCGCACGCCCGTGAACGAGCCGGGACCTGCGGTGATCGCCAGACCGTCCATGTCCGTGATCTTCAGCCGCGAGGTCTGCAAAATATGATCCACCATCGGCAGCAGGGTCGTGCTGTGCGTCAGACCGCTGTTCTGATAGGACTGCGCGAGCAGCTTGCCGTCCTCCGTAATGCAGGCAGATGCCGCCAGTGCAGAGGATTCCAGTGTGAGGATTTTCAAATCGTTTCCACTCCCTCGATCGAAATGCTCCGGCAGTCGCCGCCCTCATGCCGGATGGTTACGGTGACATAGTGCTCCGGCAGAGCATATCGAATGTTTTCGCTCCATTCTATCAGCAAAATACGCTCGCCGTCAAGATAGTCATCCCATCCGATGTCATACAGCGCGTCCTCATCTAAAATACGGTACATATCAAAATGGCACACGCCGCATTCCGGATACTCGTTGACGATGGTAAAGGTCGGGCTGGTGACGCGGCCCTCATAGCCGAGCGCACGGATAAAGCCGCGCGCAAAGGCGGTCTTGCCCGCGCCGAGGTCGCCCTCCAGCGCAATGACCGTGCCCGCTTCGACCTGCCGTGCCACCTGTGCACCGATTTCCTCGGTCTGCTCCGGCGATTCCGAACGATACTGCATCGTCATCAGAACAGTCCGAAAATGGTGCCGTCTTCCTGAATGTCGATGCGCTCTGCCGCCGGAACCTTCGGCAGACCCGGCATGGTCATGATCGCACCGGTCTCACAGACAACGAAGCCTGCGCCCGCGCTCAGGCGGACGGCACGGATGTTAATGGTGTGTCCGGTCGGACGGCCCAGCTTGGCGGCATCGTCGGACAGCGAATACTGGGTCTTTGCCATGCAGACCGGCAGGTTGCCATAGCCCAGTGCGGTGATGCGGTCCAGCTCCTTCTTCGCAGCCGGAGTAAAGACAATGCCCTCTGCGCCATAGATATTCTTTGCAATGATTTCAATCTTGTTTTCCAGCGGCTGCTCCAGCTCGTACAGCGGGTGGAAATCCGCCTTGCCGCTGTCCGCCTCTTCGAGCACCATCTCGGCCAGCTCGATGCCGCCCTCGCCGCCCTTGGCGAACACCTCGCTCATTGCGCAGCGTGCACCCAGCTTTGCACATGCCTCGCGGACAAAGTCCAGCTCCGCATCCGTATCGCTTGCAAAGCGGTTGATTGCAACGACAACCGGAACGCCGAACTTGCCGATGTTTTCAATGTGCGCCTCCAGATTGCAGATGCCCTTTGCCAGCGCCTCAAGGTTTTCCTCCTCCAGCGCGGACTTCGGCTTGCTCGGAACGCCGCCGTTGTACTTGAGCGCGCGGACGGTTGCCACGATGACCACGCAGTCCGGCTTGAGACCTGCCGCGCGGCACTTGATGTTGAGGAACTTCTCTGCGCCCAGATCCGCGCCGAAGCCCGCCTCGGTAATGACGTAATCCGCCAGCTTGAGTGCGGTGCGGGTTGCGCGGATGGAGTTGCAGCCGTGTGCGATGTTCGCAAACGGACCGCCGTGCATCAGGCACGGGGAGCCTTCCAGCGTCTGAATCAGGTTCGGCTTAATTGCGTCCTTGAGCAGGGTTGCCATTGCGCCCTCCGCCTTGAGGTCACGTGCATACACCGGCTCGCCCTTGTAGTTATATGCCACCAGAATGTTGCCGCAGCGCTTTTTCAGATCCTGTAAGTCAGCCGACAGGCACAGGATTGCCATGATTTCGCTGGCAACGGTAATCATAAAGTGATCCTCGCGCGGAACGCCGTTCAGTCTGCCGCCCAGACCGATGGTGATATTTCTCAGCGCGCGGTCATTCATATCCAGCACGCGGGTAAAAATAATCTGACGCGGGTCGATGCCCAGCTCGTTGCCCTGCTGCATATGGTTATCCAGCAGTGCGCACAGCAGATTGTTCGCCGCGGTGATTGCGTGCATATCGCCGGTGAAGTGCAGGTTGATATCCTCCATCGGGACGACCTGTGCATAGCCGCCGCCTGCCGCGCCGCCCTTGATGCCGAATACCGGACCGAGCGACGGCTCACGCAGTGCGATGATCGAGTTCTTGCCCATGCGGTGCAAGGCCTGTCCGAGACCGACCGTGGTCGTGGTCTTGCCCTCGCCTGCCGGCGTCGGGTTGATCGCCGTGACCAGCACCAGCTTGCCGTCCGGTCTGTCCTTCACGCGATTCCAAGCCTCATCCGAGATCTTCGCCTTATACTTGCCATACAGCTCCAGATCATCCAGCTCCAGTCCCGCCTTCTTCGCCACCTCAGTGATGGGTTCCATTACATGATTCTGCGCAATTTCAATATCAGTCAGCATGTCCAAGTCCTCCCTCGCAAATGGTTCTTCTTTATCCTCCGCACTGTCTCCGGTGCGCAGACAAACGAAATGCCGCACATCGGCATCACACTGTCTTTTTCTATTATATAATAAATCTTTCCAAAAAAAAATTGTTATTTTTCATCTTTTTCGCAAAATTATTGGTGAATTTACGAGTTTTTTTTGGTTTCCCCGCAAGTTTTCCACCTTGTCCTTCTACCAAGGACATATGCACACATATAGAGGAGCGCTTCCTCTGCGAATTTTCCTGCCGGAACAGGAGTCTTTCCGATCTTTTTTTCCCAAAACCCCGAAAAAAAAGTGTTTACCATCCGCCGCAATAGTGATACACTAAAGGATAGACTGATTCTTTCAACAAACTATCGTAGACCGACATTTTTTAGGAAGGATTTCCGCATGAAAAAACCGTTACGCTACATCGGACGTTATATCCGAACTACCGATCTGCTGCTGCTTGGTCTTTCACTGATCTGCTCTCTGTTTGGTCTGGTGCTGATCTATTCCGCCACTTCCTCCATGGAGGGCGGCAGCGCACGCTACATGACCGTACAATCCGTGGCGATTGTGCTCGGCATCCTCGGCTTCATTATTATTTCGCTCATTGATCTGGAACGCTTCGCTCCTGCATGGCGCATTGTGTTCCTAGTCAACATCCTGTTCCAGCTTTCGCTGATTCCCTTCGGCTATGCCAGCGGCGGCAATCAGAGCTGGCTGCGCTTCGGCAGCTTCGGCATTCAGCCGGCAGAGGTCGGCAAGCTGCTGTTCATCTTCACCTTTGCCAAGCATGTCAACCTGATGCGCTACAAGCTCAACCGCTGGCGCAGTATTGCGGTTCTGCTGCTGCACTGCGCGATTGTCATGCTGGCAATCATCATCCCCTCCAAGGACGTGGGCATGTCGCTGCCGTACCTGTTCATCTGCATCATCATGATGTTCGCAGGCGGCTTGAGCCTGAAATGGTTCGCAGGCGGCGTGATTCTCGGCTGCGCGGCCGTCCCGATTCTGTGGAGCGTGCTTTCCAGCACACAGCGCGACCGTATTCTCGTGCTCATCGACCCGACGGTATCTCCCGCCACCTACTGGCAGCAGGAGCAGAGCATCATTGCCATCGGTGCGGGACAGCTCAAGGGCGCAGGCTTTTTGCAGGGCAGTCAGACGCAGTATAACATGCTTCCGGAAAAGCATACCGATTTCATTCTCGGTGTCGCCGGAGAGGAATGGGGCTTTCTCGGCGCGATGCTGATTCTGATCCTGCTCACGCTCATCATCCTGCGCATTTTCCTGGTCAGCTACCGCGCGGACAGCTCGTTCCTGTCGCTTATCGGCACCGGAATCGGCAGTATGTTCCTGTTCCAGACGTTTGAGAATTTCTTCATGTGTCTGGGCATCGGTCCGGTTATGGGTCTGACGCTGCCGTTCTTCAGCTATGGCGGCTCGTCCATTGTCACCATGTTCGTCGCTGTGGGCATGGTTGCGGGCATCAAGATGCGGCACAGCCTGCGGCAGGCAGGGCTGAAGTCGCTGATGTCCTCGATCGGTCTGCCGTCCGTCAGCATAGGACGGCGCAAAAAAAGTGACGCGGCCGCTTCGCCCGAACCCGAAGCGCCGCCGGCAGAGGCAGCCGAAGCAGAGACATCAGAAAACACAGACAACGAAATCGTGGAAGAATAA
>JAEDEU010000052.1 GCA_016293155.1 Clostridiaceae bacterium | reverse complement strand
CCGGAACCGCCAAAGATCAGCGTAATATAGTTCGGCAGACCCGCAAGTACCGCGCCATTTGCGCCGAGACCATATCCCAGACCAAGCGCCACGGAAACGATGGTCATATTACGCGAAGTCATCGGCTCCTTCATAATCAGCTGAATACCGCTCAGTACGATGGACGAGAACATGATAATGGCCGCACCGCCCAGTACGCTCTGCGGCATGATGGAGACTATCGCCGACAGCTTCGGGCAGAGACCGCACAGAATCAGGAATACAGCGCCGCAGCCCAGTGCCGTGCGGTTTACAATCTTGGTCATGGTAACCAGACCTACATTCTGGCTGAACGAGGTGTTCGGCAGAACACCGAAAAGCGCTGCAAATGCGGAACCGACGCCATCACACATAACACCGCCGGAAAGCTCCTTATCGGTAGCCTCGCGGCCCATACCGCCTTCGATACAGCCGGAAATATCACCGACCGTCTCCACCGCAGTGACAACAAACATAATGGAAACCGGAATAATGGCACGCAGATCAAAGACCGGCTTGACCGGCAGCAGCTTCGGAACAGCAAACCAGGATGCGTCCGCGACCTTGTCCCAGTTCAGCACCCACGCCTTTGTAAATTCAACACCATCCGCATCGACCGCAGTGGTGTCCAGGACCAGACCCATCACCGCGCAGATGATATAACCGCAGATAATGCCGATCAGAATGCAGGAGGAGCTGGCCATTCCCTTTGCCCCGTGCTTCAAGACCAGAATAATAATCAGTACGACCAGACCAATCAGCAGATTCTCAATTGAGCCGTAGTCCTTTGCGCTGGAGCCGCCGCCGAACGAACTAACGCCCACGCTAATCAGCGACAATCCAATGGACAGCACAACCGTACCGGTAACAATCGCCGGGAAGAATCGGCGCAGCGGCTTGAGAAATGCACCCAAAACGGTCTCAAACAAGCCGCCAATAATGGATGCTCCCATCATCGCACCATATGCAATCACACCGCCGCCCATAACATTGGCAACACTGCTGAACACGCCGATAAAGCCCGAGCTGGTACCCATGACAATCGGCACCTCGCCGCCAATGGGTCCAATGGAAAACAGCTGAATCAGTGTAACGATACCTGCAACCAGCATTGCATTCTGCAACAGAGAAACCTGAATTGCTGCAAAATCCTCTGCGCCGCCAATTGCAGCGCACGCATTCATAATGACCAGAATCGGTGTTAAGTTACCGACAAACATAGCCAGAATGTGCTGTAGACCGAGCGGAATCGCTTGTTTCAGCGGAATTTTTCCCTTGAACTCATAGGGGGATGAGTACTGTTTTTCTTTTTCCATTTTTTCCTCCTGTTGTTCAAATATGTGAATAAAATGTAAATATTGAAATTATTATACCACACCTTTCGAGCATTTCCTATCTTTTTTTCTTTTTTGTTACATATTGTGTTGTTTTCTCTGTTTGAGATGCTTTTTTCGCGCATCCGAACTCATTTTTGGTTCTTTTGCCCGAGAAAAAGAAAAAGTCCGCGCCTTCCGGACACGGACCATTTTTCCTCTGTATTCTTATGCATCATCGCGGAACACAATGGTCTGCTGTTCAGCGTCCATACTTTCCACGATTGCGAGGGACTCAACCCGCAGACCCTTCTCACGCAGCATTTTGCCGCCGTCCTGAAATCCTTTTTCAATGACAATTCCGATGCCCTTGATATTCGCACCTGCGTGCTCGATAATCTTACACAAACCTTCCGCCGCGCAGCCATTTGCCATAAAGTCATCAATAATCAGAACGTTCTCTCCGGCATTCAAAAAGCGCTTTGCAACAATAACCTGATACTCCTTCTTATGCGTGAACGAGGTAATCGGCGCGGTCAGCATTTCACCATCCAGATTGATCGACTCGGATTTTTTTGCAAAAACTACGGGAACATCAAAATACTGTGCAACGATTGCAGCAATACCGATACCAGAAGCCTCAATGGTAAGAATCTTGTCAATTTTTTCTTCGGCAAACAGACGTTTGAATTCTTTTCCGATTTCATTCAACAGTTTGATATCCATCTGATGATTCAAAAAGCTGTCTACCTTCAGCACATTGCCCTCTTTAATGATACCATCTTTTCTGATTCTCTCTTTAAGCAGTTCCATACGCGCCGTCCTTTTTATCAATAGATTATCAAAAAGTCTTTTCAACTTATTATTTTTAAGGATACCATTTTTTCGACAAAATGTATAGTATTTTTTCAAAAAAGAATCAATTTTTCTTCCAATGCAGATTTCAAACCGCTCAGTCCTGATATAAGAGGAGTATGTTTTCCGGCGCGACCCCCAGGTGGTTCGGATACTTTTCCGTGGAGCTGTTTTTCGAAAACCGTCTCCATACCGCCGGTGTTCCCGCCAATTGAGGAACAAACCGAAATTCCGTAATCCATTCAAACGGCTCCTCCATCTCCCCAATCCACTGTACGGCTGCTGCATTTTGCTCTTCCTCCGGTCGGAAGGAATGCGCCCGGATGCCAACCGCTTTCAGCTCCGGCGCAACCGGACAAGCAGTTTTCAGCCGAATCCCCCATTCCGGCACTTCAACCTCGTATGGACCGACTCTCCTTGCACCGGCTATGTTTTTGCATCCGGTCAGCATCGCCGCATGGATCGAAATCGGATTGGCAAACAGCGCGCGGGTATCCTGCTGTGTCAAAATACTGCCCTGATGCATGACGGCGATTTGCCCGCACATGTGATATGCCTCATCTCGGCTGTGTGTCACCAGAATGACATCGCGTCCATAGTCCGTCAGCAATCTGCGCAGCTCCAATTGCAGCTTCTCGCGCAAATGGCTGTCAAGCGCGGAAAACGGCTCATCCAGCATGAGCAGCCTTGGCTCATTCACCAGAATCCGTGCCAATGCTGTGCGCTGTGCCTGCCCGCCGGACAGCTGATGCGGACGGTGCTTCTCCAGCCCTTCCAGCTGCATCAGCTGAAGAACGGTCCGGAGCCGTTCCTCCCGCACAATCCGGCTTTTTTCCCGGTGCAGACCGCACAGAATATTCTGCCGCACGGTCATATTGGGAAACAGCGCATTGTTTTGAAATAAATAGCCTACCTGTCGTGCCTGCGGCGGCAGGTTGATTCCGGCTTTTGCATCGAACAATACGGTTCCATCCAACTCAATATGACCGCTGTCCGGTGTCTCCACTCCCGCAATGCACTTGAGCGTCATGCTTTTTCCGCAGCCGGAGGCGCCGAGCAGTCCCAGAATTCCCCTGTCTGTTTCAAAAGCAGCATTCAAAGTAAATGCCCCGAGCTTTTTTTGAATCTCTACGACCAGACTCATCTTCGCACCGCCTTTTTCTGACGATCCTCCAGCAGATTCACTGCCAGCAGAACGACCATACTGATTGCAAGATTGACCAAAACCCACCAAAATGCTCCGGCAGTATCATTGGTACGCCATAGCTGATATACCGTTGTGGATATGGTTGCCGTGCGTCCCGGTGTATAGCCGATCAGCATACTTGTCGCACCGTATTCTCCCAGCGCTCTTGCAAACGCGAGCACGGTTCCTGCCAAAATGCCTTGCCGACAGACCGGCATACGAATCCGCCAGAAAATATAGGAATTGGACAGTCCGAGCGTCATGGCGGAATATGCCAGCGTCTCATCAAAGCTCTCAAATGCTCCTCTTGCGGTTCGATACATCAGCGGAAACGCCACAACTGCTGCGGTCAGAATGCCTCCATACCATGTCATGACAAACTGGATGCCGTATTGAGCCAGAAATCTTCCCAATGGCTGTTTCACGCCAAACAGCATCAAAAGAAAATAACCGCATACCGTAGGCGGCAGCACCAGCGGCAGCGTCAGAACGACATCCAGCAGCCCTTTGACCGCCCTTGGCAGCTTCGAGGCATAATAGGCTGCAAAAATACCGGCAAAAAAAACCAGTGCGCAGCTAATCGCCGCAATGCGAAGTGAGTTCCATAGCGGATACCAGTCCATACAACCCTCCCTCAGGCAGCCTCATCCTGCCGGTGCAAAGCCAACGTTTTCAAACACTGCCATGGCTTCTCCGGTCGTCAGGTAATCCAAAAATTCCTGTGCCGCGTCCGCATCGCCGCTGTTCTTCATAACTGCCGCCGGATAGATTACCTGCCCGCACATATCCGCAGTTGCTTCGTCTACGACCGTCAGACCTGCACTGAATGCATCCGTACAATAGATAATGCCGCAGTCTACACTGCCCTCGGCAACCTGCGTGGTCACTTCCTTTACATTGGAGCCGTAGGTAATCTTGCCGGCATCCGCAAGTGCCTGCTCATCCAGTCCGTAATACGCCAGAATTTTTTGTGTGTACTGACCGACCGGCACGTCGCTGTTGCCCATAGCCAGCAGGATATCATCGCTTTCCAGGGCAGTCTTTAAATCATCAAAGCTTTTCAGTCCCTTTTCATTTTCTGTCGGAACCACCAGTGTTACCTTGTTCTCCAACAGATTGATGCGGCTGTCGCTTTGCACAAAATCCGCTCCGTCCGGATTGACCGCCGCATCCAGCTGATCCATCTGCTCCTGTCCGGCAGAAATAAATACATCACAGGCTGCGCCTTCCTCGATCTGTGTTTTCAGTGTGCCGGAGGAATCGAAATTGAACGTCAGAGTAACGCCCTCGTGCTCCGCTTCATAGACTTCCTTGATTTCCTCCAGTGTCTCCGTCATGGAGGCAGCCGCAAAGACAACCACTTCGATCTGCTTCGGCTTCTCACTCTTGTTGTCAGCCGCAGTGTTTCCGCAGCCGGTCAGTCCCGCAGCCATGGACAGCGCCAGCAGCGCTGCAATCCCAGTTGTTTTCCTGTTTTTCATGATTCTTTCTCCCCTCCGATGTCAGTCCTCGCACAGTCATGCACGGTACCGCGCAGAAGTCCCAATCCATGGGGAATCGTATCCAAAAAGACATCCATACTCTCCATACAGGCCTTCGGGCTGCCGGGAAGATTGATAATCAGCGTCTTTCCCCGAATGACGGACGCTGCCCGTGACAGCATCGCCCGCTTTGTAATCTGCATGGACGCCGCGCGGATGGCCTCTGCAATTCCAGGTACATTTCGTTCCCCGACCGCGATGGTTGCCTCCGGTGTGATATCTCTCGCCGAAAAGCCGGTTCCGCCCGTGGTCAGAATCAGATCCGGCTGACGCTGATCGCAGAGCCGGATCAGTTCCCGCTCCAAAGTGCTGCGGTCATCCGGCAGCAGCAGCTGTTCGATCACTTCATATCCATTCTGTCTCAGCCGATCCGCTACCGCAGGACCGCTTTTGTCCTCGCGCAGTCCCGCCGCCCCCTGATCGCTCAAGGTAATCACTGCCGCCTGCCACGGCATTGGTTCCGCTCTGCGTTCAATCTGCATCTCATCGCCCACGGCAATTTCTCCGCGCTGTATGACTCTTGCAAATACGCCTTCCCGCGGCATAATGCAGTCTCCCGTCTGATGATAAATCGCGCAGTGCGTATGGCATTCCTTGCCGATCTGTGTCATTTCCAGTAAAACATCTCCGCATCTCAGCAGCGTTCCGACCGGCAGGCTTCTGAAATCAATGCCACGGACCACCATATTTTCGCCAAACGCGCCCGGCGTGACGGCAGCGCCTTTTTCTCGAAACGCATCCACCTTCTCCTGCTGTAGTAGGCTGACCTGCCGGTGCCACTTTCCGGCGTGCGCATCGCCTGCGATTCCGTAATCCGGCTCAAAGCACGCGGAAGAAACTGGTTCTTTTCGCGTTCCCCGCTGTCTGCTGATGCAAATCGCCGTTACGATTCCCATTTCTCATCCTCCAATCCGATTCATCGTCTGCCGTTCTGCCTTGTCCGTCTTGGCTGCAAAGCAGTGCTGCTCCGGTTTTTGATAAATACAATCGCGCATTGCAGAGAGCAATGCTTCATCCGATGCTCCGGATCGCAGCAGCGTCCGCAAATCTGTACTGCATCCGTAGCTCAGGCACGGTTTCAGCTGACCTGTGCTCGTCAGGCGAATGCGATTGCACCTACTGCAAAACTGATGCGATATCGGTGTAATCAGCCCGATCCGTCCCTTCAGCCCTGTGCCTGCGTAATACCGCGCCGGACTGCCTGCGTCACATATCTGAATCGGATGCAGGTCCGGGCATTGTTTCCGCAGCTCCTGTAAAACCGCCTGTGCATTTTCGGTTTCACTGCTTTTTCCCTGTCCAATCGGCATCTGTTCGATAAATCGGACATCCACGGAAAGCCGCTCTGCCAGCGCCGCAAGCGCTGTCCATTCCGTTCGGGTTTCTTTCAGCAGAACGGCATTTACCTTCGTGTTCAGCCCGTTACAGATACATTGATGCAGCAAATCCAACCAATTCGGCATACTTTTATCATATCCGGTAATCCTGTGCCAGACCGCCTCCTGCATGGTGTCAATGCTGATATTGACCGCATCCAGTCCTGCCTTGCACAGCTCCGGCAGAGCCTGTTCCAGCAGCGTGCCGTTTGTCGTGAGTGCAACCGTTTGGATTCCGCTAATGCGCTTTAGCATGGCAATCAGCTCCGCACAGTCCTTCCGCACCAACGGCTCTCCGCCCGTAATCCGAATTTTCGTGATGCCGAGCGACGCCGCCAGCCGCGCAATCCGGACAATCTCCTCATAGCTCAAAATATCCGCATGGCACAAATGCTCCGGCTGCTGCGGCATACAGTAAAAGCAGCGCAGATTGCATCTGTCCGTAATGGAAATGCGCAAATAATTGATTTCTCTGCCAAATTGATCCGTCATTCCATCGTCTCTCCATCGGCTTCAAATTGAAAATCCCCACTTCGTCCGCCATGCTTTTCCAGCAGATGTACCGATTCAATTTTCATCCGCTTGTCCAGCGCCTTCAGCATATCATAAATGGTCAGCAGAGCGGTACTGCATCCGGTCAGCGCTTCCATCTCTACCCCGGTCTTGCCGTCACACGCGACCCGGCAAACTGCCTCTACCGCCCGCCGTTCCGGCAGCAGCTGAAAGGTCATTTTACAGTTCGTCAGATTGAGCCGATGGCACAGCGGAATCAGGTCGGCAGTGCGCTTTGCCGCCATAATGCCGGCAATCTGCGCCACACCAAGCACATCTCCCTTTTTTGCGGAGCCGTCACGCACTGCGGCAAAGGCTGCATCATTCATGGAAATAAAACCATGTGCGACAGCGGTGCGGTGCGTAATCTCTTTTTCTCCCACGTCCACCATCACTGCATTGCCCTCCGCATCCATATGCGTCAGCGTTTTTTTCTGCTCCATATTCACACTCCCTTGCCAAAGCTACAGTTCGGAAAATGACAGGTCGGACAGTTCAAACACAATCCGCCGTTTCCCAGACCGCTCAGCCACTCTGCCGTCACCGGAACCTCTGCCAGCAGACGCGGCAGAACCAGATCGAATATCGTTCGTTTGGAATACATCACACAGCCCGGCAAGCCGCAGATCGGACGTCCATCCGACATATATGCCGTCAAAAACATAGCTCCCGGCAGAACCGGCGCGCCGTAGGAAACAATCTCTGCTCCGGTATTGCGGATCGCAAGCGGTGTCCGGTCATCCGGATCAACGCTCATGCCGCCCGTGCAGAATACCATCTCACAGCCCTGCCGCAGCATCGCCTGAATCGCCTCCGTAATGGCATCCGAGTCGTCTCCCGGACAGGTATGGGCAATCATTTCACAGCCGTATTCTCCCAGCTTTTCCACAATTACATCCGTAAAGGTATCCTGAATCAGTCCCTTTGCAATCTCACTGCCGGTCGTAACCACACCATATTTTTTGCGTTTCAGCGGGAGCAGCCGAATCAGCGGCTGATCTCCTGCGCCCCGCTTAACTCGCTCCATCTTCTCCTTTTCAATTACCAGTGGAATCACACGCATTCCGCACAGCTTGGCTCCCTTCTTCACGACAAAGCCGGACGGCTGCGTTGCAATCATCATTTCGCCGACGCGGTTCACGGCACGCAGTCTCTCCAGATCAATCATCAGCAGACCGTCGATGTCCGCGATCAGTTCGATCTTTCCCTCCTTTGCTTCGGACGCGTGCATATGCTCTCCCTGGCACATACTGCGAAGAATGTCCGCCGCATCATTTTCATGCAGCATATTTTCATTGTTTTCCCAGATATAGATATGCTCCTTGCCGACGCGCAGCAATACCGGAATATCCTCTTCCCGGATGATGTGCCCCTTGCGAAAGACCGCGTCCTTTGTAACGCCCTTAATAATCTGCGTAATGTCGTGGCACAATACCTGTCCTACGGCATCCTGCGTTTTCATCAGCTTCATACTGGCTCAGCCTCCTGCTTTCTCTCTGCTTGTCTGGTCTGTCGGGAAAAAATACGCAATCTGCTGCTCGGCGTATTCCCTGACCCGCTTTTCATAGGCCGTAAACCGGTCCAGCATATATTCCCCAGCAGGTGTCAGCTTTGCGCTGCCTCCTCCGGCACCGCCTCTGATGCGCTCCACCAGTTCTGTCTGCAATGCTGCCTCCATATGGCGTATCATGTGCCGCCCCTTGGAATAGGACAGCCCCATCTCCGTACAGGACCGCTGCACCGATCCGGTGCGGCGAATCCCTTCCAGCAGATCCCTCGTTCCCGGTCCGAAAAACCGATCCTCTCCTGCACACAATCGGACCTTTGGGTCCGCGTGCAGCAGACAATTAAAACTGTACTGTTCTTTCATAAAAATCCTCTGATGCGCTCCGACCGAATGTTTTTTGTAAAACACTCGGTTTTGAAATAAGAACTCGCACTCCGTTGAAAGAATACGAGTTCTTATGCAGTCACTTCTTTATAACAGCATTTTACCTGACATCCGCCGGTTTGTCAACCGCAGACGGTTCATTCTCATCAGAGCATGGCGGAACATCAAAATCACACCGCTCTGCCTCCGAAATCTCAAACCAGAAAACTGCATCCGGATGGTGCTTCATGATGCTCCGTCCGCCGACATCACCGGACAGCTTCATCAGTTCCTCCCGCCGGCTGCAATGAAACACGGTTGGATTGCCGGGCGTCCCCTGAGAGGTGACAGAAGCCATCGGCTTCTTCTGACCGACCGCCGCATCGAGAAAGCGGGCAACGGTATCCGCACGCAGATTGGGCTGATCCGCCGTGAAAAATGCAATCCATTCCGCGTCCCCGGCAGCCTGCACCCCGTATCGGATGGATGCCGCAATGCCTTCTGCGGCATCCGGATTGTGCACTGCCTGCATCCCCATCCGTTTGGTCCGCTCCTCAATTTCAGCATACTGGCTGACGACAATCACCCGCACGGTATGCCCTCCGATTTTCCTTTCGGAAACGGTTTGGAGCATTTGGAGCGCATACAGATACATCGGCGTACCGTGCATTTCATAGAGCAGCTTGTTGGAACCGAAGCGCCGTCCAAAGCCGGACGCCAGCAGCACACAGCAGATCATGGATGCTGTTCCTTTTTCTTCTGCTCCATCATGCCCCTCCACACATGCTCTGCCGTGATCGGAAGCTCATGATGCATCACGCCGGTCGCATTGAAAATCGCATGTGCGATCGCCGGAGACGGGGTATTGATTACAATTTCACCAATACTCTTTGCACCAAACGGACCGGTCGGCTCGTAGCTTGCCCGGAAATCCACTTCGATTTCCGGAATGTCCATACGTGTGGGGATTTTATACTGCATGAAGTTTCTCATGCGGTTCACGCCGGCACCGGTATAGCTCTGTCCCTCGTACAGTGCCATGCCAAGACCCTGCATCAGACCGCCTTCCGTCTGTACACGGGCAAGATTCGGATTGATGACCGTGCCGCAGTCCACGCAGGTGGTGTATTTCATCGGCACAACCTTTCCGGTTTCCGGATCCAGATCAATCTCTATCATGCCGACCATATACGGCGGCGGAGAAACCGGGCTGTTGCCGCCCGCCGTGACACTCAGCCAGTCACCGGAGCCTCCTTGCAGCTGATTGGACAAATCTTTCAATGTAATGCTGTCCCCAGTGCGGACACAGCTCAGCACCTTTCCGTCAAATTCCACTTCATCCTGCCGGCATTCGAGCACCTTTGCCGCCTGCTCGGCGAGCTTTGCGCGCAGCTGCTCGGCCGCCTTCACAACCGCATTGCCGGTCAGATAGGTCGTAGACGATGCGTACGAGCCGGAATCATACGGCGATACATC
>JAEDEU010000051.1 GCA_016293155.1 Clostridiaceae bacterium | reverse complement strand
TCGTTCGAGAAGGCGCACATCCGTCACGACATCGGCATCAAGAAGGGCTGAGGAGGAGATCGGAATGGATATGGAACAGAAGAAGCTTGAGGTGCTGTCCGTACTGGCGGCAGTACTCAAGGATAATCGCTTTGACGCAAAGTTTATGCAGGGCGAAAACGGCAGCCTGCCGCTGACCCGTATTGACCTGCCGAAGAAGGGCAAGGTCGGTGTGGATGTCGGCATCGAGATGTGCTTTATCCCGATGCCGATGGCACGTCCGAATACGGCGCTGCTACAGGTTTATGTTTCCGTGCTCAGCCTGCCGGAGATTCCGAGAAACTGTATGGCAGAGCTCAAGCGTGCGGTATTCTACTGCAATGATTTCTGCGCAATCGGTCAGTTCGGCGTGTTCGAGCGTGCGGGTCAGGTGTATCTGCGCCACAATATCATCCTGAATCTTGAGGACGAGATGGAGCGCATTGTGACCGATATCTGCGACTACTATTCACTGGTTCTTGCGAGCGTTGACCGATTTGTAGACGGTCTGGCCCAGGTTGCAACCGGCGTTGCAACACTGGAGAGCGCGATGGATATGGGACTGTTCCCGACCTTCAATATGGAGGAAGAGGACAACGAAATGAAGCTGTAACAGAAAAACGATTCCGACAGTGGGCTGCACTGTCGGAATTTTTTTGAGATAATATCAAAGGAACGGTTTGCAGACCACATTTAGGTGTGATAAAATAACGATAATGGAAGGGGATGACGGAATGAGTCTTCAGCAGTCGTTAAAGAAGGCAAAAAATCTGGGTATTATCTACTCCAAGGGACAGATACCGCTGAAAAAGCTGCGCAATGCAAAACAGGAATATGGCGGCTTTCAGCCGGAAAATGTGCTGTATCTGACCGATCAGACCGTGTTCGGCAGTGCGAAGCGCGGCATTGCGATCACCTCGGAGGGAATCCACGGAAAATTTTACGGCGATGCCTTTCATATCAGCTTTGCGGCAATCGGAAAGCTGCGCGTATCCGGAGGAGACAGCGTGGAAGCGGTCGGCGAGGACGGCAGGGTGAAGCAGCGCGTGCGTATCGGTGTGGGTGATATGAGCTCCGAACTGACGGAGGTCTATCGGGAAGCGCGGCAGGAGCTGTATGGTGCCAGTCCGGTCTGGGACGATGATGTGACGGAGAAACCGGCGTGGACGGAACAATCAGAGTTCACTGTACCGGATCCGAATCAGACCGTGCCGGAGCAGCACGGCTTTGCGGATCTGTTTGCAGAGCGGCTGGAGGATCTCAAACCCGGAGATCTGCCGCTATAACGGATTCCATAGAAAAAGACACTGCGGCCGGCAGTGTCTTTTCATTTTGGTTCAGCTTACTACGTTGCGCGGCGTACCGCTCTGATAGCACTGCACGTTGCCGACGGCGATGTCCATCAGGCGACGGCGTGCGTCGATGGTCGCCCACGCGATGTGCGGGGTGATGATGCAGTTTTTCGCACCCAGAAGCGGGTTGTCCTGCCGCATTGGCTCAACCGTTACCACATCCGCCGCAAAGCCGGCAATCCGGTTTTCGTTCAGTGCCTGTGCCACAGCCGCTTCATCGACCAGCGGGCCGCGCGCCGTATTGATTACCAGTGCGGTCGGCTTGAGCAGAGCCAGTGTATTGGCACAGATCAGCTCACGTGTTGCCTCGGTGAGCGGGCAGTTGAGCGAAACCACGTCTGCCTGCGCCAGACCGTCCTCCAGTGAGGCAAAGGTGACGCCGTCCATCGGCGGAGTAGCGGTCATATCACGCGGAACGGCTACGACCTTCATGCCGAATGCCATTGCAGCCTGTGCAACGGCGCGTCCAATGCGCCCGAAGCCCACGATGCACATGGTCTTGTCCGCGAGCTCAAGCTGCGGTGTGTTCCAGAAGCAGAAATCACGGCTGGTACACCATTCGCCGCGCTGTACCGCGTCGCTGTGCAGTCCGACATGGTTGGTCAGCTCAAACAGCAGGGCGAATACCATCTGCACCACGGACGGCGTGCTGTACGCCGGGATGTTGGTCACAACGATGTCGTGCGCGCGGCAGTAGTCCAGATCCACAACGTTGTAGCCGGTGGCGAGCACGCCGATGTATTTTACGGATGGACAGGCGGCAAGAATGTCTGCCGTCAGAATGGTCTTGTTGGTCAGAATGACCTCGGAATCGCCGATTCGGGCAATGGTCTGCTGCGGCGCGGTACGGTCGTATACGGTCAGCTCGCCCAGTGCGCCGAGCGCATCCCATGAGAGATCGCCCGGATTGAGCGCATAACCGTCCAAAACAGTAATTTTCATAAACTTTCCTCACTTCCTACAGGGGAATCTTTATTCATTATAACACAAACCGGCGCAGGATACAGCGCGGGACTGGAAAAATTCCATGCAATCGTGTATACTGATACCATCTGAGAAGAAACGGGGTTTTGTTTTCATGAAGCTGATGGCAATTGACGGCAACAGTATCCTGAACCGTGCCTTTTACGGGATTCGGCTGCTGACCAACCGCGAAGGGCTGTATACAAATGCGGTTTATGGATTCCTATCCACCATGTTCCGCTTGCAGGATGCGTACCAGCCGGACCGCACGGTGGTGTGCTTTGATCTGCGCGCAAAGACGTTTCGCCACAAGGAATATGAGGCGTACAAAGGCACGCGCAAGGGAATGCCGGATGAGCTGGCGGTGCAGCTGCCGGTCATCAAGGAGGTACTCGGTGCGATGGGCATTCCGTGTTTAGAGCAGGAGGGCTTTGAGGCGGATGACCTGCTCGGCACGGTCAGCCGTCAGGCGAATGCCCACGGCGATACGTGCTATGTCGTCACCGGAGACAAGGATTCGTTACAGCTGATCGGAAACGGTACCATCGTCCTGCTGGTTTCCACTAAGGGCGGACAGACGCTGACCACGGAATACACAGAGGAGCTGTTTTTGGAAGAGTACGGTTTTCCACCCATCCGCATGATCGACCTCAAGGGACTGATGGGCGACAGCTCGGACAACATTCCGGGCGTGCCGGGCATCGGACAGAAAACCGCGACCGCGCTGCTGCAAAAATTCGGCTCGGTCGAGGGCGTGTATGAGCATATCGACGACCCGTTTATCAAAAAGGGACAGCGCGCCAAGCTGCTGGACGGACGCGAATCCGCGGAGATGAGCCTGCATCTGGCGACCATCGTGCGCGATGTGCCGATGGAGTGCGATGTCACACAGCTGCCGGAGGCATTTATGGATGCGGATGCGCTGTATCATCTGTTTACCCGTTTGGAATTTAAGAACTTTATCACGCGGCTTGGTCTGACTCCGCCGGAGCAGGAGGAGGCAGAGCGCGAGCAGGCGCTGGAAACAGACGATCTATCCGACGGCGCGGCGCTGTTGGAGGCGATTACAGGGGCGGAGCGTGTTTTTCTGACCGTGACCCACAGCCTGAGCGCCCTGTGCGCCGTGGTCGGGGAGCACGCCTATACGCTGACGGCGGACGCGGTCGGCACGGAGCAGTGGCATGAACTGCTGAACAAGCTGTTTTCGGAGTATCCGCTCGTGATGCACGACGGAAAGCCGGTTTTGACCGCCCTGCTGGCAGAGGGCATCGTGCCGCGCGAGCTGGCGTTTGATACGGGCATCGGTGCTTACCTGCTCGACCCGACTCAAGCGGGCTATGATCTGGAACGGGTCGCGCTAGCGTATCTGAATCGGGAGCTGCCTGTGCCGAGCTTTGAGCAGGAGGATGCCTTCTCCCCGCTGGGCGGCGCGGAGGATGCCAAGCACAATCTGGCGGTCTGGACGGCCGCGGTGCGTGATCTGTATGAACAGCTTGCTCCGAAGATTGAGGAGCAGGGAATGCACGAGCTGTGCTATGACATTGAGCTGCCGCTGATGAACGTGCTTGCGGAGATGCAGCAGGTCGGCGTGCAGACGGACGCGGCGGCGCTGCGTGCCTTTGGCGATACGCTCGGCGGGCGCATCGACCAGCTGACCAAAGAGATCTACGAGCAGGCGGGCGAGGAGTTCAACATCAATTCGCCAAAACAGCTCGGCGTGATTTTGTTTGAAAAGCTCGGGCTGCCGGTCATCAAAAAGACTAAGAGCGGATATTCCACCAATGCGGATGTGTTGGAGCAGCTGCGCCCGAACCACTGCATTGTGGATATGATTCTGGAATACCGGATGCTGACCAAGCTGAACTCGACCTATGTGGAGGGTCTGCTCAAGGTGATTCAGCCGGACGGACGCATCCGCTCGACGTTCAATCAGACCGGTACGGCGACCGGACGGCTCAGCTCCAGTGAGCCAAACCTGCAAAACATTCCGGTGCGGCAGGAGCTGGGCAGTCAGCTGAGAAAGATTTTTGTGGCGAAGCCGGGCTGTGTGCTGGTGGATGCGGACTATTCGCAGATTGAGCTGCGCGTACTCGCGCACATCTCGCGCGACCAGACCATGATCGACGGCTTCAACGGCGGCAGCGATATCCATGCCATTACGGCATCGCAGGTGTTCGGCGTGCCGATCGGGGAAGTCACTGCCCATATGCGCCGCTCCGCCAAGGCGGTCAATTTCGGCATTGTATACGGCATTTCCAGCTTTTCGCTCGCGGGCGATATCGGCGTTTCGGTCGCACAGGCGAAGAAATATATGGAGAGCTATCTCGCAACCTACCACGGCGTGCGCGAATACATGGAGCGCATCAAGGAGGAGGCGAAGGAGCAGGGCTATGTGTGCAGCCTGCTCGGACGGCGCAGATACCTGCCGGAGCTGAAAAGCAAAAACTTTAACATTCGCTCGTTCGGAGAGCGCGTCGCACTCAATACGCCCATTCAGAGCACCGCGGCGGACATCATCAAGATTGCGATGGTGCGTGTGGCGCGCCGCCTGAAAGCGGAAAAGATGCAGACCAAGCTGATCCTGCAAGTGCACGACGAACTGATTCTGGAAGCGCCGGAAGCGGAGGCAGAGCACGCGAAGGCGCTGTTGCAGGAGGAAATGGAGCGTGCATTTGCGCTGGATGCACCGCTGCGCGCGGATGCGGCAGTCGGCGAGAACTGGTACTCGGCAAAGGGATAATGCGCATGATCTTATTTCTGGATATTGACGATGTGTGCCGCGCACCGCTTGCGGCGGCGCTGTATCAAAAAACGCATCCCGGAAAAGCCGTCTGCTCCGCGGGCGTCTATGCCGCACCGGACACCGAAATCAACCATAACGCGGTGCGTGCCGGAGAGGCGGTCGGCGTGTCCGTGGAAGGGCACACAAGCCGCGCGGTCTGTGCGCAGGACATTGCGGATGCGAAGGCGGTAGTCTGCATGACCCAAGCCATTGCGGAATACGTGCGCCGCGAGCACCCCGAAGCGGCGGAGCGCATTTACGCGCTGGAAATTCCCGACCCGTTCGGCTCGACCGAATACGAAGCCTGTGCACGCGAAATTGCCAAGCAAGTGGAGGAGCTGCCATGAAATTTGTTCCGATGCGTGAAGCGCATCTTGCGGCGATTGCGGAGCTGGAGCGTCAATGCTTTTCCGCGCCGTGGAGCGAGGATGCCCTGCGCGAGGAGCTGGGCAATGACTGCGCCTGCTTTCTGACCGCGGAGGATGAGGAGAGCGGTGCGGTCTGCGGCTATATCGGCTGCCATATCGTGCTGGACGAGGGCTATATTGCCAATGTCGCGGTGTCGCCGGACTGCCGCAGGCAGGGCATCGGCACAAAGCTGGTGCGCGAGATGATCCGGCAGGCGCAGGAGCGCGGTCTGGCGTTTCTGACGCTGGAGGCGCGGGAGAGCAACGCGCCCGCAATCGCACTGTACGAATCCTGCGGCTTTGTCCGCGTGGGCGTGCGCAAAAAATACTATACCAATCCGACCGAATCGGCGGTTTTAATGACACTGGAGTTTTGATGTTTCCATGAAGATTTTAGCAATTGAGTCCTCGTGTGATGAAACGGCGGCGGCCGTCATCGAGGACGGACGAATCATTCGTTCCAACGTAATTTATTCTCAGGCGCAGGAGCACGCGCTTTACGGCGGCGTGGTGCCGGAGATTGCAAGCCGCCGCCATATTGACGCGATCTGCCCGGTCACGGAGCAGGCGCTCGCGGAGGCCGGTATGCAGCTTTCCGAGGTGGATGCGATTGCGGCAACCTGCGCACCCGGTCTGATCGGCGCGCTGCTGGTCGGCGCCAACTTTGCCAAGTCGCTGGCATGGGCGCAGAACAAGCCGTTCATTCCGGTCAACCACATCCGCGGACACATTGCGGCAAACCTGCTGGCGTTTCCCGAGCTGGAGCCGCCGTTTCTGTGCCTGTCCGCCTCGGGCGGCTCGTCCATGATCGTGCATGTCAAGGATTATACCGATATGGAGATTCTGGGCGGCACACGCGATGATGCAGCCGGTGAGGCATTCGACAAGGTGGCGCGGGTGCTCAAGGTCGGCTATCCGGGCGGCCCGAAGATTGACAAGCTCGCGCAGACCGGCAATGACAAGGCGTACAAGCTCCCGCGCTCGTCCATCAAGGATGCGCCGCTGGACTTTTCCTTCTCCGGACTCAAGACTGCTGTCATCAATCTGGCACACAACGCGGAGCAGAAGGGCGAGGAGATCAACGTCAACGATCTTGCGGCATCCTTTTCTGCGGCGGTCAGCGATACGCTGGTGCCGCGGCTGCGTCTCGCGGCAAAACAGACCGGTATCCGCAGGCTGGTTGCGGCGGGCGGCGTGGCGGCAAACTCCCGTCTGCGCGCAGATCTGGAAAAAATGGCGAAATCCATTCATGCACAGCTGTATATGCCGCCTCTGGCGCTTTGCGGTGACAATGCCGCGATGATCGGGGCGCAAGCGTACTATGAATATCTTGCAGGTGCAACCGGTACGATTTGGCAAAATGCATTTGCTTCCGCGGAAATTTCCGAAGATATTAGTCAAAAAAGAGTATTTGCAAAAAAACACGCAAAAAGGTAGAAATTCACGCGGAAAAGGTGTAAAATAAACTCGTTAATCAAATTGCAGTGCGGCAAACTAAGAAAAACAGCGAATACATCCCTTAATAAGTGGAAAAGAAGTACTACTTTTTAAGAAAGGATTAGTTTGCAGGAATGATTGGTTTGCATTGCAAAATATGAATAGAAAAGGAGCTTTCTCATGGGAATGACGATTGCAGAAAAAATTCTGAGCGCACACCTGGTAGACGGCGAGATGGTCAAGGGACAGGAAATCGGTCTCCGCATTGACCAGACTCTGACGCAGGACGCTACCGGTACGATGGCTTATCTCCAGTTCGAGGCGATGGGCGTCGATCAGGTTAAGACCGAGCGCTCCGTCGCATACATTGACCACAACACCCTTCAGTCGGGCTTTGAAAACGCGGATGACCACAAGTTTATCGGCACCTGCGCAAAGAAGCACGGCATCTACTTCTCCAAGCCGGGCAACGGCATCTGTCATCAGGTACATCTGGAGCGCTTCGGCGCACCGGGCAAGACCCTGATCGGCTCGGACTCTCACACCCCGACCGGCGGCGGCATCGGTATGCTGGCATTCGGTGCAGGCGGTCTGGACGTTGCGGTTGCAATGGGCGGCGGCGCATACTACATCCCGTGCCCGAAGATGGTTCGCGTCACCCTGCTGGGCAAGCTCCAGCCGTGGGTTGCCGCAAAGGACATCATCCTTGAGGTACTGCGTCAGATGACCGTCAAGGGCGGCGTCGGCAAGATCGTTGAGTACGCAGGTCCGGGCGTCAAGACCCTGTCCGTTCCGGAGCGTGCAACCATCACCAATATGGGCGCCGAGCTGGGTGCAACCACCTCTGTTTTCCCGTCCGATGAGGTTACTCTGGAGTTCCTCAAGGCACAGGGCAGAGAGGATGTCTGGGTTCCGCTGGCATCCGATGAGGACGCTGTTTACGATGAGGAGTACACCGTTGATCTGGACAAGCTCCAGCCGCTGGCTGCAAAGCCGCACATGCCGGATCAGGTCGAGGAGGTATCCTCCATCGGTAAGATCAAGATCAATCAGTGCTGCATCGGCTCCTGCACCAACTCCTCCTACTACGATATGATGAAGGTCGCTGCCATCCTGAAGGGCAAGAAGGTGCATCCGGATGTTTCCCTGACCATCTCCCCGGGCTCCATGCAGGTATTCAATATGCTGGCACGCAACGGCGCTCTGGCAGATATCATTCAGTCCGGCGCACGTATTCTGGAGTGTGCATGTGGTCCGTGCATCGGCATGGGTCAGTCTCCGGAGTCCGCAGGCGTATCCCTGCGTACCTTCAACCGCAACTTTGAGGGCCGTTCCGGCACGCAGGATGCAAAGATCTATCTGGTATCCCCGGAGGTTGCTGCGGCTTCCGCAATCGCAGGCGTACTGACCGATCCGCGTGAGCTGGGCGAGGCACCGGTCATCGAGATGCCGGAGAAGTTCCTCGTCGATGACGGCATGATTATTCCGCCGGCTGAGGATCCGGAGAGCGTTGAGGTCATCAAGGGACCGAACATCAAGGAGTTCCCGCTCGGTCACAACCTGGAGGATGCAATCAACACCAAGGTTATGCTCAAGACCGAGGACAATATCACCACCGACCACATTCTCCCGGCAGGCTCCAAGCTGCTGCCGTACCGCTCCAACATCCCGTACTACTCCGATTACTGCTTCATTCATGTGGATAAGGAGTTCCCGGCTCGCTGCAAGAGCATGGGCGGCGGTGTTATCATCGGCGGCGCAAACTACGGTCAGGGCTCGTCCCGTGAGCATGCGGCTCTGGTTCCGCTGTATCTGGGCATCCGTGCGGTACTGGCAAAGTCCTTTGCACGTATCCACAAGGCAAATCTGGTTAACTCCGGCATCATCCCGCTGACCTTCAAGGATCCGGCAGATTACGATTCCATCAGCCTGCTGGATGAGATCAGCTTCCCGAACATCCGCGAGGAGGTTATCTCCGGTGCAGAGATTACCGTTGTCAGCGGCGGCAAGACCTTTAAGGCAGAGCTGGAGGTTTCCGACCGTCAGCGTCAGGCACTGCTGGCAGGCGGCACGCTGAACTACACCAAGCAGCAGAACGCATAAGTTTACATATTGAAAAATGACGGAAAAGCTCTTCTTTGCAGGAGTTTTTGGTGAACGCAGTCAGAGGAGCTTTTCGCGTCGTTTTTGATGTCACAAATAAACAGGGAGGACACCATGGATAAAATCAAAATGACAACGCCGCTGGTCGAGATGGACGGCGACGAAATGACCCGTGTCATTTGGCAGATGATTAAGGACGAGCTGATCTGCCCGTTTGTTGACCTCAAGACCGAGTACTATGATCTGGGTCTGGAGTACCGCAACAAGACCAACGATCAGGTTACGGTTGATTCCGCCGAGGCAACCAAGAAGTACGGCGTAGCCGTAAAGTGCGCAACCATCACCCCGAATGCGGCACGCATGACCGAGTACAACCTGAAGGAAATGTGGAAGAGCCCGAACGGCACCATCCGTGCGATTCTGGACGGCACCGTATTCCGCGCGCCGATTCTGGTCAAGGGCATCGAGCCGTATGTCAAGAACTGGACCAAGCCGATCACCATCGCGCGTCATGCTTACGGCGACGTATACAAGGGCGTTGAGATGAAGGTTCCGGGCGCAGGCAAGGTGGAGCTGGTTTATACTGCAGAGGACGGCACCGAGACCCGTGAGACTGTTCACAACTTCACCGGTTCCGGCATCGTTCAGGGTATGCACAACCTGACCACCTCGATTGAGTCCTTCGCGCGCTCCTGCTTCGGCTTCGCGGTTGATACCAAGCAGGATCTGTGGTTTGCAACCAAGGACACCATTTCTAAGAAGTACGACCACACCTTTAAGGATATTTTCCAGGAGATCTACGACAACGAGTACAAGGCAAAGTTCGAGGAGCTGGGTCTGGAGTATTTCTACACCCTCATTGATGACGCAGTAGCACGTGTGATCCGCTCCAACGGCGGCTACATCTGGGCCTGCAAGAACTACGACGGCGATGTCATGTCCGATATGCTGGCAACCGCTTACGGTTCCCTGTCCATGATGACCTCCGTACTGGTTTCCCCGAAGGGCGTTTACGAGTACGAGGCTGCACACGGCACCGTACAGCGCCACTACTACAAGCACCTGAAGGGCGAGGAGACCTCTACCAACTCCATCGCAACCATCTTTGCATGGACCGGCGCACTGCGCAAGCGCGGCGAGCTGGACAACCTGCCGGAGCTGTCTGCATTTGCGGACAAG
>JAEDEU010000005.1 GCA_016293155.1 Clostridiaceae bacterium | reverse complement strand
CTCGTCAGCGAAGTCCTTAAATACCTTTGCAACGGCGGTGTTCAGCTGCATGTTGATGCAGGCGATGGACTGAGATGAGCCCGGCATACGGAACTCAAAGCGGTTGCCGGTGAATGCGAACGGAGAGGTTCTGTTGCGGTCGGTGTTGTCCTTCGGGAATACCGGCAGGATGGTAGCGCCCAGCTTAATCTTACCGTCACCGTGACCCTCCAGCGGCTTATCCTCAATGATTGCCTCGACAACTGCCTCCAGCGTCTCGCCCAGGAACATGGATACGATTGCCGGCGGTGCCTCGTTTGCACCCAGACGGTGATCGTTGCCGGCGGTTGCAACAGACAGTCTCATCAGCTCTGCGTACTTATCAACTGCGGTAATAATTGCGGTCAGGATGAGCATGAACTGTGCGTTGTCCTCCGGATGATTGCCGGGAGCCAGCAGGTTCTCGCCTGCGTCGGTGGACATCGACCAGTTGTTGTGCTTGCCGGAGCCGTTGACGCGTGCAAACGGCTTCTCGTGCAGCAGACATACCAGACCATGCTTCAGAGCGACCTTCTTAATGACATCCATCAGCAGCTGGTTGTTATCGGTTGCGATATTGGTGGTGGAGAAGATCGGTGCGATCTCGTGCTGTGCCGGTGCAACCTCGTTGTGCTTGGTCTTTGCCAGCAGACCGTATCTCCACAGCTCCTCATCCAGCTCGGACATGAAGGCTGCAATACGCGGCTTGATCGAGCCGAAGTAGTGATCCTCCATCTCCTGACCCTTCGGGCACATTGCGCCGAACAGGGTGCGGCCGGTGAACAGCAGATCCTTGCGCTGATCGAAGTACTTCTTATCAACCAGGAAGTACTCCTGCTCCGGTCCTACGGTGGTGGTAACGCGCTTGACATCCTTGCCGAACAGCTTCAGGATGCGGCATGCCTGCGTGCTGATGACATCCATAGAGCGCAGCAGCGGAGTCTTCTTATCCAGAACCTCGCCGGTGTAGGAGCAGAATGCGGTCGGAATGTACAGGGTACCATCCTTGACGAATGCGCAGGAGGTCGGGTCCCATGCAGTGTAGCCACGTGCCTCAAAGGTGGCGCGGATGCCGCCGGACGGGAAAGAGGATGCGTCCGGTTCACCCTTGATGAGCTCCTTACCGCTAAAGGACATGATGACCGTGCCGCCTTCCGCCGGGGTAATAAAGGAGTCATGCTTCTCTGCGGTGATGCCGGTCATCGGCTGGAACCAGTGAGTGTAATGGGTTGCGCCCTTTTCGATTGCCCATTCCTTCATTGCATGTGCAACGGCATTTGCAATACCGATATCGAGCGGCTCGCCGAGATCAATCGTCTGCTTCAGCTTCTTAAATACTTCCTTCGGCAGCTTATTGCGCATTACAGTTTCATTAAATACGTATTCGCCAAAGATTTCTGGGATGTTGCTCATTTTACAACGCACCTCCGTAAAATTTACCTTTACAGTATGAATAGCAATATTATTTACACACGAAAAATAAAGAAAAAGGCGCCAAGGAATTTATTCGTTCCTCAGCGCCATTGCTGTTTACGTTTGCTATTATATCCCCCTCTTTGGTCATTTGTCAACTGCAAAGAGTAATTTTCTGCTCGTTTTGATTAGTTTTATAGACTTCGCAAAATCCTCTCAAATTTATTTCGTAAAAACTATGCATTTTGTATGAAACATTTTGAGCCGGAATTGTTTTCCAATTTTTACTTTGTCCGGCTATTGACGCGGATTTTTGTTGCGGATATAATATTTTCAACAGGAATTGACAGAGGAAACCGCATATAATCCCCTTTTTGATTCCCGAATGACCGCATCCACGGCCCGGCATTCCACCGATGCGGTACTGTTCGCAGCCACCCGCCCGCTCCGGGCACACGGCATTATGACATTATAATATATGAAGGAGGTACCGGCTTGAGTCCCTATACCAACAGTGAATTGCTTCGTTTTGTAGAGGAAAACGACGTAAAATTTATCCGGCTCGCATTCTGCGACATCTTCGGTACACAGAAAAACATTACGATCATGGCAGACGGTCTGGCTCATGCGCTCAATGACGGCATCGGCTTCGATGCCTCCGCCATTCAGGGCTTTATGAATGTAGAGTGCTCCGACCTGCTGCTCTTCCCCGATCCCAGCACGCTTGCCGTGCTGCCCTGGAGACCGTCTCAGGGGCGCGTCATCCGCTTCTTCTGCGATATCCGCTATACGGACGGACGCCCGTTTGAGGGCGACGGCAGACGTATGCTGCAGGCGGCTGAGCAGGAGGCATCCGATCTGGGTTATTCGCTTCAGATCGGTTTGGAATGTGAATTTTATCTGTTCCAGCTGGACGACGACGGACTGCCCACCCACATCCCGCACGACAACGCCTCCTATCTGGATGTCGGCCCGTTTGACAAGGGCGAAAACGTTCGCCGCCAGATCTGCCTGACGCTGGAGGAAATGAACATCCGTCCAGAATCCTCTCTGCACGAGGGCGGACCCGGTCAGAACGAAATCGTCCTGCACCACGAAAACCCGCTCAAAATTGCGGATGACCTCATCACACTGCGCAACGTTGTCAAGACGGTTGCCGCATCCAACGGTCTGCACGCATCCTTTATGCCCAAGCCGCTGCATGACAAGGCGGGCAGCGGCCTGCATACCAACATCTCCCTCCATAAGAAGGGCTCGAATCTGCTCAGCGGCGGTCTGGAAAACAGTGCGGAAAGCCTGAGCTTTACCGCCGGACTGATTACCCGCTGCCGCGAGATGACCGCCTTCTTCAATCCGCTGGTCAACTCCTACGACCGCTTCGGCTCCTACGAGGCGCCGCGCTTCATCACCTGGAGCCATCAAAACCGTTCGCAGCTCATCCGCATTCCGGGCGATTCGGATGACCGCAGCCGTCTGGAGCTCCGCTCCCCCGATCCGGCGATCAACCCGTATCTGGCGTTCACGCTGCTCATCCATGCCGGTCTGGAGGGCATCCGCCGCGATCTCAAGCTGTTTGCGCCCTGCGATATCAATCTGTACGAAGCGCCGTATTCGGTTACCCGCGAATATGATACCCTTCCGGTCAACCTCAAGCAGGCGGTCAAGGCGGCTCGCGAGAGCGCATTTGTCCGTCAGGTTCTGCCGGAAAAGATTGTCAATTCCTATCTGAACGCCAAGTCAAGCGAATGGGAGCGCTATTCCGCAGCTCAGGACAAGTCCAGCATGACGGACTCGATGTATTTTTATTCGATCTGACTTCCCTTTCCATAAAATCATAACCGTTATTTTATTTTGTGATGGATTTTGAAGGAAAGGAGGTCGCCATTGAATCGTGTTTTAATCGTCGCGGCAGCAGAAAAAAGTGCTGCCATGCTTTCCGATCTGCTTTGCAGCGGAGGTACTTCCCGCCCGGAGCGCATTGTAATCTGTATTTCCGCCAGCGAGGCGCGCCGCAGAATACTGGAATCTGATTTCGATTTGGTCTTGATTAACGCTCCCCTGCCGGATGAGCTGGGTCATGATCTGGCACTGGACATTGCGCGTTCTACGACCTCCGGCGTCCTGCTGCTGGTCAAAAATGACCTTGCCGACTCGGTCTCCGCCCGTGTGGAGGAGGACGGCGTGTTTGTCGTTCCAAAGCCGCTCAGCCGCCCGCTGTTTTATCAGGCGCTCCGCCTGGTCAATGCGGCACGAATGCGTGTATTCGGTCTGCAAAAGGAAAACCGTAAGCTCCAGCAGAAAATCGAAGACATCCGCCTGATTGACCGCGCAAAATGTGTCCTCATTGCCACGCTCGGAATGACTGAGCCGCAGGCACATGCCTATATCGAAAAACAGGCAATGAACCGCCGCGTCACCAAGCGGGAAATTTCCGAAAGCATTTTAAAAACCTATACATAAACTATTTCGAAAGAGTCTGGTTTTTGTAAGGTGCTCCTGTTGAAAACCGGCATTATTGCTGTTATAATAGATAAGGCCTATCCCTTTTTGCGAATGAGAGCCGGCGGAAGCAATTTTCGTCTGATGAGACTTAGTTAGAAATGCGGTTTCCATACGACACAGGCCAGGGATGGGTCTTTCTATTTTCCGTACAGTCAGCGGTGCTGTCAATGATAAGCCACCGACGCAAACGATCATTTTTGAGGATGGTAGTTATGAAACTGAATTTTACCAAGATGCATGGCTGCGGCAACGATTACATTTATTTTAACTGCTTTGAGCAGAGCATCGACAACCCGGAGGAGCTTTCCGTCCGCCTGTCCGACCGTCATTTCGGCATCGGCGGCGACGGCATTATTTTGATCTGCCCGTCCGATGTCGCAGACGCGCGAATGCGCATGTTCAATGCCGACGGCAGCGAAGGCAAAATGTGCGGCAACGGCACGCGGTGCATCGGCAAATTTATGTACGACAACGGCATGGTCAGCAAGCCGGAAATGACCCTGGAAACGCTCAGCGGCATCAAGCTGCTCAAGTTCCAGATTGAAGACGGCAAGGTTGCCAATGTCACGGTCGATATGGGTGCCGCAATCCTGAACCCCGCCGAAATCCCCACTCGCTTCGAGGGCGAGCAGGCGGTCTCTGTGCCGCTGGAGGCAAACGGCGAAACCTATTCTGTCACCTGTGTATCCATGGGCAATCCGCACTGCGTCCTGTTCGTGGACGAGGTGGATTCGCTGGATCTGGAAAAAATCGGTCCGGCATTTGAGAACCATCCCATGTTCCCGGAGCGCACCAACACTGAATTTGTCCGCGTGATCGACGATCACACGCTGCAAATGCGTGTATGGGAACGCGGCAGCGGGGAAACCTGGGCGTGCGGCACGGGCGCATGTGCGGTCGCAGTCGCAGCGGTGCTCAACGGCATCTGCAAGAAAAACGAAGACATCCTCATCCATCTGCGCGGCGGAGATCTGACAATCCGATATACCGACGAGGCCGTGTTCCTCACCGGTTCCGCAACCAAAGTATTTGAAGGGAGCATTGAAGCATGACCAAGTATATTTTTGTAACCGGCGGTGTTGTCTCCGGTCTGGGCAAAGGCATTACCGCGGCATCTCTCGGCCGTGTCCTCAAATCGCGCGGCTTCAAAGTCGCAGCACAGAAGCTCGATCCGTATATCAATGTCGATCCGGGCACGATGAGTCCGTTCCAGCACGGTGAGGTTTACGTCACCGAGGACGGCGCCGAGACCGATCTGGACCTCGGCCATTACGAACGCTTCATCGACGAGGATCTGAACAAGTTCTCCAATCTGACCACCGGCAAGGTTTACTGGCAGGTGCTTCAGAAGGAGCGCAAGGGCGAATATCTGGGCGAAACCGTTCAGGTGATTCCGCATATCACCAATGAGATCAAATCCTTTATCTATGAAGTCGGCAAAAAGACCAGCGCCGATGTCGTCATCACCGAGATCGGCGGCACTACCGGCGATATTGAGTCCCAGCCGTTCCTGGAGGCAATCCGTCAGGTTGCCACCGAGGTCGGCCGCCGCAACTGTCTGTTCATCCATGTTACGCTGGTGCCGTTCATCTCCGGCTCCAACGAGCCGAAGTCCAAGCCGACTCAGCACTCCGTCAAGGAGCTGCGCGGTCTGGGCATCTCGCCGGACCTCATCGTCTGCCGCGTAGACCAGCCGCTGGATGAGGACATCAAGCGCAAAATTTCCCTGTTCTGCAATGTCGCGCCGGACTGCGTCATTGAGAACCGCACCATGGACGTGCTGTATCAGGCACCGCTCATGCTGGAGGAAAGCCATCTGTCCGATATCGTCTGCCGCGAGCTGGCTCTGCCGCACAGCAAGCCGGACATGAGCGAGTGGTACGATATGCTCGACCGCATCAGCGCCCGCAAGAATCACGTCAAAATTGCCCTGGTCGGCAAGTATGTCAAGCTGCATGATGCCTACCTGTCCGTTTACGAGGCATTACAGCACGCCGGCTATGAGAACGGCGTATTTGTAGACGTAGACTGGGTGGATTCCGAGGAAATCAACGATTCCACTGCGGACAAGCTGCTGAGCGGCGCGGACGGCATTATTCTTCCGGGCGGCTTCGGCTCCCGCGGCGTTGAGGGCATGATTTGTGCCTGCAACTATGCGCGCAAGCACAAGATTCCCTACTTCGGCATCTGCCTCGGTATGCAGGTCGCAGTCATCACCTATGCCCGCCATGCAATGGGCTGGATGGATGCACATTCCAGCGAGTTCGATGAAACCAGCACGCATCCGGTCATCGACCTGATGGAGAGCCAGCAGGGCGTCTCCAAGAAGGGCGGCACCATGCGTCTGGGCGCATATCCGTGCAAGATCATTCCGGGCACCCGTATGGCGGAGGCATACGGCGAGGAAAATATTTCCGAGCGTCACCGCCACCGCTATGAGTTCAACAACAAATTCCGCGAGGAAATCGAGGCCGCCGGTCTGACCATCAGCGGTACCTCTCCTTCCGGTGAGCTGGTTGAGACCGTCGAGATCGAGGATCACCCGTTCTTCGTCGGCGTACAGTTCCATCCGGAATTCAAGTCCCGTCCAAACCGCGCACATCCGCTGTTTAAGGCGTTTGTCGGCGCTTCGATGAAAAGGAGCAAGTAAACCATGAATATCAACAGCAATTATCAGAACGTAAAGGACAGCTATCTGTTCTCTACCATTGCACGCAAGGTCAACGAGTACACGGCTGCGCATCCGGAGGCTCCGGTCATTCGCCTGGGCATCGGTGACGTTACCCTGCCGCTGTGCCCGGCTGTCATCGACGCAATGCACAAGGCTGTCGATGAGATGAGCACCAAGGAAGGCTTCCACGGCTACGGCCCGGAGCAGGGCTATGGCTTCCTGAAGGAGTCCATCCAGAAGTACTACGCAAGCTACGGCGTAGCACTGGATGCGGATGAAATCTTCGTTTCCGACGGTGCAAAGTCCGATGTCGGCAACATCCTCGACCTGTTCTCCGCGGACAATGTGGTTCTGGTTCCGGATCCGGTTTACCCGGTTTACGTGGATACCAACATCATGGCGGGCCGCAAGATCATCTATATGAACGCAAACGAGGAAAACGGCTTCCTGCCGCTGCCGGATGCTTCGGTTTCCTGCGATCTGATCTACCTGTGCTCTCCGAACAATCCAACCGGCGCTGCATACGACCGCGCTGCCCTGAAGCAGTGGGTGGATTACGCAAAGGCACAGGACGCAGTTATTCTGTACGATGCCGCTTACGAGGCATTCATCACCGAGGACGTTCCGCGCTCCATCTTTGAGATCGAGGGCGCAAAGGACTGCGCAATCGAGTTCTGCTCGTTCTCCAAGACCGCCGGCTTCACCGGTACCCGCTGCGGCTACACCATCGTTCCGCTGGCGCTCAAGGACGGTCTGCTGAACAAGATGTGGCTGCGCCGTCAGACCACCAAGTTCAACGGCGTTCCGTACATTGTACAGAGAGGCGCTGCCGCAGTCTTCACCGAGGAGGGCATGGCTCAGATTCAGGAAAACCTGTCCTACTACAAGGAGAACGCAAAGATCCTCGCCTCCGCTCTGGACGAGCTGGGCATCTGGTACACCGGCGGCAAGAACTCTCCGTATATCTGGCTCAAGTGCCCGAACGGCATGGAGAGCTGGGAGTTCTTCGACTACCTGCTGGAGAACGCCAATGTTGTCGGCACCCCGGGTGCAGGCTTCGGTGAGAACGGCAAGAACTTCTTCCGTCTGACCGCATTCGGCGACCGCGCAAAGACCATCGAGGCAGTGGAGCGCATCAAGAAGCTGCTGTCCAAGTAATTTTTTCGATTTTTATCGTTCGTTGAAACAGGCAAAGTCAGGTCATTTTTGGGGTATGATCTGACTTTGCCGCATCTTTCGCTTTTGCGGAAATGCTTTCCGCATCAGGAGGCCCCTTTTTCATGAAAAATAACCTTTTAAAATTGAAAACCGCACTGATCCGAAACCGAAGGAGTGTATTTTTCTATCTGACCCCTCTGTTCTCTTTCATTCTTGTCGAGATTCTGCAATACGGAGATCAATCGCTCTGTCTGCATCCGTTCACATTCGGTACCTTCTGGATCAATCTTCTCTTTTACTTTGCCGTCTATATGATTGTGCGTGCCGTGACCGGCCGCCCGAGGCTGACGATGGTGCTGCTACATACCATCTTTCTCCTCATCGGTATCTGCAATCATTTCTCGATTGATATCCGCAACAGCCCGATTCTTCCGTGGGATCTGTATGCGGCGGGAACCGCCTTCAGCGTGCTGAGCAACCAGACCTTCAAAATCCCGCTGGAGATGATAATCTGTATCATCCTGTCGGTTGTCTGGCTCGTGTTTGCCATGCGCACACAGGTTCCCAAGCTCTCTATCCGCAAGCGTCTGAGCAGCATGGGAATCTCTGCGATTTTCCTGACTGTCTTTACGCTGTTCTCCATGTTCGGTCCGAACATTTTTTACACCAGTACCTGGAAGCAGGTCACTGCCTCCCGCCAAAACGGCTATATCTTCAATTTCTGCATGGATATCGGCATCCTGTTTGTCGATGAGCCGGAGGGCTATTCCGCCGAGGCGGCGGATCGCATCCTCAGCTCCATGGAGCAGCCGGAGGCACAGCCGGAGGATACCCCGAACATCGTTGTTATCATGAATGAAACCTTTTCCGATATGTCCATGTTCGGCGATCTGGAAAAGGAGTTCGGTCTGACCGAGGATGTTATGCCGTTTGTCCACTCGCTCGAGGACGCGGAAAACTGCATCACCGGTCAGCTGGTTGTCCCGGCATTTGGCGGCGGCACGTGCAACTCGGAATACGAAGCACTGACCGGCAACAGCTATGCGTTCTTCAAGGGCGGCAGCTATCCAATGCTCCAGTATGTACAGGGTCAGCGCGAATCGCTCGCCTCCATCCTGAAGGAGCAGGGCTATTCCGCTACGGCAATGCATCCGTACTACGGGACCGGCTGGGGACGCAACCGCTCCTATCCCCGTCTTGGCTTCGATAAATTTATCACGCTGGATGATTTCCCGGAGGACATACAGCTCATGCGCCGCTATATCAGCGACCGCGATGACTATGACATGCTCAAAAAGGAATATGAAGCAGCGGAGAATCCGTTCTTCATGTTCAACGTCACCATGCAGAATCACTGCGGCTATGATACGGTTTACGACAACTTTGAGGAGAGCGTATCCTTTACCTATGATTACGCCTATCCGCTTGCAAAGCAGTATCTGTCCCTCATCAAGGAATCCGACAGCGCGATTGAGGAGCTGATCGAATACTTCAGGCAGTCGGAGGAACCGACCATTGTCGTATTCTTCGGCGACCATCAGGCATATATTGAGGACTCCTTCTACACCGAGCTGTTCCAGGATTCCAACAAAAGTGAAGCCGAGATCGAGCTGGACAAGCACACGGTTCCGTATTTCATCTGGGCAAACTATGAGATTGACGAGGAAAAGTACAGTGATCTTCCCGAGCGCATCAGTGCAAACTATCTGGGTGCACTGACGCTGGATGTCGCAGGACTCAACCTCTCCCAGTATCAGCAGTATGTATACGGTCTGATGGACGAGTGGCCGGTCATTTCCTCCTCCGGCTGTGTGGACAGCAACGGATATCTGTATTCTCTGGATGATCCGAAGGTGACCGAAGCGCTTGCAGATTACAAGATCGTACAGTACGAAAATGTATTCGGGGAAAGCAAAAAAACAACTCAAACTCAGGATTAAAAAAAGCGGCTGGCATCAAACCAGCCGCTTTTTCATGCTCAGCCTGCGGGCTGAGCGTTATTTTTGATCCTGCTGAATGAGCAGCTTAACCGCTTCCACCGCCGCTCGGACACCGCGCTGTGCGCACTCCGGCGTAACCGTCGGTTCCTCCTCTGCATCCGCGTTCCACAGTACATTGAGCACTGCACCGCACCGCACTCGCAGGCACGCGGAGACAACCATCAGCGCCGCGCATTCCATCTCACTGGTCAGCACGCCGGCACGCTTCCACGCCTCCCACTTTGCCTTCAGCTCGCCCTCCACCGGTACAGCTTCCGGACGGATTTCGCCGTAAAAGCTGTCCTTGGACTGGATGACACCGACATGCGTGGTATATCCCAGCGTCTCACACGCCTGCCTGAGCGCGCTGACCACGGTGAAATCGGCAACAGCCGGATATTCAATCGGCAGATATTCGCGCGTGGTTCCCTCCTGACGCACGGCACCCGTGGCAACCACGACATGTCCGCCGCGCACGGCATCGTCAATGCCTCCGCTGGTGCCCACGCGGATGAGCGTATCCGCGCCGCATTCCACCAGCTCCTCCACCGCAATCGCCGTGGACGGACCGCCGATGCCGGTCGAGCATACGCTGACCTTTTCGCCCAGCAGCTCACCGGTATACACCGTATATTCCCGATTGGATGCGATATGCACCGGATTGTCCAGCAAAGCCGCGATATCCGCACATCTGCCCGGATCGCCCGGCAGGATCACATAACGCCCGACATCGCCCTTGGTGCAATGGATGTGCATCTGTTTTCCGTTAATCAGCATACTGCTCCTCCTCTCGTTCCGGCAGGATACTTATTCCTGCTCCCGCGTTACCTTTTTGATATTTTTTTCCGCCTTAATGCGCGGAATCATAATCTCATGTCCGCATTGCGTGCAGCGCAGGCGGAAATCCATTCCGACCCGCAGAACCAGCCAGTCATGGCAGCCGCACGGATGCGCTTTTTTCATTGTGAGAATATCTCCCAGCCGAATGTCCAACGCCATTCCTCCCCTTATGCTGTTTTTTCCAGTTTATCATATTTTTTCCCGTTTGCCTAGTTGGGATTTCTGTTCTATCTGAGCGGAAATATGGAAATTTTCCGCATTTTCCCGCATATAGTAATCCAGCCGCTCCGTCTGGCGATTTCCGGTCAGACGGCAAAAAGGAGGGACAATATGCAAAAAACGAACTGTTATTACCCCGAAGGAATGTGTTACAGTCAGCCAATCGACCCATCCCGCGCCCTGAGCGAGGGAACCATTCATCAGGCCGTTGCCGTGCGCTGCAATGCGCGGCACGATCTCACCATTGATCTCGGCGATCAGCTGGGCTTTATGCCGCGGGAGGAATGCGCGCTCGGAATCGACAGCGGCAAAACGCGTGAAATCGCCATTCTATCCCGTGTCGGCCGTCCGGTCTGCTTCAAGGTTCTGCGCATTGAGGACGACCGCGTGATTCTGTCACGCCGCGCGGCGCAGAGAGAGGCGCTGGATTATTTTATGACGCTCACTCCGGGGGATGTCATCCCCGCGCGGGTCACGCATCTGGAGCCGTTCGGCGCATTTGTGGATATCGGCTGCGGCGTGATCTCACTCATCGGAATCGAAAACATCTCGGTCAGCCGCATCTCGCATCCGAGCGAGCGCTTTGCCGTCGGGCAGGATATCTACGCCGCAGTGCTCTATCAGGAGCCGGAGCTGGAGCGTCTGACGCTCACCCACCGGGAGCTGCTCGGCACCTGGGCACAGAATGCCGCGCTGTTCTCCCCCGGGGAAACCGTGTGCGGCATTGTGCGCAGCGTGGAGGACTATGGTGTGTTCATCGAGCTGGCGCCCAACCTTTCCGGACTGGCGGAAAAGCGTTTTCACGTCATGGCAGGACAGCAGGTGTCCTGCTTCATCAAATCCATCCTGCCGGAGCGCATGAAGATCAAGCTCAATCTGATCGAGCCGCTGGACCAGCCGCCCATCCTGCCGACACCGCTTTCCTATTTCATCGACCACGGTCATCTGGACCGCTGGATGTATTCTCCGGAATGCTGCACTCAGCGCATGATCGGAACGGATTTCACCGTCTATCAGGAATAGTGTGCCCGTGCCCGCCCTTCATTTTTTTGTTGGGCGGGCTGATTTTGTTATAAATTCATCTTGACATTTTTATCCGAAGCTCCTACAATGTTCTCAGCGTTACAGAAGAAATCAAGCGCCAAGGAGAATCTGACATGGGCTCTGCTGCAAAACTCATCGTTCAAACCGCTGTCCGTCCGGCGGATATCCGCCGGCTGCACTATGAGCTGCATTACAGCCGCCCGGCATGGCTGGTTCCGACTGCTCTTGTCGTGAGCGCCGCAGGTTCGGCAGCTGCCTGCCTGCTGCTGCGTGTCGACAGATTCGGCTGGCTGCTGTGCTGGCTGTTTTTAAGCCTTGTCATGGGTGCTACGCTGGCTCTGGCAGTTTCACTCCAATACGGGCTGTTTCCGCGCAAGGGAGAGGCGACGGAAGCAACTACCTATCGTTTCTATAAGGACTGGTGCATGGTCGGGGACCCGCTCGGCACGGATGTTCGCATCTTTGAATATGACAAGCTGACGCTTGCCGCCGAAACGCGCACCTGTTTTGCTGCTTATGTTGATACCGGCACGCTTGCCGCTGTCATAAAAAAGCGCGATTTGTCCGAATCGGACAAGGCAGTGATGAGGGAGATCCTGCACCGCGCCGCCAATTACCGCACCCGTTAAGTGCACACCAACATTTTCTGGAGGGATTATTTTGAAGAACACGAATTCACCACGCGCGGCGAGAAAAAAAGCCTATATCTGCTTTGTCCTCGCAATTGCATCTCTGTCACTGATGTTTACCGTCACCCGCTTCGGACTCATTGGTCTGATTTTTGCCTGTGTCGTACCGGCTGCGCTTGCCTTTGCCGGCATGGCCATTTGTCAAAACCACTGGTGCTGTCCGACCTGCGGCAAGGAGCTTCCGGTCTTCGGCAAGGTCACGCACTGTAAGCACTGCGGCTATCCTGTCGACGGCGAAGTCAGCGGGGAAAAAGCATGAGCGGATACGGATATAACATGAACACGCTGCTGGCGCTGGTTCTACTGCTCGCACTGCTGGCGTTGGAGGTTTTTTTGACGTTTCGCAAAAACATGTGGCTGGGACTGGTGATTCCGGCACTGATGGGCTTCGGCTCGCTCGCCTATCTGTTTTATCAGTCGCGCACCGCGATGGCGGCGGGCGCAGTCACCTCGTCCAGCATGGCGGGCTATTTTGTGATCCTGCTGGTGCTCAATGTACCTACCGTGCTCAGCGCACTGATCTACATCTACGGCCGCGGCAAATACGACCGGATGCAAAAGGAAAAGCGAGGCAATCAATAATTCGGGAACATAGCAAGACCGACTGATGTATGTCAGCCGGCCTTTTTCTATTATTTTTTCTTTTTGGGCAGCTGCGCACAGGTCTCACGCACCAGCTTTGCCAGAAATTCTTTGTCCTCCAGCTCCTCAATCAGCACCATAGGCTTGCCCCCGTCATAGGGCGGCTCCATCTGCGCGTCCGGCAGAAGCTCCTGCGATGCCTGCGTCGGCTTGATGAGAAATCGGTTGTCACAAACCGCGCCAAAGTATACGCCATCGCAGTAAATGCCATACTCTCCGAACATCTTTCGATATTTGATTTCTCCCGCTTCGCTCAGCTGCTCGGCAATAAATCGTACATATTCCGCACTGGATGCCATATCATTTCTCCTATTCTCCAATCATGGTCTTACAGATGGGCGACAGGCAGCATTTGTCACAGTATGCCTTGCGCGCAGTGCACACCGCTCTCCCGTGCCAGACCAGTCTGTGACAGAAATCCGAGGATTTTTCCGGCGGCAGAATCTCGCGCAGTGCACGCTCGACCTTGACCGGCTCCTTGATCCCGTCTACCAGACCGATGCGGTTTGCCAGACGGATGCAGTGCGTATCCGTGACCACCGCGGGCTGACCGAAAATATCACCCAGAATCAGATTTGCGGTTTTGCGCCCGACACCCGGCAGGCTGAGCAGCTCCTTCATCGTGGACGGAACTCTGCCGTCAAATTTCTCCAGCAGCATATTGGCCGCGGCGTGGATATCCCGCGCCTTGGTATTGCCCAGACCGCACGGACGGATGATGCTTTCAATCTCCTCCGGCGTGGCTGCCGCGATGGACTCCAGCGTCGGATATTTTTCATATAACTCCTTGGTCACAATATTGACCCGTGCATCCGTACACTGCGCGGAAAGCCGCGTTGCAAACAGCAATTCATAGTCTTTTTGGTAAATCAGCGCACATTCCGCACTCGGATATTCCTGCTCCAGCAGCTCAACTGCGGCCTGCGCCCGTTCTATTGGTTTCATTCAAATCAATCCTTTACATTTTTCAAGAGAATCCTTTGTTTTTTTAGTATACCATATTGACTGATTTTTTTCGAGAAAAGCCGAAAATTTTCTCTATTAATCGACTAAAACTTCTGGGTAAAATACTTGCAAAATGTGGACATAACTGCTTTAATAGGTATATAGTGAAAACCATCTGTTCTTTCAGAACATAAACAAGGAGATTTGAACATGGCAGAAGCAAAGAGAATCGAAGAAAATATTTCGTTCATCACCAGCATGGATCCGGAGCTGGGTGAGGCAATCGGCAAGGAGTATGCCCGCCAGTGCCGCAACATCGAGCTGATCGCATCCGAGAACATCGTCAGCCCGGCAGTTATGGCAGCAATGGGCACCGTTCTGACCAACAAATATGCAGAGGGTTATCCGGGCAAGCGCTACTACGGCGGCTGCGAGTGCGTTGATATCGCCGAAAATCTGGCAATCGAGCGCATCTGCAAGCTGTTCGGCTGCAAGTTTGCCAACGTTCAGCCGCACTCCGGCGCACAGGCAAACATGGCAGTTTATCAGGCACTGTGCCAGCCGGGCGACACCGTTCTGGGCATGAGCCTGGACAACGGCGGTCATCTGACCCACGGTTCTCCGGTCAACCAGTCCGGTCTGCTGTACCATATGGTAAGCTACGGCGTGGATGACAACGGCTACATCGACTACGATGAGGTTCGCAAGATCGCCAAGGAAACCCAGCCGAAGATGATTATCGCAGGCGCTTCTGCTTATCCGCGTGAGATCCGCTTCGACCTGTTCGCTGACATCGCCAAGGAGGTCGGCGCATACCTGTTCGTTGATATGGCTCACATCGCAGGTCTGGTTGCCGGCGGCGAGCATATGAATCCGCTGCCGTATGCAGATGTTGTCACCACCACCACCCATAAGACCCTGCGCGGTCCGCGCGGCGGCGTCATCCTCACCAACAACGAGGATCTGGCAAAGAAGTTCAACAAGGCAATCTTCCCGGGCACCCAGGGCGGCCCGCTCATGCACGTGATCGCTGCCAAGGCTGTCTGCTTTGGCGAGGCGCTGAAGCCGGAGTTCACCGCATATGCAAAGCAGGTCAAGGCAAACGCTCAGGCTCTGGCTGCCGGTCTGATGAACCGCGGCATCAACCTGGTTTCCGGCGGTACCGATAACCACCTGATGCTGGTTGACCTGCGCGGCACCGATGTTACCGGCAAGGAGCTTCAGAATCGTCTGGACGAGGTATACATCACCGCAAACAAGAACACCGTTCCGAACGAGCCGCTGTCTCCGTTCGTTACCTCCGGCGTCCGTCTGGGCACCCCGGCTGTCACCACCCGCGGCTTCAAGGAGGCTGAGATGGACAAGATCGCTGAGTTCATCGCTCTGGCTGTCACCGACTTCGAGGCACAGGCTGACGCAATCCGCGCCGGCGTTACCGAGATCTGCACGCAGTTCCCGCTGTACTAAGCCATGGATCGTCCTCTGGCAGACCGCATCCGACCCAAAACGCTGGATGATGTCGTCGGGCAAACGCATATTCTGGGTGAAAACGGACTGCTGCGCCGTGTCATCACGGGCGGCCACATTCCGAATATGATTTTCTACGGTCCCTCCGGCGTGGGCAAGACCACGGTTGCGTCCATCATCGCCGGAGCGACCAGCAGAAAACTCTACAAGCTCAATGCGACCACTGCCTCCATCTCGGATATCCGTCAGATTATTGACGAGCTGGATACCTTCCTCGCGCCCAACGGTGCGCTGGTATATCTGGACGAGATCCAGTATTTTAACAAAAAGCAGCAGCAGTCTCTGCTGGAGTTCATCGAAAACGGCAGCATTACGCTGATTGCATCCACCACGGAAAATCCGTATTTTTACGTGTACAATGCAGTGCTGAGCCGGTGCAGCGTCTTTGAGTTCAAGCCGGTTTCCGCCGAGGAGCTTCTCCCAGCGGTTCGCCGCGGCTTTTCGCTTGCACTGGAGGGGCGCGCGGTGTCCGTTCCGGACGAGGTTTGCACGCACATCGCTCATGGCTGCGGCGGCGATGTCCGCAAGGCGATGAATGCGGTTGAGTTGCTGTGCAGCTCGGTGCGCGGCGATGCCATCACGCTCGAGGACGCACAGGCCGCGGCACAGCGTTCCAATATGCGCTATGACCGCGACGGCGACCAGCATTATGACATCCTGTCTGCCTTTCAGAAATCCGTGCGCGGCTCGGATCCGGACGCGGCGGTGCATTATCTGGCGCGGCTGCTCGAAGCTGGCGATCTGATCTCTGCGAGCCGCCGAATGCTGGTCATGGCGGCGGAGGATATCGGGCTTGCCTATCCGCAGGCAATGCCGATCGTCAAGGCGTGCGTGGATACAGCCTTCCAGCTCGGACTTCCCGAGGCACGCATCCCGCTCGCAGATGCGGCAATCCTGCTCGCAACCGCACCCAAGTCCAACAGCGGCATCCGTGCGATTGACGCGGCGATGTCCGATCTGCACAAAGGCAATGCCGGTGAGATTCCATCTCATTTGCAGGACTGTCACTATTCCGGCTCGCAGAAGCTGGGGCACGGAATCGGCTATCGCTTCCCGCACGATTTTCCGAACCACTGGGTCGAGCAGCAGTATCTTCCGGATACCCTAGCCGGTCGAACCTATTACGAGTGGGGCGAAAACAAAACCGAGCAGCTTGCAAAAAGCTACTGGGAACACATCAAAAAATAATTAAAAGACCGGTTTCCTCATGGAATCGGTCTTTTTTACAAATTCAGGAGGTGCTTTATGAAATCCTATCGCAAGGAGCTGTTTTTCAATCTTCCCGCCCGCCGCATGATCGTCAATATCACACCGCAGGTCGAGGAGGCGCTGCGCGAAAGCGGCATTCAGGAAGGGCTGATTCTGGTCAATGCCATGAACATCACCGCCAGCGTATTCATCAACGATGACGAAAGCGGTCTGCACCGCGACTATGAGCGCTGGCTGGAAAAGCTGGCGCCCGAAAAGCCGTATTCCCAGTACGATCACAACGGCTTTGAGGACAACGCGGACGCGCATCTCAAGCGCACAATCATGGGGCGCGAGGTGGTTGTCGCGGTCACGAACGGCAGACTGGACTTCGGAACCTGGGAGCAGATTTTTTATTACGAGCTGGACGGCAAGCGCAAAAAACACGCGCTGATTAAGATCATCGGCGAATAACCTCTGATTTTTTCTTGACTTCCCTCTCGAATGACGGTATAATAAGCCCATAAAGGGGAGTAGCTCGCATCGGTTCTCCGATGTAGAATGCGATCGTCAATACGACTGCACGATGCAGTCCGGTTCATTCTGAAAGAAGCAAGACTTTTATTGCAGTGTTGTGCTGCAATAGAAGTCTTTTTTTATTGCTGAGAAACCCCAAATGCACAGGAGGTACAAGTCATGACAGCAATTCTCATGATTATTTTGTTGGTGGTAGGATTCACCCTGCTGGTCAAGGGTGCGGACGTCTTTGTAGACGGCGCTTCTGCGATTGCGGCGTCACTCAAGGTTCCGAGCCTGATTATCGGTCTGACCGTTGTCGCACTCGGCACATCTCTGCCGGAGGCTGCCGTCAGCATCACGGCGGCGTTCAATGGAAGCAACGATATTGCACTCGGCAACGTTGTCGGCTCCAATCTGTTCAATTTGCTGGTCGTCGTCGGTCTGAGCGGACTCATCTGCCCGCTGGCGGTTCAAAAATCCCTGCTCCACCGCGATATTCCGTATTCCATACTGATTGCGGTCGTTATGCTCGGCTGCATTCTGCTGCCATCCTTTGGCACGCTCTCCCGCGTAGACGGACTGATTCTTTTAGCGCTGTTCGCGGTATTTATGTATTATACCGTCACCAGTGCACTGAAAGCCCGTCAGATTGATGAGCTGGATGCGCCTGAAATGGAAAAGCGTCCGATTTCACTGCCGCGTGCCCTGCTGATGGTCGTGATCGGTATTGGACTGATTGTAATCGGTGCAAAGTTTGCGGTCTATTCCTCTACCGAAATTGCGCGTATGTTCGGCATCAGCGAAAACATCATCGGTCTGACGCTGGTTGCATTCGGCACCTCTCTGCCGGAGCTGGCGACCTCGATTGTGGCTGCGCGCAAGGGCGAAAGCGATCTGTCGCTCGGCAATGCAATCGGCTCGAATATCTTTAACATCACCTTTGTTCTCGGCGCATCGTGCGCACTGTCCCCGATTGCGGCTCCGATTACCGCGGTCGCAGATGCCGCAGCACTGATCGCTGTGACGGTACTGTTTATGGCATCCGTCTGGAAGAAACGCCAGGTCACCCGTCTGCACGGCGCTGCCATGTTCGCCGTATATCTCGCGTATACCGTATACATCTGTATCCGATAACCCGTTCTATTTCCCTTTTATGTATCGTCGAGCGACGGTCAAACGCCCCGCAGGACTTTGTTCCCGCGGGGCGTTTCGTTTGCTTACAGGGCGGCAATGGCATTCGCCATGATCTGGATATTCTTCCGAATGGAATCCAGTGCCCAGTATTCGTTGTCAATATGGCATACCTCCGGCTCTCCCGGGAAGCGGATACCGAATGCCACTGCATTCGGAAATGCCCGTGCATAGGTGCCGCCGCCCAGCGCGACCGGTTCGGAGGCATCCCCGGTCTGCTCAAAGTATACCCTCTGGAGCGTGGACACCAGATGGCTGTCCTTGGGCGAGTACAGCGGCGGCAGATACTGCTGAATGCTTGCCGTAAAGCCAAGCGGCGCAATTGCCGCAGACAGCCGCGCCATTACCTCCTCGCTCGGGATCGTAACCGGATGTCGGATATCGCATTTCAGCACCGCCTGCGCCGCGTCAACCGCCGCAATCGACGGATTGACCGTCAGGCTGCCGCTCGGCTCATCGGACAGCGCAATATCCAGTCCCTCCGCGGTTGCAATGCCGATCAGCTCTACAAACGGATGGATGCAGCCCTCCGCACGCAGCTGCTCCGCCAGCTTATAAAATGCATTCACACCCTTGGATGGATCCATAGCATGGGCGGGCACGCCGCGCGCCTCATAGCGCTTTCCTCTCCATACGGCTTCCGCATAGTCGGGCACGATGTTAATCTGCGAGCCGCCGCGGAAGAAAAGCGGCTCTGCTGTTTCGGTGAGCGATGCAGTCAATGCAATCTTCAAAATGCCTTTTTCCGCAAACGCTGCCGGATAGTCCGCATCCGGTGTAAACGACATCGCCGGAATCTCCTCGGTCTGCCGATAGCGCTCCATGCACTTCCAGTCCCCGCTCTCCTCATCGCCGCCGAGAATCAGACGCACGCGCTTATTCAGCGGCACACCGGCATCCGCCACCGCCTTCATCGCGTACAGTGCCGCCATAGCAGGACCTTTATTATCGCAAACGCCGCGTCCATACAGCTTTCCGTCCCGCTCCACGCAGTCAAAGGGATCCGTATCCCATCCGTCTGCGCTGACGGAAACCGTATCCAGATGGCACAAAATTCCAATCAGCTGTTCGCCTTCACCCATTTCAATCCAACCGCACATGCCGTCCAGCATCCTAGTTTGGAACCCAAATGCGTCACCGAGCGAAAGCATAAAATCTAAAGATTGATAAATTCCTTTCCCCAATACTGCCTCTTTGCTTACCGTTCCGCAGTCCCCTGTTACGGAATGTATCTGAATCAATCTGCGCAAATTGTTCCTAAAATCGGTTTCGTTCCACAAATACTCCATTTTTCCACCTCTATGATGTATTTTTACGATGTTTGTCTTTTTTGAACCATGTTATTCAACATTTTATGAGTTATTATAAAATATCATGCAAATCTTTGTCAACCTTTTTGATTTTTTCGAGCGAGAATAGCTTGACGTATGTCATATGCGCCGCTAAAATAGGTATAGGCAGATTTTGTCACAACATCTTTCAAGAAAGGGGAATTCTTATGACTCCAAATGAGAAGCAAAAAGATTTTCTGTTGCATACGGCTCTTTTTGAGTCCTGCGGTCTTCCGCGCTATTATCCGCTCCTCGATCGGGTCATTGTGCAGCGCTACGATAAAGGTCAGAAGCTGAGTGATACCCCGAATTTTTCTCATTCACTTGTATGTGTTTTATCCGGTTATATTACTGTATATAATCTCAACAGTATTCCGCTTGACACGCTGGGACCGGGCAGCTTTTTCAATGGTAATCTGCTGTTTGAAGCAGAGGACACGCCGATGTTTAGCACCGTAACCGCTCACAGCACCTGTACGGTCGCATTCTTTGAAAAGGATCTGCTGTTCCCGCTGCTGAAAAATGATTCTCAGCTGGCAATGAATTATATGTCCATCCTCTCAAAGCTGATCCATCATCTGATGGTTCGCATCAACAGCTTTACCGCTCCGTCACCGGCAGCACGCATTGCACTCTATTTATTAGAGTTCTGCCCCGGAGACGAGCTGAATCTGCACGATGGCTACACCGGTCTTGCTCATTCACTAGATATCAGCCGGGCAACGCTGTACCGCTCTCTGGCGCAGATGGAAAAAAGTGCATTGATCGCACGCTTTGAAAAGCGGCTGCTGATCCTGAACCGCTATGGTCTGGAGCAGCTCACCGGTCTGCACTCACAATAAAAAATCGGAAGAAAAAGCACGCACTCTGCTGAAAGGTGCGTGCTTTTTTCATTCGGAACAAATACAGCTTTGAGTTTGAAGAGTTTGAAAAAAATTGAAGATTTTGAAGATGTCCATAGAGGAATGGTGAAATAGGAAGGGTTTTCGATATTTTGTCCGGAAATATCGAACATACTGTATCTGTTCGCAATACAATAAAGGCCAACAGGTTGTCCAGGCCTGCCGGTTCATTATGACGCCGATCCGAGATCGGCTAGCTAATTAGGAGAGAGAAAAGAAAAAGACGTCACAGAACTCTTTCTGCAACGTCTTTGTTAGCATGGCTTTATTATACGCGCTTTCCGTGTATCTGTCAACATATCATATCACACAAACCAGCACCATATTTCATTTATTTTCTCCGCATTTTCTACAATCAGGTGATCTCCATCAGCCTGGGATAGGATTTCTCATGGAATACACACCGTTTCCCGTTCTCCTTCCAGAGGCTGGAGCAGCGGTTACAGTTGATGCATCTTGTGCGCTCCTGCCCCGCCTTGAGCCGCGTAATCAGATCCGGCTCACACAGCAGACCGCGCGCGATGGAAACCATGGACATGCCTGCATCCAGCGCACGCTCCATGTCTGCAAAGCTCTTAATACCGCCGACCAGAATGAGCGGCAGACTGCACTGTACCTGCATCCGCGCGGCGCGCTCCAGATAATAATCACGTACCTCCTGAGAAAACGAACGGAAATTATAGCCGCTCAGCTCCGCTGCCGCTATGCCCAGCTGCTCGCATCTGCGCAGAATGCAGAGCAGATCCGCCTCATATGCCTCGTCATTCTCCTCGACATTGGAATTGATCTTAATAAAAATCGGATAGTCCGGACCGCACGCCTCCCGAATGCCCTGAATGATCTCCTCCGCCAGGCGAAAGCGGTTTTCTGCGCTGCCGCCGTAGGCATCCGTGCGATGATTGTAGACCGGAGAAATCATCGAGGATAACAGATATCCATGCGCACAGTGCACCTCTACGCCGTCAAACTCCGCCTTTTGCGCCCGAACCGCCGCACGGATAAAATCCCCGCGCACCCGCTCCATCTGCTCCTCGGTCAGCGTATCCGGTGTCAGATTATCAGAGGTGTCCGGATGCTCTGCGTTGGCAATCGCCAGACGTCCGGCGTGCGTAATCTGCGCAATGCGGCGCGCACCGAACTGGTGCACGGCATCATTCGCTTTCCTTTGATTTTCAATAAACCGGTCATCATCCAGACGGTTCTGGCAGGGCGATGCCTGCCCGTCATACGACACAAAGGTATGCGGTGAAAACAGCAGTCCAACTTCGTTCTGCGCCATTTCCCGCGCCAGCTGGATCTCATCCTCATGAAATCTGCCGTCCGGATAGCCCAGATAGCTCTGAGTGGACGACTGTGCGATACGATTTTTAATAAACAGCTGTCCCAGTTTCACCGGTGTAAAAATTTTGCTCATAAAAGCCCGTCCTTTCGTCATATTCCCTCTCTCATCAGAAAACACAACTCACTTGTTCTGCCGATATTATAGCATAAATCAGGCAAAGAACAAAGCCGGGATAATATCCCGGCTTTGTTGTCCGTCAGGTAGGAGACTGACGGCATGCTTTCCTTGGTTTACTCAGACTGAGCAGGGGTCTCGTAAAAACGAACCCAATCGAAATCCAGTGCTTCTGCAATGCGCATTGCAGTACCAACCGGCAGACGGTAATCACCCAGCTCAATACGGGTATAGTAGCTGCGTGCAATATGTGCCTTCTGTGCGGTTACTTCCTGAGTGAAGCCCTTACTTTTTCTCAGTTCGACAAGCCAATCTCTCATTTTTTGTCACCTCTGTGGAATCGATCTATTTGGTCCAGCAACACTCACGTTCTGTCCAATAACACGATTATTATAGCACCTTACAAATGGGGTGTATATGTATTATGTTACTGATTTTCACTTCGATTCATCGAGGTTTCATGGTTTATTTTTACAAAAGCGAAAAAATTTCGATAATTTGCACGTTTTCCCTATAAAAAACGCCCAAACGCCTGTCCAGCCGTCATTCTCCGGCGCAATGTGTCACCAACATATTATGACATATTATTCACTTTACAAGCTTGGAAATCGTCTTAAAAGTAGGTGTTCCGGAGATGCGCTGCAACTCAAACAGAATTGCTTCGCTGGTAGTCAGCGTTGCGCCCTCATGCATTGCGCGTTTCATTGCGATCTCCTTATCGCTCGGTCTTCTGGAGCTGATGCAGTCGTCAACCATGACAACCTGATAGCCGTTTTCCAGCAGATCAACCGCCGTCTGAAGCACGCATACATGTGCCTCTACACCGCAGATAATCACGGTCTTTTTGCCGCTTGCCTCAATCGCACCGCGCAGCGCCTCGTCATCCCACAGGCTGAACGATGCCTTGTCAAAGGTCGGCGCGCCGCCGGATGCCTCCAGAATCTGCGGCAGGGTCTGACCCAGTCCGCGCGGATACTGCTGGGAAACGATCATTGGAACCTCCAGTGCATTCAGTCCCTTGAGCAGGATCTCCGAGCGCTCCAGCAGGCTGTCAATGCCGCTCATCGCCGGAATCAGCTTCTCCTGATAGTCAATGACCAGTGCAACGCAGTTTTCCTTCAAAATTCTCATTACAATCTCTCCTTATGTTTCATATGATAGTTTTATTATATCATTTTGCCGGTACGGGCACAATGATTTTTGCGGGGTTCAAATAAATTCCTCATACGGCCGCTTCTCGCAGTGCACCGCCTGCGGCACCTCATCCCACGGGACGGGATAACCGGCTCCATGGCTGCAAAAAATCGAGTGCATCGGCTGTTCCGTATCTCGTTCCGCCTGATATCCGATTCGCTCGATCACCTCTGCGCTGTTGTGGCATTCCTGCCACCCGTCCATGCGCAGTGCCATGGTGCCCTTGCCTCGGGTCAGGTCGGTCAGCTCCTCCGGATAGTCCAGCAGCTCGGCGGCAGGTCCTCGTCCGGTAATTTCCGCATGGACGGCGCCGATCTCCGGCGGCTCGGTCTCACAATGCCGCGCAGTCAAATCGGATAAAATCCGCCCTATCTGGTCGATTTCACACTGAATCCGGAACGCATATACCGGTTCAAGCAAAATACTCTGCGCGCTCATCAGTCCCTGACGGACGGCGCGCCATGTCGCCTGACGAAAATCTCCGCCCTCTGTGTGCTTCAGATGCGCGCGCCCGTTGGCAAGCACAAAGCAGATATCTGTCACCGGAGAGCCGGTCAGCACTCCTCTGTGCTCGCGTTCAAAAATATGCGTTTGAATCAAATTCTGCCAGTGAGCATCCAGTACATCCGTCTTCAGCCCGCTTCGGAAGGTAATCCCGCTGCCGCGTGAACCCGGCTCCAGCCAGAGGTGTACCTCAGCATAATGCCGCAGCGGTTCAAAATGTCCAAAGCCGGCAGCCGGTGCGGCAATCGTCTCGCGGTAAATCAGCGTGGATTTTCCAAATGCAATCGGAATGCCGAAGCGCTCCTGCGCAATCTCACACAGAATTTCCAGCTGCACTCTGCCCATCACGCCGATGGTAATTTCCTGTGTTTCCTCGTTCCACTGCACCTGTAGCGCAGGATCCTCTTCTTCCAAGATGCGGCACATCCTGAGCACTGCATGGATATCGTGCTCGGACTCCACCCTTGCCCGCAGAATCGGCTGACACTCGCCCTCGGACGGGAGCGGCTGCGTCAGACCGGTCACGGCACAGATACAGCCCGGCGGTGCACTTTGCACCGTTGTATATTTTTCACCGTGATACAGGCGAATCTCATTGATCTTTTCCCCGTCCAGTACGGATTTCGCCGCAAGCGGCTGCTGTCCTACCTTATAAAAGGTCAGTCGGGTTCCGCCTGCATCCCGGCGGATGCGGAAGGCACGTGCCTGCTCCGGGATGCGCGGCACGGTCAGACGATGAAATGCCCGCAAAAATTCCGCTACGCCGACATCCTGCAATGCACTGCCCGACATACACGGAAAAATCCGACGCGCTGCAATCAGATCAATCAACCCCTGTTCCAGATCCTCCGGTGTACATTCGCCCAAAAGATACTGTTCGAGCAGTTCATCGTCCCGTTCCGCAATGGACTCCGCGCACGCCTCAGACTGCTCCAGCCATACCGCATCCGGACTGAGCAGGCGGCGGATTTCCTCCATCACCCGGTCACGGTCTGCGCCGCTCCGGTCGATTTTATTCACAAACAGAAATACCGGAACCTGTGCCTGCTCCAGAATGCGCCAGATGGTAAGGGTATGTCCCTGTACGCCCTCTGCCGCACTGACCACCAGAACCGCATAATCCATTGCACGGATGGCGCGCTCCATCTCTGCGGAAAAATCCGCATGTCCAGGCGTGTCCAGCAGATCATATTCACAGCCCTCATAGCAAAAATGCGCCTGTCCGGTAAATATGGTAATGCCGCGGGCGCGTTCGATCCGGTCACTGTCCAGATAGGCCGCTCCGTCATCCACTCTGCCGCAGGTACGGATTGCTCCTGTACGATATAAAATGCGCTCCGACAGGGTCGTTTTTCCCGCATCGACATGCGCCAGAATCCCAAAGGTCTTGTTCACCGAATTCCCCCTTTTGTTCTATTTTATCCTGTTTTACGGATTATGTCAAAAAAACCGGCTCCGATTGCTCGGAGCCGGCTGATAGAACTAATTCAGTAAAATCTTACGGATTAAACCTTCTTAACATTCTTTCTCATGTCAAGGACAACTGCGATGATGATGATCGCGCCCTTGAATGCCTGCTGCAGGTATGCGTTCATACCAAGCAGAAGCATACCGTTCTTCAGAACGCCCATGATCAGGATACCAGCGATAACGCCGGAGATACGGCAGACACCACCGGAGTGGGAAGTACCGCCTACGGTAGCTGCTGCGATTGCATCCAGCTCGTAGTTCAGACCATAGGATGCGTTACCGGAACCGGAACGTGCAGCCAGCAGGATGCCGCCGACAGATGCACAGAATGCACACCAGGTGTAAACCATAATCAGGTTCTTCTCAACGTTGATACCAGCTACGCGTGCTGCCTGATCGTTGCCGCCGATTGCATATACGTGCTTACCGAAGCGGGTCTGAGTCAGCATGAAGCCGGATACAATGACGAAGATAATGCAGATCACGACGACTACCGGCATAACGCCTGCGATGGTGCCCTGACCGAGGAACTTGAAGGAATCCTTCAGGGTCGGTACCGGGTATGCGCTGGTGTACATGTTTGCCAGAGCCTTTGCGATCAGCTGAGTACCAAGGGTAGCGATGAATGCCGGGATCTTGGTGTAAGCGATCAGCCAGCCGTTCAGGACACCGATCAGGGTACCAGCGATGATAGCAACTACAATACCTACGATAATCGGCATATCCGGCATGTTCGGGAACAGCTTGTCAGCGTAGTCAGCCTTCTGTACCATAGATGCGGAAATAACCGAGGTCAGTGCTACGACAGCACCGGGAGACAGGTCGATGCCCTTGGAGAGAATCGCCCACATAACGCCCATGGTCAGAATACCGATAACGGACTCGGACATCAGGACAGACTTAATGTTGTTCCAAGACAGGAAGATACCGCCGGATGCAACAGTAACGATAACACACATGCCGATAAATACCAGCCAAATGCTGTTATCGGATAAAAACTTTTTATTCAGCTTTCCAGCCATAGTTGAAACCCCTTTCTGAAATTACTCGCCGTGCGCGTGCTTCAGGATCAGTTCATCATCGAAGTCCTTACGATCCAGGATCGCAGTTACCTCGCCTTCATACATTACGACCATACGGTCTGCCATGCCCTTAACCTCCGGCAGCTCGGAAGAGATCATGATGATCGACTTGCCTTCGCCAGCCAGCTTGGTAATCAGGGAATGAATCTCAGACTTTGCGCCGACGTCGATACCACGGGTCGGTTCGTCGACAATCAGAATATCCGGATTAGTCAGCAACCATCTGCCTACCAGTACCTTCTGCTGGTTACCACCAGACAGGTTCATAATAAGCTGATCCGTAGACGGGGTCTTCGTATTCAGCAGCTTTACGTACTTATCGGTATCTTCCGAAATCTTCTTATGATTCAGCGGCGTACCATATGCCGGAAGGTTTGCCAGAACCGTATTGTCCTTGATATTGCGAACCGGAACAATACCGTTGCCGCGGCGATCCTCAGTCAGGAAGCCGATGCGGTTCTTGATGGCATCTGCCGGGCACTTGATGTTGATCTCAACGCCGTCCTTAAAGATCTTGCCGGAATCCAGATGACGCATACCGAAAATGGTCTCCATGGTCTCAGTACGTCCTGCGCCGACCAGTCCTGCAAAGCCGAGGATTTCGCCCTTGCGCAGGTCGAACGAAACGTTCTTAACCATTCTGCCGGAACTCAGACCTTCTGCCTTAAATACAACTTCACCGATCGGGCATTCAACCTTCGGGAACATATTCTTAACTTCGCGGCCTACCATGCGCGCAATCAGCTTATCGACGTTGGTATCCTTTGCAAAGTCATGTCCGACATATTCACCGTCTCGGAATGTTGTCATCTCATCACAGATCTGGAAAATCTCCGCCATCTTATGAGAGATGTAAATCATTGCACAGCCAGTTTTCTTCAGGTTGCGGATAATTTCAAAAAGGTGCTCAACCTCGGTCTCGGTCAGAGAGGAGGTCGGCTCGTCGAGGATGAGGATTTTCGGATCGTAGGAAACTGCCTTACAAATCTCGACCATCTGCATCTGGGAAATCGTCAGGTTGCCCATCTTCTCATCCGGGTCAACGTTCAGACCGATCTTCTTAAACAGCTCAATGGTGTCCTCTCTCATCTTCTTATGATCGACGACCAGGCCCTTGCGCGGCTCACGGCCAAGCCATACGTTCTCCTTAACCGAACGCTCAGGAACCGGGCTAAGCTCCTGATGAATCATTGCGATACCGGCCTCCATTGCCTGGAGCGGTCCCGGGAAGTCTACTTCCTTGCCGTCATAAATAATCGTACCGGAGGTTCTGTGGTAAACGCCCATCAGACATTTCATGATGGTAGACTTACCTGCGCCGTTTTCTCCCATCAGCGCGTGAACAGTGCCGGGACGGATTTTAAGCTGTACGCCTTTCAATGCACGTACGCCAGGGAATTCCTTGACGATATCGAGCATTTCCAAAATGTATTCGCTCATGTATTCCACCTCCGCGTTGCTACTTCGTTCTAAAATCTGGGGGACAACAGATTATGTCGTCCCCCAAACCTTATTGGATTACTTGTTTGCAGTGAATAATCCCAATTACAGCGGTACTAAATTACTTTGCTGCGTACATGTCGAGGTAGTCCTGAACGTTGTCCTTGTTAACCTTCTCGAACGGAATCCATACGATGTGGTTCTTGTCAGCGCCTTCTACCTTCTCGCCCTTAGCCAGCTGGATTGCTGCCTTAGCAGCGCCGCCGCCCTGACCTACAGAGGACTGATATACGGAAGCGTACAGCTCGCCGTCAGCGATGGACTGGCAAGCAACCTGAGTTGCGTCAACGCCGATGATCGGAACGTCGATCTTCTTGTTGGCAGCCTTGTAAGCCTCGATGCAGCCCAGAGCCATCTCGTCGTTGTTGCAGACGATGACATCATACTTGGTGCCGGAGCTGATGAGCTGAGTCATCTTGTCCATTGCCTTGTTGCGGTCCCACTCAGCGGTGTCTTCGTAAACCCAGTTAACCTTAACGCCCAGTTCCTCGAAGCCCTTCTTAACGGATGCGGAACGCAGAGTAGCTGCGGTCTGACCCAGAACGCCCTGGAACAGGATTGCGTTGATCTCGGTCTTGCCCTTCAGAGCGTCGTCCATCAGGAGCTCAGCCTGCATACGGCCGGAATCGTTCTCGTCGGAACCTACGTAAACAACGGTGTCGGACAGAGCGTTCTGATCCGGCAGACGGTTAACGAATACAACCGGTACGCCAGCTGCTGCGTCAACACACTCGATTGCGTTATCAGCGTTTACGAGGTTGATGATGATTGCGCTGTACTGCTGGGTAGCCCAGGTCTGGATGTGGGACAGCTGCTTGGTAACGTCGTTATCCGAGTCATTAACCTCCAGCTTGTAGCCCTGTGCTTCCATTTCCTTGGTTGCAGCAACCTCCATCGAGGTCAGGAACTGGTCACGAGTGGAAATCGTAAAGCCGAACTTATAGTTGCCGTCAGCCTTATTGCCGGAACCGCCGCCAGTAGAGCCGCCGCCGCAGCCTGCGAGTGCAGCGATCATCATAGCCGCTGCCAGGATGGTCGAGAATAACTTCTTTTTCATACAACTTCTCCTCTTTCTTACATTGAATGAATGTTTGTTCATTGCCACCCGAGGATCTGCGGATTGACTCAATTAATTTGCTCCTGTGGAACAGTCCGCCGTGCTTCCTACTTCACCGCGATCAACCAACCAGTTGCCCATCAATTTGGATACCTTGGGTAACAACCTTTGCTTCGATCCCCATTTTATCTTCTATTTTGCACAAAATCAAGTACCTGCTCGATATATTTTTGTGCACGCACACGCTTTTTCTGTTATACACAAAAACCTTTCTGTCTTTTTATTAATTTTGCTAATTGATTTTTTGTTTTTTCTGTAAATCCGTTCCTCCCACTCGCGGTTTTTTTGCATTTCATTGTGGTAATTTGGAGAGTTTATGTTACGTTTCCTGCCCTTTTTCTCTCAATTCTATATGTTAATTCAATATATCATTCCAAACAGCACTTCTGATTTCTCTTCCGCCCAATTTACTATTTTTGTTTTATTGTAACAGATTACTGTGACAAAAAAGCGGGACTCAGTCTTCTTTCCGTTCAAAAAAATCCTTTTTCCCTTTCATCATTTTCCCATCTTCTGCCTTTTCTGCAAAACTACATTTTCTTGCTCTGCTCATCCTATTTTAAATGTATAGATACACAGTATCCCGCAGCTGGCACGGATAGGCGCTTCTTTGTTTTGTTTCAAATAATACACATACAATAATTTATTCATCAAAGTTTAAAAAATTGTTCAAAAAGCACTTGCATTTTTCGAGGGGTTGTGTTAGATTCTTTATGCGGTTATTCAAACGCACATAAACGGTTTAAAAAGTTCTATATTCATCTAAAAACTTGTCTAAACCACTTTAAAATCAATGTTTTTGTCCTGATTGATCTGAACTTGTCTGTACCTCTTCAGCAATTGTACAGAGCAGTTTTTTCTGATTTTTCGGCACTAAATGCATGATTTTGGCGGATTCTGATTTTTGGATAATTTATTCTTTTAGAAGTATATTTTCCCATCAATTGGTCCACAAAACTGCATTTGATGTAATACACCACAATAAGGGAGAGAAAATCTATGGAAAACATTCTGAATCATCTTCCCTTCATCGTCATTACGTTCCTGTTCTTTACCGTTATGGTAGCAGTAATTTCGGCGCTGAAGACGAAAGATGATAACCTCGAAAGTGCAGAGGGATACTTCCTGGCAAGCCGAAGCCTTCCGGGCGTCGTCATTGCAGGTTCCCTGCTGCTGACCAACCTGTCCGCTGAGCAGCTGACCGGTCTGAACGGTCAGTCCTGGAAGACCAACATGGGCGCGATCGCTTGGGAAGTCGGCTCCATGTTCACCCTTCTGATTCTGGCGTTCTGGCTGCTGCCGACCTACCTGAAGATCGGTACCACCACCATCCCGAACATGATGGAAGTCTGCTACGACAAGAGCACGAAGACCATGTTCTCCGCTGTCATCGTTGTTATGTACTCCATCCTGAACCTGCCGGTTATTCTGTACTCCGGTGCACTGGTATTTGAGAACATCTTCGGTATGTCTCAGATCTTCGGTATGTCTCAGGTTTCGATGATCGCAATCCTCTGTGTCATCATCGGCATCGTCGGCGGCTGCTACGCAATCTTCGGCGGCCTGAAGGCAGTCGCAGTATCCGATACCATCAACGGCATCGGTCTGATCATCGGCGGTCTGATGATTCCGTTCCTCGGCTTCGCTGCTCTGGGCGCTGAGACCAACGGCGGCGGCATCATGGACGGCATTCAGTACATCCTGGCAAACGAGCCGACCTACCACAAGCTGAGCGCAGTAAACGCTTGGGACGCTGCTGAGCCGCAGGTTGCTTGGCCGCTCATCATCACCGGTATGCTGTTCAACAACATTTACTGGTGGGGCTGCAACCAGTCCTTCGTTCAGCGCGCACTGGCTGCTAAGTCCCTGGCAGAAGGCCAGAAGGGTGCTATTCTCTGTGGCTTCCTGAAGTGCCTTGGCCCGCTGTACCTCGTTATCCCGGGCATCATCGCATTCTACATGCCGTCCATTCAGGAGCGTATGGCTTCCCTGCTGGAGGCAGGCACCGCTGTCGGTCTGATGGATCAGGCTTATCCGATGCTGGTATCCCGCGTTGTTCCGTGGCCGATCATGGGCTTCTTTGCTGCTGTTCTGTTCGGCGCAATCCTGTCCTCCTTCAACTCGGTTCTGAACTCCGCATCCACCATGTTCACTCTGGACCTGTACCGTTCGGTCATCAATCCGAAGGCTTCCGACCAGCAGTGTGTAAAGGTTGGTAAGATCTACGGTACCATCGCAGGTGTCATCGCAATCTGTGTTTCCACTCAGGTTTACCGCGCATCCTCCGGTATCACCACCTTCCTGAACTCTCTGGCTCAGTTCCTGTCTGTTCCGGTTATGGCTGCAATCTGCGGCGCAATCCTGTTCCACAACATCCCGAAGTGGACTCCGAAGTTCATTACCGTACTGCATGTCGTCATCTACGGCGCATTCCTGCTGGCAAAGCCGACCTACGCAGTACTCGGCGGTTCCACCGAGCCGATCCACTACCTGTACTGCATCGCAGTTGAGACCCCGATCGTATTCATCATCATGTGGGCACTCAATAAGTTTGCTCCGCGCAAGGAAGCAATCGTCATGAACGATGTCGGCGCAGTCGATCTGACCCCGTGGAAGTATCGTGTACCGCTGACCATTGTCGGTCTGATTGTAGTCGTTGTCGTCTACTTCATCTTCTCCCCGCTCGGAATTGCATCCGCAGGCGAGCCGGTTGTACATGCATCCCTCGCTGGTCTGATGTAAACCGTCTTTCACTTCAATCTTCCCGATGACCCCGGCACAAAGCCGGGGTCATTTTTATATGCTTCCTTCACATCTTTGTTATATTTTTAGGATAGAAATCCGGCTGTTTGGAGCAGATTTCTTTAAACTGTCTTGCTTTTTTCGGTTATTTATGGTAGTTTCTATATGATCCCATTTTATGCTCTGCGGCACGCAGCTGATGGGTTTCATCTAGGAGGAATCATCAATGGAGCATATATTATCACACCGCCCATATATCATTATCACCTTTTTGCTAGTTACCTTACTGGCCGCGGCAGTTTCCGCATTCAAAACCAAAGGAAATAATTTGGACACGGCAGAAGGATATTTTTTGGCAAACCGCAGCCTTCCCGGCATTGTTGTCGCCGGCTCGATGCTGCTGACCAATCTTTCCACAGAACAGCTTGTCGGCACAAATGCCCATGCATGGTCTACCAACATGGGACCGATCTCCTGGGAAATCGGCGCAGCACTCACTCTGCTCATGCTTGCCTTCCTCTTTCTCCCGCTCTATCTGAAAACGGGAATCGGAACCGTTCCCAGCTTTATGGAGCTATGCTATGACAAAAGCGTCAAAACCATGTTTTCTGTCGTCACAGTCATTATGTATTCCATCCTGAGCCTCCCGGTCATCCTTTACTCCGGCGCTCTGGTATTTGAAAAAATTTTTGGACTTTCCTCCATCATCGGCACCTCTCAGCTCACAACGATCTCCATCCTTTGTGTCATCATCGGTCTGATCGGAGGTGCCTACGCGGTATTCGGCGGACTGCGCGCCGTCGCAATATCGGACAGCTTTTATTGTGTCGGCTTTATCCTCGCCGGACTGCTGGTACCGATTTTCGGACTGAGCGCGCTGGGCGAGCAGACCGGCGGCAGCGGACTGCTGGACGGCATCCGCTATATTTTAAAAAACGACATCATCTATCATAAGCTCAATGCAATCAATGCATGGGATGCGGGAAGCCCGCAGGTTCCATGGCCGCTACTGCTCACCGGTATGCTGTTCAATAATATGTACTGGTTCTGCGGCAATCAGTCTATGATTCAGCGCACACTGGCAGCACGTTCTCTGGCGGAAGGTCAGAAGGGTGCAATTTTCTGCGGCTTTTTAAAATGTCTCGGCCCGCTGTATCTGGTCATTCCGGGTGTCATCGCCTTTTATATGCCTTCGATCCAGCAGGCCATGGTGGAACTGGCCTCCTCCGGTACCAATGTGGTGCTGATGGATCAAGCCTACTCCCTTCTGGTTGCCGAGGTTGTGCCGTGGCCGATCATGGGCTTTTTCGGCGCTGTCATCTTCGGCTCCATCCTGTCCTCGTTCAATTCCGTGCTGAACTCCGCAGCAACGATGTTTACGCTGGATCTCTATCGCTCGGTCATCAATCCGAAAGCGTCCGATCTGAAATGCGTCAAGGTCGGTCAGATGTACAGCACCGTTGCCGGTGTAGTTGCCATCTGTGTTTCCACCCAGCTCTACCGCACCTCCTCCGGCGTGGTAACCTTTTTGAATTCGCTTGCACAGTTTGTCTCCCTGCCGGTGATCTGCACCGTCTGCGGAGCGCTGCTGTTCAAAAAAATTCCAGCCTGGTGCCCCAAGCTGATTGCGATTGTACATACGGTTATTTACGGTGCATTTCTGATCGCCAAACCGACCTATGAGGCATTTGGCGGCTCCTCCGAACCGATCCACTATTTATACTGCATGGCAGTCCTTCTCCCGGTCGAGCTGATTCTCATGGTGCTGTGCAGTGTGATTGCGCCGCGCAAGCAGCCGGTTGAGCTGCATGATATCGGCGCAGTCGATCTGACCCCGTGGAAGTACCGCTGGCCGGCAGCAATCCTTTCTATTGCTCTGGTAATCGTTATCTATATCATCTTCTCACCGCTTGTGCTCGCCTCCCCCGGAGAGCCGGTGGTACATGAGTCCATCGCCAGCCTGATGCGCTGACGGTTCCGTTCCAATCCGCATATTTGAAGGAGGATTCCCATGCCCGTTACGTTAAAACAGATCGCAGAACTCGCGGGAGTGTCCCGCGGCACAGTGGACCGCGCTCTCTATAATCGCGGGCGTGTCAATCCGGAGGTTGCCGCACGCATCCGTGCCATTGCCGATGAGCTAGGCTATCAGCCAAACCGCGCGGGGCGCGCACTGGCACTCCAGAAAAATCCGATCAAGATCGGCGTCATTATCCAATCCGTGGAAACTCCGTTTATGGTTCAGGTGCTCAACGGCATCCGGCAGGCAACCGATGAGCTTGCCAAGCTGGGCGTGCAGATCCTTAAGCGCGAAATCCGTGGAATCAGTGCAGACCGGGAAATCGCCGCAATTGATGAGCTGATTCAAGAAGGCATCGGCGGTCTGGCGCTCCTGCCGGTCCAGGACGACCGCCTGCGTAGCAAAATAAATGAAGTCGTGGCGGCCGGCATTCCGGTCGTTACCTTCAACTCGGATATCTCTTCTACACAGCGTATGTGCTTTGTCGGTCTGAACAACCTGCTCAGCGGCCGTGCCTGTGCCGGTCTGATGGGCGCGGTCATGGGGCAAAAGGGCAAGGTGCTGATGATTAATGGCCACAGCGAAAACGACGCCCATGCGCGCCGTGCGGAAGGCTTTTGCAGCGAGCTGGCGCTCCGGTTTCCGGAGATCCGGATTGTGGCACAGCAGTTCTGCTATGATGATGATGCGGTTGCTCAGAAAATCACAGAGGATACCCTGCGGGAGCATCCGGATCTGGGCGGTATCTTCCTGATCGCCCATGGTCAAAAGGGTGCGTGCGATGCACTGCATCATTTGAAACGCAGGGACATCCACATGATCGGCTATGACCTTGTCCCGGACAACATCAACGGTCTGCTGCATGGCGATGTGGAATTCCTGATTGGTCAAGGTGCACGAGAGCAGGGCTATCAGCCTCTAATGATTCTCTTCGATTATCTCTTTGCCGGAAAAGAGCCAAAATCGCCCTTCCAATACACAGATATTGTGATAAAAACCCGTTACAACATTTAACCAAAACCACAACACCATCCTTGCAGGATGGTGTTCTTTTATGCAGTTTATACAACTTTATTTTTGTGCTTTTTGCATAAAATACACACTAAAATTTTTATGTACACGTGCACGCATCTTTTTAAGCGTTTTAAACGCGCAAAAAATTCTAATTTTTTCGCTCTGATAGCAATATTTTATAGTTGACTTTTTTGCAGTTGTATGCACATGTATCATTTTCAACGAATTCTCTCGAAAAATTTCTATTTTAAAAGCACAATTATGGATTGTACTGCTGAATTCCCCGCGTTATAATAGACACAAAGAAAAGGGAGAGCTTTTCGAAAAAAACACCACAAAAGCACACAAAATTCATGGAGGTTAAAACATGGACGCATTAAAGATCGCATTAATTGGCTGTGGCATGATCGGTCGCGAGCACATCGAGAGAATCCAGAACAGAATTAAGAACGCTTCTATCGTTGCAGTTTGTGACGTATTCGAGGCAGGCGCTCAGAAGGGTGCCGAGATCGCTGGCGGTGACGTTAAGGTTTACACCGATTTCGTTGCAGCAATCAACGATCCGGAGGTTAACGCTGTTGTTGTTACCACCCCGGGTGCATTCCACAAGGGTCCGGTTCTGGAAGCAATCAAGGCTGGCAAGCCGGTATTCACCGAGAAGCCGCTGACCAACACCGCTGCTGAGTGTAAGGAAATCGTTGACGCTGAGATCGCTGGCGGCAAGCACCTGGTACAGGTTGGCTTCATGCGTCGTTACGACCGCGGCTACAACCAGGTCAAGGAAATGCTGGATTCCGGCAAGTTCGGTGCTCCGCTGGTTCTGAAGTGCACCCACCGTGCAGACGGCGTTGCTCCGGATTACACCACCGCTATGGCTGTTACCGATACTGCAATCCACGAGATCGACGTTCTGCCGTGGCTGATTAACGATGAGTGGGACGAGGTTATGTGCATCATGCCGAAGACCTCCTCTAAGGCTCACGAGGGTCTGAAGGATCCGCAGGTTATGATGCTGAAGACCAAGGGCGGCGTTGTTGTTATGCTCGAGGTTAACGTAAACTGCGGCTTCGGCTACGACATCAACTGCGAAGTTGTTTGTGAGAACGGCGTTGTTAATCTGCCGTGCCCGTCCTTCCCGACCGTACGCTACGCAAACAACGTTTCCACCAAGATCGAGGACAACTGGATCCTGCGCTTCATCGACTCCTACGATGTCGAGATTCAGGACTGGGTTGACCACGCTCTGGCTGGCACCACCGGCGGTTCCTCTGCTTGGGACGGCTATGTAGCTTCCATCACCGCTGACGCTCTGGTTAAGTCTCAGACCACCGGCGTATTCGAGAAGGTTGTTACCGGCGGCACCCCGGACTTCTACAAGAAGTAAGTTACATCTATTATCTGAAAATTTATCATAAGGAGAACTATCACCATGCTTAAGATGGGTTTTAATGAGGGCTGCACCTGGGACGGCAACCGCGGCTGTGCTGACCAGTCCCTGATGGCTGACCTGGAAAATTGCGTAAAGTACGGCTTCAAGGGCATTGATATCCGTTTCGACTGCCTGGCTAAGTACCTCGAAGAGGGCGGCACTCTGGAAGAGCTGAACGCTTACATGAAGGCAAACGACATCGTTCCGCTGTCCTACAACGCTCTGTGCTTCTTCAACATGAAGCAGACCGAGGAAGAGAAGAAGGCTGTCATGGATGAGCTGGATGACATCATCGCTAAGTGCGCAGCACTCGACTGCCACATGGTAGTTGTTGTTCCGTCCTTCGATCTGGCTGAGAAGAACATCCACGCAACCCGTCAGGAGATCAAGGCTGATGCAGTTGCAGTTCTGAAGGAAATGGTTAAGAAGTGCGAGCCGACCGGACTGAAGCTGTCCCTCGAGTTCTGCGGCGCTCCGACCATGTCCATCAACACCTTCGACGATGCTTACGAGATCGTTAAGGCTGTCGATTCCCCGCTGGTAGGCGTTACCCTCGACCAGTATCACTTCCATGCAATGGGCTCCACTTGGGACGCTCTGGAAGCTGCTGACGGCGAAAAGATCTTCGTATGGCACCTGAACGACATGGAAGACCTGCCGTGCGGCGCTGCTTACAATACCGATGCAAAGCGTCTGTGGCCGTCCGATCCGCGTGGCTGCCTGGATCACAAGCGTTACGCTGACACCCTCAAGAAGATCGGTTATGACTTCGAGAACGGCTTCATCACCATGGAAGTATTCCGTCCGGATTACTACGAGCTGAGCACCGAGGAGAACATCAAGACCGCTGCTGAGGAGACCGCTAGACACATCCAGAGATTCTGCAAGTAATCTCCTTACAACACAAAAATCAAGGACACCGGCTTCGGTCGGTGTCCTTTTTTGCATTTGGGCAGTAAAAAAGATGCGTTTCCGCATCTTTTTGCAGTAATTAAAGCCCGATTAGGGATTTTATGCCAATCAGTACCAGAATCACGCCGCCGATGATCTCCGCCTTGTTCTCCAGCACCTTTCCGACGACTCTGCCGAGCAGAACGGCCAGTCCGCTGAGCACAAAGGTGGTAATGCCGATCACACCGACCGCAGAGAAAATCTCCACACGCATCGCGGAAAAGCCGACGCCGACTGCAAATGCGTCAATGCTGGTGGCAATCGACTGAGAGATCAGCACGCCCAGCGTGAACCGGGAATGGGACTGCTCGTCCTCATCCGGATGAAAGCCCTCCCAAATCATATGCCCGCCGATGATCCCCAGAATGATAAAGATCACAATTCCGGCGAAGCGCTCGATCAGCGAGGCGAACAACCCGCCCGCAAAGTATCCGATCAACGGCATCAGTGCCTGAAACGCGCCGAAAAAGACTGGCATAGACAGTTTTTGCCCCGGCTTCATGTTCGGGTACACCATGCCGTTTGACAGTGACACCGCAACGGCATCCATGCTCAGTCCGACACCGATTCCTATGATATCCCAGATTCCCATAAAATAATTTCCTCCAAAAAATCGCCTTCCGGCGTTTTGATTCAGGATGTTTTTTGTCTTTTTCTATCCTACAGAACCGTACATGATTTGTCAATATAATCCGCACTATTGCGCCAGAAAATCCTCTATAATATCGTAAAACTGGTACTCTGCGATGGCTGCACGGTTCATCTTTTCCAGCAGACCGTGAATCAGCTCCTGATCCATGGTCAGGCTGTCTGCCTTTGCCACGATCTCTTCTCCGCGCACTGCCGCGATTCCATACCAAATGCGGCCCTGCTCGTCCACCCACAGGGTTTGGTGATAGGTTACCATTTGCTTCCGCTCCCTTCTCTCCCCTATCCTACCGCGAACCCGCCGCAAAACCAAACGAATCCTGCCGAAGCACATACGCCGTCAGGACGCAGAAACCGCTCTGCCATCAGAGCCAAAAAAACAGAGGGTACGGCGAACCATACCCTCATAAACTTGATGTATTGAATTACTCTACGCCTTCCTCAATGCTGTAGTCATGCGTGTTAAATGCGTAATCCTCGCACTTTTCCTTTGCCTCAGCCTCGCTTGCGTAAGGACAGCGGAATACACGGCCATCCTCTGCATGTGCAACACAGATCTTATGATCTGCTGCGTCGCGTCTTCTAAACAGGCACCACAACTTCTTAGCCATAATTCATTCGCCGCACGTTTTTAATAACGTCAGCTTCCTTCCTTTCCTAAAAATAATAGTAGATACTGTCAAATCATTATATTGATTGAATCAGCAAAATTCTCTGCTATTATTATATCATTTACTGAGAAAATGTCAACGGATTAGAATAGTTTGTTACAGCCTTCTTTGGTTGTTTTGTCTATGTTTCTTGCATATTTTATGTGCGTTTTGCGCGAAACCAGCGGGCAAGAAAGCCTGTCTCCCCGAGCTGTGGCTCACGCGGCGGAAGCTCCTTTCCTTCCATAACGCAGGCACGAACCTGCTCCACCATGGCGGCCTCTGGCCGAAGCTCCTCCTTCAGGCGCTGCATCAGATCGAGCAGCCATGCTGTGTTGACAGAAACGCCAAAGCCCTCCATCTCCTGTGCTACCTGCTTGCGCGCACGGCGCACTGCACGCTTTACCTCAATCTCTGCGATGGCTAAAATCTCTGCCGCCTGCGCCGCAGAGCAGCCGTCCGCACAGGTCAGCAGCAGCGCCCGGCGTTCAATGCTTTCCAAATGCCGGATTGCCTGTGCCGCGCGCTCCAGCATACGGTCGCCCAGCCGCGGGAGCGGCTGTTCTCCATCCGTGAGAATACGATATACGACACGCCCCTGCCACAGTCTCAAATCGCTCGGAGACCGGAGCAGCAGCAGCTCTTCCCGTGCCTCCCGGTAAATCCGGACCAGCATCCGTGGAATATCCGAACAGCCGGACAGCACGGCGGTAAAGTAAACAGATGCTACTGTGTGCTGATACAGTGCAGCAAAGCCGTCATCCTGTCCGATGCGTGCTGCTGCAATTGCCGCTGCCAGTGTCATCTGTCTCACCTCCCGTAAAATTCCGTCTGGTCTTTTATCATACACTATTTTTACGTGTATTTCCATATATGAAATCACTAATTTTCTGCATTTTCTACCGGACGAATTGCCCTGTATGCGCAGTTAATTCGGATCGGATATCCAGCCGCCTGCCGGAACCTTCCGTTTGCAGTTTCTTTCGATTTTCATATATCTCCTGCACAAGCTCCTCCAAAACGTCCTCGGTAAAAACCGGGCGCAGAAACGGCAGGATTTCCTGACTCAGCCGCCGCACAACCCATCTGCGCTTCCATTTTCCGGTTCTGTCTCCGGCAAACCTGTTCTCCGCCTGTGCAATCAGCCAAATCCCCAGCTCACATGCCTTGTTTCTCTGATAGAGCACACTCATCCATATCAGGGAAATGAGAGACCAGAGCGGCCACGCCGCACTTTGAAACAACGCTGTCATAGCAAACCTCTTATCTCGGATAACCGCTGCTGTCCGCCGCCGTTTCCTGCTTCCGCTCCGCAAAAAACTGCTCTGCCGCGTGTATCTCAATGAGCGAATGCGCAATGCCCTGACGATCCTCCCAGAGCCGCTGCCTCAGCTGTCCGGTCACGACAACGCGCATTCCCTTTCTCAGCCAGTCGCGCGCAAATTCCGCCCGCTTGTCCCATGCACGAATATAGATAAAATCCGTTCCCTCTCCGCCGCTGCGGTTTACCGCGAGCGTATACCGCGCATACGGAACATTGGTCTTTGTATATCTGATTTCCGGATCAGCGGTCAGATTTCCCATCAGTACGACGTGATTCAGCATAATGATTCTCCTCCCTGCGAACAGACGTTCTTTTATCTATATAATAGTACAATAGTTCTGTTTTTGCAAGAGGTTTTTCGAAATTTTGTTCGCGATTTTTATGAGCAAAGAGAAAGCATCATCCGAAGATGATGCTCTGCGTGTTTATCCCGCAAGCAGGTGCTTTATAAATCCTGCAAATCTGCTGCTGTGATATCGTTTTCCAGATTATCCCGCGCAAGGTCGTTATCAATCACGGGGTACACATTGGAAATCGGCTTGTCCCCCTTTGGCTGCTCCGCAGGCGGCATGACATGATAAACCTTCTGGTGCGGAGAGGTCGTGCCTGCAATGATCGGGCGCACATGTTCTTTGCCATGCTTTGCCTTCCCCTGAATTTCCGGCACAGGCGGGACATCGTTCCGCGGCTGTGTATGCGTCCGTTCGGGGCGCTTCATCCCTTGCTTTGCCATTCGTATCACCTCGGAGATAGTTTATCCGACAAAAAGCATTTTATTCGACAAAAAAATAGATGTTTCTGAATCCACACCTGACCAAAAGAAAAAGCACCGACAGGTGGTGCCGCCCGTTTTCT
>JAEDEU010000050.1 GCA_016293155.1 Clostridiaceae bacterium | reverse complement strand
TTTTTATATTATACAAGAACAACTCTTTTTTGTCAATATATTTTGTAAATTTCTCCAAAGTTTACAAAACTATATATTCATTTCACAACAATATCTACAACAAAGCCCGCACACGATTGTGTGCGGGCTGCTTGTATTTCAGTTACATTTTCGGATAACGCTGGAAGAACGACTTGGTCTCTGCCACAATCACGCCGTTGAGCGCGATGATCGCAATCAGGTTTGGAATCGCCATCAGACCGTTGAAGATGTCTGCAATCGTCCAGACTGCCTCAATCGTCATGAACGGACCGATGAAGATTGCCAGCACGTACAGGCAGCGGTAGATCATAACCGTCTTCATGCTGCGGTCGAACAGGTACTCCATGCAGCGCTCGCCATAGTAGTTCCAGCCCAGAATGGTGGTAAAGGCGAAGAATACCAGGCACAGCGTCAGCAGTGCGGAGGCAATTGCGGAGCTGATCGGAAGACCTGCGGAAAATGCCGCAATCGTGACGTCCACGCCGTCCAAACCGATGTTATAGGTGCCGGTCAGCACGATGCTCAGACCGGTCATGGTGCAGATGATAATGGTGTCAATGAAGGTGCCGGTCATGGATACCAGACCCTGACGAACCGGCTCATTGGTCTGTGCCGCCGCGGAGGCAATCGGCGCAGAGCCGAGACCTGCCTCGTTGGAGAAGATGCCGCGGGCAATGCCCTTCTGCATGGACATGAACATTGCGCCCAGCGCGCCGCCTGCCGCCGCGCGCACACCGAATGCGCTCTCGACAATCAGCTGAACCGCCGCCGGAACCTTGGTGATGTTAAACAGGATGATGCCCAGGCAGACCACGAAATACAGGATTGCCATGAACGGAACCACAACCTGCGAAACCGCAGAGATGCGTCTGAGACCGCCGATGACAACCAGTGCAACCAAAACGGTCAGCACGATGCCGGAAATGATAACCGCCCAGGAATACTCTCTGCCGAACAGCGTAACCATATGCTCGTTGTTCGGGTCGAAGAAGCTCTTGACCGCGGAGGAGATGCCGTTGACCTGCGTGAAGGTGCCGATGCCGAACAGACCCACGCCTGCGCCGAAGAAGGCAAACAGCTTCGCCAGCGCGTGGTTGAACGGCTTGAGCTTGGGCAGCTTTTCGTCCATGCCGCGCTCGATGTAGTAGAACGGACCGCCCAGCACGTGTCCGCGCTCGTCCACCGTGCGGTACTTGATCGCGAGCACGCCCTCGGCGTACTTAGTCGCCATACCGAAGAACGCCGCGAGCCACATCCACAGCAGTGCGCCCGGACCGCCTGCAACCAGCGCGGTTGCAACGCCGACGATGTTGCCGGTGCCGATGGTCGCGGACAGCGCCGTACACAGCGCGCCGAAGCTCGTGACCTCACCGGTGCCGTCCTCCTCGTTGCGCACCATGTACTTGAGCGCGCGCGGCAGGTGGCGCACCTGTAGCCCGCCCAGCCGCAGCGTGAGGAAGATGCCTGCGGTCAAAATCAGGACGATCAGCGGGAGACCCCACAGGATGTCATCAAATTTGACCAGAAAATTGTTGAATGCTTGCATAACTTTCTCCTAATCTTATCTTTTTTCATGAGTAGAATGGCACAATTATACCATATACCCGATAATTCGACAATGTTTTTCCGTTGCTGCTCTCTTGTTTGATAATTCTTTCTGTTTTGTATCGTTTTACAAAAAAAATTTCTTTTTTCACCATGCAAATACATCTGTTCCCGCAGGAAATACACCGGTCATCTCCGCTTAAAACTGAAATGACAGTTCTCCGCACCTTCTCCCGATGTATGCTATAATAATGCCAACAACAAATTACAGGGGAAATTTTAGGAGGTATTTGCAATGCTGGCTACAATTCTTACCATTCTCGCGGTGATTCTAATCGCAACCGTCGCGCTCAAGCTCGCGTGGTTTGTCATCAAGCTGCTCTGGTCGCTCGTCAAGGGCGTTCTCACCATGCCGCTGTTCGCAGTCATCATCGTCGGCGCACTGATCGCAATCCCATGCGGATTGCTGCTGTAAAACATAAAAAGACCTGAATGATAGGCTCATTCAGGTCTTTGTTTTTTTGATCGCTTGTCCGGAATCTCAGGACTCGTATGCGCTCTTGGATGAAATGCGTCCGCCGGAAGCCGGCTTGGTCTGTGCATCGGAGTCGGATTCCTCCCCCTCCTCGGCATCCGAGGCGCTCTGCGGATAGATACCGTGGTACAGAGCATCCGTCAGCATCTTTGCATTGGTCTCATAGTTGACATCCATGACCGCCATGCCGCGGATCTTGACATCGCTGTAGGTGCCCTCCGCCGGAATCGTCAGCGAATGGATCTCATAGTTCAAATAATAATCCGCCAGATTGAGCAGCAGCGACAGGCATTCGCTCTCGGTCATATCCGTCTGAATCTGCGGCAGGAAGGTCGTGAGCAGACTGTTGATTTGCAGCGCACTGCTGGACTGAATCTTTTCATAGACCGCCATCAGCGCCTTGCGCTGACGCTCGGAGCGGTCAAAGTCGCCGTTGCCGAGATAGCGGACGCGGACATATGCCAGCGCCTGCACGCCGTTCAGCTTCAGATTTCCGCCGCCCTGCAGCAGTCCCTCCTCCTTCGGACGTCCCAGCATCTTATTGATGTACGTGATATAGGTCTCGTTCATCACCTTGGCTTCGTCGTCCGTGATGGTCATCTCAATGCCGCCCAGTGCGTCCACGATGTCTACGAACGCAAAGAAGTTGGTCTGCATATATTTGTTGATCTTGATATTAAAATTCTGCTCGATGGTTTCAATCAGCAGCTCCGGTCCGCCGTAGGCATAAGCGGCATTGATGCGGTCGCCGCCGACCTCCGGAATATAGATATAGCAGTCACGCAGGATGGACGTCATCGTGATATCATGCGTTTCATTGTTGATGGAAACCAGTACGATGGCATCCGAGCGTCCGCTGGTGTCGTTCTTGCGCGAGTCCGTGCCGATCAGCAGGATGTTGTACACATCCTCATCCGCCATGATGTTGCCGTTTTCCTTGAGATATTTGGAAAGCTGCTCCTCCAGCTTTGCGGTTTCCTCCTCGGAGAGATTTTTGGAATTGTCTCCGTGCAGGGACTCCCACAGCTGCTTCCACTGATCCTCTGCGTCCGCATTGTCCGCCTCAATTTTATCGGCAATGACATAATCCTTCAGACGCTCCACATAGTTCATCAGTCCGTAATAATGGTGGAACAAACCAATCACAACACCCACCAGCAGTGCGACTACAACCCCGATGGTAATCGCGGTCTTTTTCGCAATGTGCCTCTTTCCCCGTGGTTTTTTCATGCTCTTCCTCCGTGCCCAAAGCCGACTGCCGCGCCGCCGGTTCGACAGCAGCGCCGCTGATTCGAGTAATCTTTTTTTAGGATATCATATTCGCCCCACCGTGTCAATCGGATTGCGCACAGTATCCTTTGTTGTATCTGCCGATTTTCTGCGTTCCGCCCGGTTTATCAAACATTTTCCGCACTTTGTCCTGTTTCATCCCTTCCTTTGCAATCCGGATTTGTTGGAATTTCAGGCAGATTTTGAGCATTTCACGGTGTTTTTTCCTTCCTGACAATGTTCCGATGCGTTACACTGTTTTTACCTCGGCAATACGCCCCTGTTCCATTTCACTTCGCGCCAGCGAAACTCCCGCTCTCTTTTCTCTGACCGGTCTGCCCCTTCCTCGATCCCGATATCAGTCAGGATCGCCTTTGCCTTTTTATACGGCTGGGCGTAGCGCTGGTTCAGATAGCGCGTGGCGGCAGCCAGCTCGCCGTCCGGTCCGCCGAGCTGGGTGATGATCACCTTCGCCGCCGCCGGATTCGGATTTTTGATGTTAACCGGATACTGAAGCTGCTTTTGATAGTTCCACATCGCTCATCCCTCCCCTTCCCACGGCCAGGGATCGTCGATCCACTGCCAGTGTGTGTCGGACTCCGTGCCGTGCGTCAGCGGCCCGAATTGCTTCTGATACTCCTTCTTCGCCTGATCGTACTGCTCCTGCATCCGCTTGTGATAGCGGAGCGCGGAGGCATTGTCCGGGTGACCGTCCAGAAACTCCGCCGCATCCAGCATGGCGAAATGCAGCTTCTGCACCTTGCGCAGCGCCTTGGCGCGTTCACGATTGTTTTCCACTGCAAACCGCCTCCTCTCCGATAAACGGGAAATCCAGATCGGAAAAGATTGTCCCGCGGGCAAATCCCACATCGGTTTCATAAATATTCTGCCAGGCCTGATCGGGCACAAACGCCATTCCCAGCGACCACAGCTCCGGCCTCATCAGCACTTCACTCCCGTTTTGGGTGTTTCGGCTGCATTCACTCTTTTCTGCCATTGTGTCGTCTCCTTTCCGCAGACTGAGCTCTCCGGCTCTGCACTATCCTATGCAGTGTCGCTTTCCGGTGTGAAATGTCGCATTTTTCTCCATTCACTCATGCGGAAAAAGCAGAAAAACGCATAAAATTTCACATGAATTTTCTGCGAATATCGTGTCGAACCCTGTTGAAAAACCGGATTATACTTATTATAATAGAGGTACTGCGTGGGTATGTCCCTTTTTTGTACCCACCGTTTACATGATTTCATTCGTTTTTACGGAACAGAAAGTGTCAGCAATGGAGCAACAGAATCAATCCGATATTTATTATGAACTGGGCGTCGACATCGGTTCGACGACCGTAAAAGTCGTTCTGCTCGACCGGGCAGGGCGTATTTTGTTCTGCGACTACCGCCGCCATCTTGCCCGCATTCAGGAAACGCTCGCCGAGCTGCTGCGCGATATGCAGCGCAAAACCGGCGCCGTGCGTGTGCGTCCTGCCATCACGGGCAGCGGCGGTCTTGCATTGTCCGGGCATCTCGGCATCCCGTTTGTGCAGGAGGTCGTCGCCGTGGCGGAGGCGCTGGAGCAGCAGGCGCCGCAGACCGATGTCGCCATCGAGCTGGGCGGTGAGGATGCAAAGATCATCTACTTCACCGGCGGCATCGACCAGCGCATGAACGGCATCTGCGCGGGCGGCACAGGCTCCTTCATCGACCAGATGGCATCCCTGCTTCAGACGGATGCCGCGGGTCTGAACCGCTATGCCGCGGACGCAAAGGAAATTTATCCGATCGCGGCGCGCTGCGGCGTGTTTGCCAAGACCGACATCCAGCCGCTCATCAACGAGGGCGCAACCAAGCCGGATCTCGCCGCCTCCATCTTTCAGGCGGTAGTCAACCAGACCATCAGCGGTCTTGCCTGCGGCAAGCCCATCCGCGGTACGGTTGCCTTTCTGGGCGGTCCGCTGCACTTCCTGCCCGAGCTGCGCAATGCATTTATCCGCACGCTCAAGCTCACCCCCGAGCACACGGTCATTCCGGAGCATTCGCATCTGTTCGCCGCCATGGGCGCCGCCCGCGCCAACCGCTCGGAGGAAATGTTCGCAGTGGACGATCTGATCGCGCGTCTGAGCACCGGCATCGTGCTGGAGGCGGAGATGAACCGCCTGCCGCCGCTGTTTGCGGACGAAAAGGAGTATCAGGCGTTCCGCAGCCGCCATGCCAGCCACAGCGTGCGCCGCGCGCCACTGGAAACTTATCAGGGCAGCTGCTATCTCGGCATCGACGCCGGCTCCACCACCACCAAGCTCGCGCTGGTCAGCGAGGACGGCGCGCTGCTGTGGTCGTTTTATGACAACAATCAGGGCAGTCCGCTTTCCACCTCCATCCGCGCGCTCGGCGAGCTGAAGCAGCTGCTGCCGGACACCGCGCACATCGCCTATTCCTGCTCGACCGGCTACGGCGAGGCGCTGCTCAAAAACGCGCTCATGCTGGATGAGGGCGAAGTGGAGACCATCGCGCACTATACCGCCGCCGCCTTTTTCGATCCGCAGGTGGACTGCATCTTGGACATCGGCGGTCAGGACATGAAGTGCATCAAAATCAAAAACCGTACCGTGGACACCATTCTCCTCAACGAGGCGTGCTCCTCCGGCTGCGGCTCGTTCATCGAGAACTTTGCAAACTCGCTCGGCTACTCCGTGCGCGATTTTGCGCAGGAGGCGCTGTTTGCGGAGCATCCGATTGACCTCGGCACGCGCTGCACGGTGTTCATGAATTCCAACGTCAAGCAGGCACAAAAGGAGGGCGCGACCGTCGCGGACATCTCCGCCGGTCTGGCGTACTCCGTCATCAAAAACGCGCTGTACAAGGTCATCAAGATCACGGACGCACGCGAGCTGGGCAGACATATCGTCGTACAGGGCGGCACGTTCTACAACGAGGCGGTTCTGCGCAGCTTTGAGCGCACCGCGGACTGCCATGCCATCCGTCCGGACATTGCGGGCATCATGGGCGCGTTCGGCGCGGCGCTGCTCGCACGCCGCCGTCACGGCAAAAAGCAGACTACCATGCTGCCGCTTGAGGACATCCTGAACCTCACCGTGGAAAACTCCATGACCCGCTGCAAGGGCTGCACCAACCACTGTCTGCTCACCATCAACAAATTCCCCGGCGGGCGCAGCTATGTCACCGGCAACCGCTGTGAGCGCGGTCTGGGACTGGAGCGCAGCCATCAGCAGATTCCCAATCTGTTCGCCTACAAGATGCAGCGTATGTTTGCCTATCCGCCGCTTGAGGCGTGCAAGGCATTCCGCGGCACGGTCGGCATTCCGCGCGTGCTCGGCATGTACGAGGACTATCCGTTCTGGGCGGTGCTGTTCAAGCAGCTGGGCTTCCGCACCGTGCTTTCGCCGGTGTCCACCCGACCGATTTATGAGCGGGGCATGGACTCCATCCCGAGCGAATCCGAGTGCTATCCGGCGAAGCTCGCGCACGGTCATGTGCAGTGGCTGATCGACCACGGCTGCAAGACGATTTTCTTCCCGTGCGTCATTTACGAGCGCAGTGAAATCCCGGAGGCGCAGAATCACTATAACTGTCCGATTGTCGCCTCCTATCCGGAAAACATCCGCAACAATCTGGAGGACATCTCCAAGGTGCGTTTTCTGTGTCCCTTCCTCGCGCTGACCGACTTCAAGGTGGTCACCGAGCGTCTGGTACAGATTTTCTATCGGGAATTCGGCATCCCGACGAATGAAGTATATTCCGCCGCACGCGCCGCTTGGGCGGAACTGCTGCACGCCCGCGAGGATATGCGCAAGCAGGGCGAGTTCGCACTCGAATGGGTGAAAAACCACAACGCGCACGGCATCGTGCTCGCCGGACGTCCGTATCATGTCGATCCCGAAATCAACCACGGCATTCCGGAGATGATCGCCTCCTACGGCATCGCGGTATTCACCGAGGATTCGGTTTCGCATCTCGCAAAAGCCGAGCGTCCGCTGCGCGTCACCGATCAGTGGATGTATCATTCCCGTCTGTATGCTGCGGCGGAATTTGTCAAGACGCGGGACGATTTGGATCTCATCCAGCTCAACTCGTTCGGCTGCGGTCTAGACGCGGTCACAACCGATCAGGTTGCGGAAATCCTCAACGGCTCGGGCAAGATCTACACCGTGCTCAAGATTGACGAGATCAACAATCTGGGCGCGGCGCGCATCCGCGTGCGCTCGCTGATCGCCGCCCTGCGCGACCGCCCCGCAAAGGCGCGCAAAATCCGCTCCTCCGCCTACAAGCGTGCGGAGTTCACCCATCAGATGCAGCGCGAGGGCTACACCATTCTGTGTCCGCAGATGGCGCCGTTCCATTTCGACCTGATGCGCACCGCCTTCAACCGTCACGGCTACCGGCTGGAGCTGCTCACCAACGAGGACCGCGGCATCGTGGACACCGGACTCAAATACGTCAACAACGATGCGTGCTATCCGTCCGTCATCGTGACCGGACAGATCATGCAGGCGGTGCTCTCAGGCAAGTACAACACCGACCGGCTCGCCGTCATCATGGTGCAGACCGGCGGAGCCTGCCGCGCCTCCAACTATGTCGGCTTCATCCGCCGCGCACTGGAAAAGGAGGGACTCGGTCACATTCCGGTCATCTCGCTCAACCCGAACGGCATGGAGAAAAACAGCGGCTTCAAGCTGTCGCCGATGCTGCTCATGCACGTGATTCAGGCGCTGATGTACGGTGATCTGTTCATGCGTGTGCTGTACCGCACGCGCCCGTATGAATCCGTCCCCGGCTCGGCAAACGCGCTGTATGAAAAGTGGCGCGCACGCTGCATCCGTTCGCTTTCCGTCGGTGTGGCGACTCCGATTGAGTTCGCCGCCATCGTGCGCTCGATTGTACGCGACTTCGACCGTCTGCCGCTCAACGAGGACCTGCGCAAGCCGCGTGTCGGCGTGGTCGGCGAGGTGCTGGTCAAGTTCCATCCGGTCGCAAACAACCATCTGGTCGAGCTGCTGGAGCGCGAGGGCGCAGAGGCAGTCGTCCCCGACCTGCTGGACTTTTTAATCAACTGTTTTTACAATTCCGAATACCGCGCCGAATATCTGGGCGGCAGCCGCACCTCCGCCTTTTTCATCAAGCAGCTCATCACGATTATCAACCAGCTGCGCCGTCCGGTCGCCGCCGCGCTCACCAAGAGCCGGCGCTTCACCGCTCCCTCCAGCGTCACCGAAATGGCAAAGCAGGCACAGCAGTTTATCTCGCTTGGCAACCAGTCCGGCGAGGGCTGGTTCCTCACCGGCGAAATGCTGGAGCTGATTCACAGCGGCGTGAAGAATATCGTATGCACGCAGCCGTTCGGCTGTCTGCCGAACCACATCGTCGGCAAGGGCGTCATCAAGCCGCTGCGTGCCGCCTTCCCCGGCACGAACATCATCGCCATTGACTACGACCCCGGCGCGAGCGAGGTCAACCAGCTCAACCGCATCAAGCTCATGCTCGCAAACGCGCACAAGGCGATGCGTGCGGAGGGTACCCTGTGATCGGGCGCGCTGCCGACCGGCTGAAAGCGCTGGTGCGCGAAAAGCCGCACAGCAAATTCCTGCTGTATTATGTCTTTTATCTCATCACCTTCTTCACGCTCGAGCGCGTGACAAAGCCGAAGTACATCCTCCACTGCGCGCTGGACGATATGATTCCGTTCTGCGAATGGTTTCTGATTCCATACGCGCTGTGGTTCCTGATCCTGTTCGGCGCGCCGGTTTACTTTCTGCTGACCGACCGGCGGGATTTCCTCAAGCTGTGCTTCATCATGTTCAACGGCATGACGTTCTGCTTTCTCGTCTATCTGATCGCCCCCAACGGGCTGAATCTGCGCACCGAGGTCACAGGCGACAATCTGCTGTGCGAGATTGCGCGGCTGCTGTACACGGTGGACACGCCGACCAATGTGTGTCCGTCCATCCATGTCGCCTCCTCTGTGGCGGTCGATCTGGTGGTACAGCGCTCCCGGCGACTGAAAAAGCGGTACGGCTTCCGCACCGCCTCTTTCCTCCTCATGGGGTCCATCACGCTGTCCACCATGTTCCTCAAGCAGCACTCCGTGATTGATGTCGTCTGCGGCATCGCGCTGAGTCTGGTGCTTTGCGCCGTTGCCTATTCCCCGTGGATGGAGCGGCACTCGCCGCTTTCCGCCGGCTCAACCGTTCGATAACCAAAAGAAAGGATTTTTTCTGTGAGTAACAAACTGCTGACGGTCACCGTACCGTGCTATAATTCCGAGGCCTATCTGCACAAGTGCATCGACAGCCTGCTGCCCGGCGGCGACTGTCTGGAAATTATCATCATCAACGACGGCTCCTCCGACCGCACCGGCGAGATCGCGGATGCCTATGTCGCAAAGTATCCGGACATTGTGCGCGTTGTCCATCAGGAAAACGGCGGTCACGGCGAGGGCATCAATCAGGGCCTGCGCAACGCGTCCGGTACATACTTCAAGGTTGTCGATTCGGACGACTGGGTGGATCTCGCCTCCCTGCACGCGGTCATCAACTTCCTCAAGGCAAACACAGTGGATCTGCTGGTCACCAACTATGTCTACGAGCACGAGAACCCGAAGGACAACTCCACCATCCGCTATGCCAACGTATTCCCGAACGGCAAGGTCATCGGCTGGGAGCAGACCCGTCATTTCCTCACCTCGCAGTATCTGACCCTGCACTCCTGCATCTTCCGCACGGAGATTCTGCGCAAGAGCGGCATGGTGCTGCCCAAGCACACCTTCTATGAGGACAACCTGTTTGTCTACACGCCGCTGCCGCTGGTCAAGCGTCTGGCATACCTGAACGTGGACTTTTACCGCTATCTGATCGGCCGGGAGGGTCAGTCGGTCAGCGAGGCAATCATGACCAAGCGATGCGATCATCAGATCCGCGTTTCCGAGGCGATCTTTGCCGCGCACGACCTGCACATCATCAAGCGCACCAATCCGAAGCTCGCAAAATACATGTACCATGAGGCGACCTTCATGATGATTATCGCCACGGTATTCACCCGTCTGAACCGCACGCCGGAAACCGAGCGCATGAACCGCGAGATGTGGGAAAACGCCTTCCGCATCAACCCGAAAATGGCATCCAAAATGCGTTACCGCTCCAAGGCGCTGTTTTTGAATTTCCCGGGCAAGCTGGGCAATCA
>JAEDEU010000049.1 GCA_016293155.1 Clostridiaceae bacterium | reverse complement strand
GTGCACTTTTTTTATTGTTAAATATGGTATTTTACAAAAATATTGAATTTCTTGACAAACGATGAGTATCAATGTATTATTGTATTTGTGAAGAAAAGTATGAATACAGACAATAAAACAGAACAAACCAATCCGGAGGAAACGATATGGATCAAGCAACAAACCAAGACGGAATGCTCAAAGATGGGATAGATCTGGACTGGCTTCCCTATCTGACCGCCATCCTGAAAAAGCTGTGGGTGGTGCTGCTTGCGGCAGTCACAGCGGCGGCGATTACCTTTTGGGGGTTGCATCTGCTGATTACACCGACCTATGAATCGCATTTTACGGCGTACATCAACAACCGCTCGTCCAGTCAGTCCGCCACCACGCTGACCAGCTCGGATACCGCGGCGATGCAGTCGCTCGGCAATACCTACGCGGAGATCGTCGTCAGCCGCTCCACACTGGGGCAGGCGTCGGAACAGGCGGGGGCAAAGCTCTCCTATGGGCAGCTCAAAAAGGCGGTTACCACCAGCATTTCCAAGGAATCCGGCGTGCTCACGGTGTCCGTCGTTCTGGATGACCCGCAGCTTGCCTATGAGCTGGCAGAAAGCCTTGCGGAGGTGACGGCAGAGAAGGGGGCGGAGATCGTCGAGGGCAGCTCGATGCAGATCATCGACCGAGCAATGCTGCCGGACGGCGTGTACAGCCCGAATTACCTGAAATTCACCGCGCTCGGTGCGCTGATCGGCGCGGCAATCGCCTGCGCGGTCATCGCGCTGGGGGTTTATCTGGATGACCGCATCTTTGAGGAGGAGCTGATCGAGCGCACGTATCACATTCCGGTGCTCGGATCCATCCCGGACCTCGTTGAGGCGGAGCACATCAGCGGCGGCTATGGCGGCTACGGCGGCGATACACGAAAGCAGGAAACGGAGCAGAACCTATGAAGTTGTTTAAAAAAAAGAAAAATAATCCGGTTCGGAGACGCGTCAGAGCTGGCTTGCCGCTCCAGCCGGACTCTCCCTTCGCCGTGCGCGAATCCTATAAGGCGCTGCGCACGAATGTGATGTTTTCCCTGCCGGGGACAGACGCGCGCTGTATCGGTATCAGCAGCGCGGAGCCGGGCGACGGCAAGAGCACAAATGCCCTCAATCTTGCGATCATATTCGCGGAAATCGGTAAAAAGGTCATTCTGATCGACTGCGATATGCGTCTGCCAACGGTCGCAAACAATCTCGGCATTCCGGACGAGCCGGGGCTGAGCAACCTGCTTGCCGGCCAGAACAGCGCATCCGAGGTCATTCGCCATGTTCAGAAATACGGCATGGATGTCATTTCGGCGGGACAGGTCATACCCGACCCGACCAGCCTACTCGCCTCGCGTCAGATGTCCGCGCTGCTGCAGGAGCTGCGCAAATTTTATGATTATATTTTTCTGGACTTTCCGCCGATTACAACGGTGTCGGATGCGCTCATCGTATCCGGACAGCTGGACGGCTATCTGTTAGTTGTGCGCCACGGAAAAACCGAAAAGCGCGCCATTAACGATATGATGCGCAGTATGCAGCTGGCGGATGCCCGTGTGCTCGGCGTGATCTATGCAGGCACGCCGCTCGCGGAGAAAAGATATTATGGAAGATATCATAATTATGACAGCTATTATGCCGCCAGCGCGGACGCAGAAAGGAAGAAATAAGCACACGGCGGGAAAGGAACGATATGGGACAGATTCAGGTAACCAAATGCCCGATTGAGGGGCTTTTTATCATTGAGCCGACCGTGCACGGGGACAGCCGCGGCTATTTTATGGAGACCTACAACCAGCGCGATATGCAGGAGAACGGTTTGAATATGGTGTTCGTGCAGGATAACCAGAGCATGAGCACCAAGGGCGTGCTGCGCGGGCTGCACTTCCAAAAACAATATCCGCAGGGCAAGCTCGTGCGCGTCATCCGCGGCAGCGTGTTCGATGTCGCCGTGGACCTTCGCGCGGGCAGCGAAACCTATGGAAAATGGTACGGCGTGGAGCTGACTGAGCAGAACAAAAAGCAGTTTTATATCTCCGAGGGCTTTGCGCACGGCTTTCTGGTGCTCAGCGATACGGCAGAATTCTGCTATAAGGTGACGGACTTCTATCACCCGGGGGATGAGGGCGGTCTGGCATGGAACGACCCGGAGATCGGCATCGAATGGCCGCAGCTGACCGGCAGCTATCCGGGCAGCGCGGATGCGTCGGGCTATGCGCTCGCGGACGGCACAAAGCTCAACCTGAGCGATAAGGATCAGAAATGGCTCGGACTGAAGGATACATTTGCATTCAAGTGAGGGGTGTGACATGAAAATTGTAGTGACCGGCGCCAACGGCTACCTCGGGCAGGGGATTGTGACGCAGCTGCTGAACAACGGGCATGAGGTGGTCGCGGCGGATGTCTCGACGGAGCGGGTTGACCCGCGGGCAGAGCTCCGGCCGTGTAATCTGTTTGAGCTGACAGCGCCGTATGAATCCTTTGGCGAGCCGGATGTGCTGCTGCATCTGGCGTGGCGAGACGGTTTTGTGCATCAATCCGAGGCGCACATGAACGATCTGCCAAAGCACGTCCGCTTTCTCAAGAACATGATTGATTCCGGCGTGAAGCGGGTGGCAGCAATGGGCTCCATGCACGAGATCGGCTTTTACGAGGGCTGTATCCGGGAGGATACGCCGTGCCGCCCGATGAGTCTGTACGGGATCAGCAAGGACGCACTGCGCAATACGCTGCAGCTGTTTGCCGCCCAGGCAGGAATTCCCTTCCAGTGGCTGAGGGGCTACTATGTTGTGGGCAATTCCCCCTTCGGAAGCTCGATTTTTTCCAAGATCGCAGCGGCGGCAGCGGAAGGAAAAACCGAATTTCCATTTACCATGGGGCAGAATCAGTATGATTTTATTGATTACGATTCATTCTGTGCGCAGGCTGCCGCGGCAGTCGGTCAAGATGCGGTATGCGGGATCATCAACCTTTGCTCCGGCAGGCCGGAAAAGCTGGCAGATCGCGTAGAGCGGTTCATTCGAGAAAATGGATACGAGATCAGGCTGAACTACGGCGCGTATCCGGACCGCCCCTATGATTCCAAGGCAGTCTGGGGCGACAGCAGCAGGATCGAGCGCATTCTCGCTGAGAAAAAGTATCTGGGTACCTGCCGAAAGGGCAAGTGGGAACTGAAATGAAGCTATTGTTGATTATGCCGCAGTTTTTTGACTATCCTCAGGTGATCCGGGAGGAGCTGGAGTCAATGGGCTGGCAGGTTGATTTCTTCGACGACCGCCCGAGCACTCATGCGCTGGTCAAGGCGGCGATCCGGGTGAACAAGCACCTGCTGCACACCTATATCCGGCGGTACTTTGCGCAGATGATGCGCACGGTGCGCAATACAAAATATGATGCGGTGCTGCTGATATCCGGGCAGTCGCTCTCGCTCAGCGAGGATATGATGCGTCAGCTCCGAGAATCACAGCCACAGGCACGCTTCGTGCTGTATCAGTGGGATTCCCTTCGTAATTTTCCCTATATCGCCCGGATGCAGAAGTATTTTGACCGGTGCTATACCTTTGACCCGCAGGATGCGCGGGACAATCCGCACCTGCACTTTCTGCCGTTATTTTACAGCGCGCGATATGAGAAGCTCGGCGCGGAGACGCCGCAGCCGCCGAAGTATGATTTCTGTTTCGTAGGCACGGCGCACCCGAAAAAGTACAAGCTGATCCGAAAAATGTCCGAGGAACTGAGGGCGGTCTATCCGCGGCAGTTCGTGTATTTCTTTTATCCGTCCCCGCTGGTGTACTATTACCGCAAGCTGAGAAATCCTGAGCTGAGGAAGGCGAAGCGGGAGGAATTTCACTTTGTCCCGCTCAAAGAGCCGGAGATGATGGAGGTATTCCGCGCCTCCCGCAGTGTGATGGACTCCGCACAATCCGCACAGGCGGGGCTGACCATCCGGGTGTTGGAAGCATTGGGCGCAAAGAAAAAGCTCATCACCACCAATCCGGACATCGTGAATTACGACTTCTACCGTCCGGAAAACATCTATGTGTATGACGGCAGAATGGATTTGAACCATGTGTTTTTCCAAAAACCGTATCGGGAGCTGGAGGACGAAATTTATCAAAGGTACTCGCTGAGAAGCTGGCTGACCGAGCTGTTACAAGAGGAGGTGGATTCGGTTGCTGCATCCGTGTAAATATCTTTGGGCGGCGAGAGCCGCGCTGTACAAGCCCTTTTTCGCCCATATCGGCAGTCTGACGTATATCGGCAGACCGTGCTTTATCGAGGGCAGAAAGCGCATTTCCATCGGCGCACGAACGCGCATCTTTCCGGGCATCCGGATGGAGGCAATCGGCACCGGAAGCATCGAGATCGGCAATAACTGCGCAATCGAGCAGAATGTACATATTATCTCTCTGGGCAGTGCGCTGCGCATCGGGGACGATGTAACCATTTCAGCGAATGCTTTTCTCACAAATCTCGACCACAGATATGAGGATATCACAAAAAGTGTGATGGATCAGGGGTATATCCAACGAGAAACGGAGATCGGCGAGGGCTGCTTTATCGGCTATGGTGCCGCGATTCAGGCGGGCACGAAGCTCGGAAAGCACTGTGTTGTCGGTACGAATGCAGTAGTGCGGGGTACGTTTCCGGACTACTGCGTGCTGGTGGGTGCGCCCGCGCGCGTGGTGAAGCGGTACAACGGCGAGACCCGGCAGTGGGAGCGTGTGTAAGAAAGGAGCGGACATGGCGGATATCACGGCAATTATTTTGACAAGAAATGAAGAGGACTATATCGGGGACTGTATCCGCTCGATTCGACACATCGTCAAACGTATCGTGGTGGTGGACAGCTTCAGCGAGGACCGCACGGTGGAGATCGCGTCCTCGATGGGTGCAGAGGTGCATCAGCATGAATTTGTAAACCATGCAAAGCAGTATATGTATGCGGTGGAGCTTGCGCAGGTTCAGACGACCTGGATTTTACGAATTGATGCGGATGAAAGACTGACGGAGGAATCGGCGGATGAACTGGAGCAGCTGTGCAGTGAAAACGAGCACACCGATGTCAACGGGATCGTGCTGCGCTTTTACAATCTGTTTCTGGGCAAGCCGATGCGCCACGGTGGAATGTACCCGTGGCGCAAGCTGAGCGTGTATAAAACCGGAAAAGGCAGTATCGAGGATCGGAATATGGATGAGCACATCATTCTGGACTCGGGCATTACCGTACAGGCGAAGAAGGATTCCGTGCATCTCGCCTTCCGTGGGCTGACGTTTTTCACCAACAAGTGCAACTGGTACAGCACCCGTGAGGCGATGGATTACTTTGAATGCAGAGATGTCAGGAACGCCAGCCTCAAGACACGCCTCAAAATGAACGTGTACTATAAGCTGCCGCTGGGCTTTCGCTCATGGGCGTATTATGTTTATCGGTACTATTTCCGCCTGGGCTTCCTCGACGGAAAAGAGGGCAAAATCTTTGCCTTCCTGCACGCATACTGGTACCGGTTTCTGGTGGACGCGAAGATCTATGAGCACGAGAAGCTGGGCGGGGAATTTAAGCCGACCGGCGCGCTGAAGTGAGGAGAAACGGATGGGAAAGCTGAAAAACAACCTCCGGAAGGCGCTGTTTTCCGTGATGAGCGATAAAATGATCGACCGGTTTTACCATGTTTATTACCGCCTCCGATTCCCGAAGGAGATGAGCCGGAGATGCAGCTTTGGCGAAAAGCATCCGGATCGGACGTTTTATGTCATCCGCCCGCGCGCAGACTGCGTGGAAGGGCTGATGTCCCTGTTCATGAACGTCACGAAGCATATTTATTTTGCGAGGCAGAACGGCTATGAGCCGATTGTGGACTTTGCGCACTATAAAACCCAGTATTACGACCCGGAGCGGGAGGGGAACAACGCCTGGGAGGACTATTTCACCCAGCCGACCCGATATACGCTGGATGAGGTCTATCAGAGCAAACACGTGATCCTCTCCGGCCTGGAGATCGAGTGGTATCATCCGAGCCTGTTTGAACGGAGCTTTTCGGATGATGCGCTGCGTGCGCTGCATGGGGAGATTTTTTCTGCCATCCGGTTCAGCGAGCCGGCGGAGCGTCTGGCAGGTGAGGAGCAGATCCGGCTCGGATTGGATTATGACCGGACGCTCGCCGTCTATCTGCGCGGCACGGATTATGTTGCGCTGAAGCCCGCCGGTCATCCGGTGCAGCCGACGGCGGCGCAGGCGGCAGAGGTAATCGACTCGTATCTTGAAAAATACGATATCGACCGCATTTTCCTCGTCACCGAGGACGGCGGTATTTATGAGGAGATGAAGCGCCGCTACGCAGACCGTCTGACCGTCGTGAGCTTTGACCGCTTTGTCACGGGTTATTGCGGAAAGGGTTATCTCAGCCAGGACAAGAGCGTGACAGAGCTGAGTGCATCGCCATATCAGCGCGGCATGAATTACCTCGTTAAGCTGATGATTCTGTCCCGCTGTGCGTATTTTATCGGCGGCTCCACGATGGGCTCCTGGGCGGCGTGCCTGTTTTCGGAGCAGAATTTTTTGGACAAATATGTATTTGATCTGGGCGTATATGGAAAGTAGGATGTTATGTTAGAAAGTTCCAAAATTGATCCGGCGGTCTATGCCGCGCTGATGGAGGAGATCAAGCGGCTGAACACGGATTACCGGCGCCTGCGCAAGAGCAGCACCTATAAAATCGGGATGCTGATTCATACCTCGCTGGATTGCGTGCGAAAGCTACGGCTTTCCGATCTGCGCAGGCAGTATTCCCGCTGGATCAACGGCGCACGCTCGGCGCGATTCCCCAAAACGGCACGTCCCTCGGCAGTCAAGCGGGATCACCCGAACTATTTTTCCTCCGAGCGCATCGCAGTATACACGGCAGTGTTCGGCAATTACGACACCCTGCTGGAGCCGTACTGCACGCCGGATAACATTGATTATTATCTGGTGACCGATCAGTCGCCGGAGCTGTCGCAGAGCGCATGGAAGCGGATGGACATCAGCGGGTTTGAGCAAAAACTTCGCGGGCTGAGCAATACAGAAAAAAACCGTTATTTCAAGATGCATCCGCACGAGCTGTTTCCGAACTATCGCTATTCGATCTATATTGACGGCAATATTCAGGTAATTGCCGATCTGACGGAATATATTTACGGTCTGGACGCCTGCGGTCTGGCGGCGCATATGCACTCCGCCAGAGACTGCGTCTATGAGGAAGGCGACGCGGTCGTGTTCGCCAAAAAGGAGACGCGCGAGAATATGGACAGCCATCTGGCATACCTGCGCGAGCGGCAGTTTCCGGAGCACTACGGTATGCTGGAATGCAATGTGCTTGTGCGGGAGCATCATGCGCGCTGCGCAAAGCTCATGGAGGAATGGTGGCAGGAATTTATGAATCATTGCAGACGAGATCAGATTTCGCTGCCGTATGTTCTGCGCTGCAATGGAATTCAAATCGAGCAGGTCGGGATACTTGGAGACAATATATTTGAAAATCCGTCCTTCCGGCTTGTCACGCACAATTAACGGAGCGGGCAGATGGGAAAGGCAATAAACATCAGGAACACATCGGACAGCGGTTTCTTGCGGAACCTGCTGTTGTTTTTCCTGCTGAGCGTGGAAATGCTCCCGAACGGCTGTGTACCGCTCAAGCTGGTCAAGCTGCTCTTTGTGCTGCTGACTGCGCGCGTTGTGTGGAGGCAGCGCGCGATACAGCTGAACCGGTATCTTGTGTGGCTGGCAGGAATTTGCCTGCTGACGGCGGCATCGGTATTCTGGGCGGATTCGCGGCAGTATGCGCTGAACGGATTGCAAACCGTGCTTCTCAATTCGCTGTGCATTCTGTCCATGGTACAGCTGATTTTTGCGGTTCCGAACTGGGAGAAAATAGTATATTCCGGACTGGCGATTGGACCGGGGCTGCGGTTTGCGTATCTGTTTCTGAACAACGGATTTGCGGTATTCCGCGGTCTGCGAAGTCTCGGCACAGAGGCAGGAAGCTATAACTCCGCGGGGATGCTCGCCGGTCTGGGCGTTTCCTTTGCCTTTTTGGGGCTGATGCAGGAGAAGGACGCGAAGCAGCAGCGGCGATGGCGAAGGCTGATTGTGCTCAATCTGGTCATTATGGTGCTTTCGATGTCCCGTAAGGCGCTTGGATATCTTGTGATTCCAATCCTGCTGTATCATCTGTTCAAGGATAAAAATACGATGAAGCGTCTGCGGAATCTGGCATTGACGCTTGCGGCATGTGTGCTGCTGTACAACGCGGTGATGCACATTCCGCTGCTCTATCATTATATCGGACAGGGACTGGAGTCGCTTCTGGGTTTTCTGGCGGATACCGGCAGAGATACCAGTGCGGCCGGACGTGAAACCCGCGCTCTCTGGGGCTTATACTGGTTTGAGCAGCAGCCGGTTCTGGGACACGGCGTGATGAACTATAACTATCTGTTCCAGCAGGCAGAGCCGTGGAGTGCGATGATCGTGGCGGATAACAATTACATTGAGCTGCTGGTCAATTACGGCGTAGTCGGACTGGTAGTGTATTACAGCCTGTTTGTGCGTGCGGCGCTCTTCGCCCTGCGCAACCGGAAGCGGCTGATATCGGAGGAGATTGTCATCACGGGCATTCTGCTGGCACTGGCGGTAGGAGATTACGGCTCCAGCTCGTATCTGTATCTGCACAGCCAGATGCTTCTGGCGCTGACCGTCATACTGCTGTACCGCAGGAGCAGCCGCAACCCAGTTCACCGCATCCGCTGCGGACGACCGGAGAGGGAGTATCCATATGAATTTATTCAAAAAAATCCGGAACAATCCGACCAAGCTGGTTTTTAATGTGTTTTTCCGCATTCCGCCTCTGGGACGCTGCCTGCCAGATAAAACATATCTCAAATTGCAGTATCAGAGTGCATTTGGCAGAAAGCTGAATCTGGACGCGCCTCAGACATTTAATGAAAAGCTGCAATGGCTCAAGCTGTATGACCGCCGCCCTGATTACTGCACGCTGGTGGATAAGGCCGCCGTCAAGGCGTATGTCGCGGAGCGGATCGGCGCGGAATATGTGATTCCGACGCTGGGCGTGTGGGAGGACCCGGAGCAGATTGATTTTTCCACCCTGCCGGAGCGGTTTGTGCTCAAGTGCACGCACGACAGCGGAGGCGTGGTGATCTGCGCTGACCGGAGCCAATTCGACCCAAAAGCGGCGAAAAAGCGTTTAAAACGCAGTCTGCACACGAATTTTTATGATATGGGTAGGGAATGGCCCTATCGCGATGTCCCGCCCCGCATCCTCGCGGAGCCGTATCTGAGCGATCACTCCGGCGAGGACGGCGGCGGTCTGATGGATTACAAGGTGCATACCTTTCACGGTGTGCCGCGTGTGATTCTGACCTGCCGGAATCGGCATCAGGCGCTTCAGGAGGATTTTTTTGATCCGCAATGGAGGCATCTGGAGATCAGACGACCACTGCACGAAAACAGTCCGGAACCCATTGCCCGTCCGGAAAATCTGGAACGCATGCTGCACTTTGCGGCGCTGCTGGCGGAGGATATCCCATTCGCACGGGTGGATTTTTACGAGATCGACGGGCGCTTGTATTTTGGAGAAATCACGCTGTATCCCGGCAGCGGTCTGATCGCCTTCGAGCCGGAATCGGCAGATTGGGAGCTGGGGCAGTGGATTGAGCTGCCCGGAACCGGAAGAGAATAAATATGAGAAAAAAGCGATTATTTTGGAATACGATTTCGTCGCTTGGAAACCAGATTATCACGATTCTTTGCGGCTTTATTCTGCCGCGCATCATTCTGGGCGCATATGGCTCGGAGGTCAACGGACTGGTGTCGTCTATCACGCAGTTTTTGTCCATCATTGCCTTTCTGGAGTTCGGCGTCGGCGCTGTGGTACAGTCCAATCTGTATCAGCCGCTCGCAGAGCAGGACGGGCATACCGTGAGCGCGGTTGTCCGATCCTCCAACCGGTTTTTCCGCCGGATTGCGGCGATTATGGCGGGATATACGCTGATTCTGATGGCAGTGTATCCGATGATCGTACGGGATTTTGGTTTCTGCTTCACTGCATTTTTGATTTTTGCGATGAGTATCAGCTCGTTTGCGCAGTATTATTTCGGAATCACCAATCAGCTGCTCCTGATGGCGGATCAGCGGGCGTATATCGTGTCTATTCTGCAATCTGTGACGGTCATTGCAAATACCGTAATCTGTTCGCTGTTGATCTGCATGGGGGCGTCCATTCAGGTGGTCAAGCTGACCACCTCTCTGATCTATCTGCTGCGTCCGCTAGGGCTGTATCTGTATGTGCGGAAGCAGTATCGCATTGACCGGAGCGTGACCTATACGGCGGAGCCAATCCGGCAGAAGTGGAACGGGCTTGCACAGCATATCGCCGCAGTCGTGCTGGACAATACGGATACTATTGTTCTGACGCTTTTCTCCACCATGCGCAATGTGTCCATTTATTCCGTGTATTTTTTGATTATTCACGGTGTCAAGCAGATGTTTTTATCCATGATCCGCGGCATTCAGTCTCTGCTGGGAGAGCTTTGGGCGCGGCAGGAGCGGGAGGAGCTGCGAAGCACCTTTGCATGGACAGAATGGGCAATTCACACCGGTGTGACCTATCTGTTCGGCTGTACGGCGGTGCTGAGTGTGCCGTTTGTACGGGTGTATACCGCCGGCATTCAGGATGCCGACTATGTGGTTCCGGTATTTGCGGCGGTGCTGACGCTGGCACATGCCTGCCATTGTCTGCGTCTGCCCTATAATATTATGGTGCTTGCCGCCGGACATTACCGGCAGACCCAGCAGATTTACATCGCTGCGGCGGTCATCAATATTGTCGTTTCGGTGGCAGCCGTCAAGCTGTTCGGACTGATCGGCGTTGCTGTCGGCACGCTTGCCGCTATCGTAATTCAGACCGTTTGGCTGGCGCACTATATGTCTGCGCAGCTGCTGAACTGGCCGTTCCGCAATACTCTGCGTCAGTTCTTCGCAGACGGTCTTACGGTCATTCTCGCTTCGCTTCTCAGCACGCGGTTTGAGCTGGAAGCCGTGAATTATGTTGCATGG
>JAEDEU010000048.1 GCA_016293155.1 Clostridiaceae bacterium | reverse complement strand
ATTTCCTGCGCCGTACCAGCGGAATGTCATCTGCATATAAATGCCTCCTTTTATGTTACAGTTTGCACGCCGTTTTACCGGCATTGTTCCAGTGTATATATCCAGACAGTTCACTGCCCGCCGAGATTTTTGAAAAATTCCTCTATTTTGCTCTGCTGATATTCTCCGGCATAGTGTCCGTCCAGCAGATGCTTCAGGCCTTGGGCGAAAAATTCCGCCCAGCTCTCTTTTTCACGGTTAATCAGAATGGGATAGAACAAAATATCATTTTTGCGTGCCGCCTCCAGATCCTCCGGTGCATCGCCGCACATCAGCACATGATGGTTCGCATAGCCCTGACTGAGCAGTTTTGCGATACAGTACGCCTTGCTGCCGTTTTCTTGTGCCAGAACAATGTCCGTGCACTCCAGCAGCTCATTTAAATCCCATTCCTCCAGCACGGCGCCCAGATTTGCATCCGAGACTACCGCAATATCGGCATAGCGTCTTGCATATGCCAGCGCCTGACGTGCGCCCTCGAACGGACTGCGCTCCTCCCACGGCAGCTGCGTGACGGAATCATTGACCGCAAGGCTCCATGCCAGCGCTTTTTTCAGGCACGGACTGTTGGTGTGCGCAATCGCCTGCTCCAGTCCGCGGTTGGAAAGCTCCGAACCGCTCTGCACCCACTGCACGAGTGCGTCCAGATTCGGAATGCTGCAATATTTTTGATTGATTTCCTGTAATGCAATCGCCAGCGTCTGAAAGCGATTCACGCCTCGGGTGTGTGCGTACAGATTGATGTCATACCAGCGCGCCAGCACTTCCTCGCGCCACTGCTCCAATCCCCACTCCTCGACCATGCACGGGCCGAAGCACCGGCTCTGTTTTGCATTCATGGTGTCCATGACACAGCCGTCGCTGTCAATGCAGATCAGAAAATCCTTTCGCTTTGTAAATTTACAAAATATATCTGCCATTGCCGCGCTCCTTTCTTTTTGTTTCCCGGAGGAGAGCCGAAGCCCTCCCCCTTTTGGGAATCAAAAAAGTTAAGAATAGGGGTTACGAATGTTGTTTATTGTTGTTTACGGTGTGGTAATCGTGTGCTTATTCGCCGCGGCGGCTCTTCAGCTCCGCAACATTTGCCTCGACACGCTTCTTGTTCAGCGGATAGATGAACAGCAGCGCCAGCGCTACCAGAACCAGACCGACTCCCGGAATCAGGCAGGACCAGTTGAAGATGCCCTCAAGAACCTCCGGATGAGCCGTCGGATTTACTGCGACCTCTCCGGTATAGCCGATTGCCGTCAGAACTGCGCCAATCATGCCGGCGGACAGCGCCTGACCCAGCTTTCTTGCAAAGGAATAAACCGAGTAGATCGTGCCGTCCTCACGGACACCGTTGCGAACCTCTGCATCGTCAATGACATCGGTAATCATTGCCCAGATAACGGTGTTGAAGAAGCCGAGACCGATCATTGCCAGCGTGGAGAATGCAACGAATACCATCGGATTCTCCGGACGCAGAACCAGACATACAAACCATGCCGCTGCGCCGAACAGGCAGGAAGCAACAGACAGCTCCTTCTTGCCGAACTTAGCTGCCAGCTTAACCGCAAGCGGTGCACAGATAACCAGCATTGCAATCGAACTGATCAGAGAAGCCATAGACTGTGCTTTTGCACTGCCATAGTAAACCGGGAAGATGTACGGCTGCATACCGGACATACCCAGCTGACCAAGCAGAAGCATGATTGCTGCTGCGATGATACCGAGCAGCGCACGATTGGTGAAAATGCTCTTAAGCATTGCGCCGGGATTCAGCTTGGTGGTGTTCTGCGGAACCTCAACGCGCTCACGAACCAAGTTGAAGCACAGCAGGTAGCAGACAATTGCGCAAATACCGAATACGCCTGCGATGATCGTCATCTTGGTGCCGGACAGAACGGTTGCACCGTCGACGACCTCATATGCGAACATCGGGGTACCAACACCGATGACCAGAGATGCCAGCGTCGCACCGATGGTTCTCCAGGTGGAAAGCTCTGCACGGTCGGTCGGATCGGACGAAACGGCAGATGCCATGGAGCCGTACGGGATGTTGATGGAGGTATAGAAGATGGATCCCCACAGGATGTAGGTGAAGAACATCCAGAATACCTTAAAGCCATATGCCATATCGGCAAATGCGGACTGATAAATCAGGAAGGATGCAATCGCGACCGGACCGCACATACGCTTCAGCCACGGGCGGAACTTGCCGTCCTTGGTCGGCTTGGAGCGGTCAACGATCTGACCCATCGTAACATCGGTAACTGCATCGACAAATCGTGCCGCCATCATCAGCAGTCCAACCAGACCGCCCGGAATTCCCATGACGTCCGTATAGAACTTCATCATGAACATTGAGGACAGAATGAAGGTAAAATCGTTGCCGAAGTCACCAAACATATATCCCAGCTTATCCTTGATGCCAAATGGCCGGATAGATGTAGAGTTTGCTGCCATTATTGTTCTCTCCTTTTCTTTTTTTGCAATGAATAGAATTCATCGCGCTCCTTTCACAGTAAGCCTTACTTTACCATATCAATCTTGATGAGCTTTGCATTCAGGCTCTCGAGGAAGCCGTCCGGCATCATGTTGCCTGCCATTTCCACCATAGCCTCCGGGGACATCACCTTCATCATGTCCCACATGCCTTCACCCGGTACAAGATTGAAATTGGTTGCAAGCTTGACCGCCTCAGCAACGATCGTGAATGCCTCCGGGGATGCTGCAAGCTCTTCCATTGTATTCTTTACGCTGTACTTGCCCTCCGGGAATTCCATCGGCGCCTTCAGATCCAGATCACCTGCCAGCTTGAACCAGTTGGCCACGCCTTCCATTCTCTCGTTGAATTCCGGCAGAACATAGATGCTCGGCTCGGTCTCGACCTTCTCAAGCGTCATGCTGTCCTTCAGACCGCCTGCTTCCGCAACCACAATGTTGCTGCCCTCGCGGAGTGCCACGGTGAATACAAATACCTTGTCCGCGGACTTCTCCTCCACCAGCTCGCCGTTGACATACAGCGCAACTGTCGGCTGATTGGAGTAGACGCGAATCTCGGTGGTCTCGCCTGCCCGCTGTGCATAGCGCTTACCGCACAGATGAACCATCGGCTGCTTGGACCAGTATGCCTGATAGATATAGTAGCTGTCCTTCTTGGTCTTTCGGTCAATGGTAACCAGACCCTTGTTGTTGCGTCCTGCCACGCCGCCCTCATCACGGGCTGCACAGCCGAAGTCGAACATATTCCACACATGGCTCGACCACAGGTACGGGCGCTCATCCAGCACCTTTGCCATATGCTCATGGTACAGTGCCTGATACTCCTCGGTATAGTCCTTGCACTGCGGATTCGCACTGTGATACGTGATAATGCCTTCGCAGCCGTACTCGGATACACCGACGCAGATATTCGGATGCTTTGCATGGAAATCATCGAACCACGGGCCGTTATCCTCCATCTTGCCGCCGTACCAGCCAAAGTAATGGTTGTAGCTCTCCACATCGGTAATGCCGTGCATCGGGCTGTCCATCGGGGTCATGGAAACGTGCGCGATGGTGGTCAGGCGGGTCGGGTCCATTTCCTTGCACAGAGCATTCAGCTCCTTATGATTTTCGATCAGCTGCTCGGAAATACCTCCGATCAGAATCTCGTTGGAAACGCCCCAGAAGCAGATAGACGGATGGTTGTAGTTCTGAACGATCAGTTCCTTCATCTGGCTGATGCAGTTCTGATGTGCTGCCGGATCCTGATTCATGATGCTGATGAACGGAATCTCCGCCCAGATGATAAAGCCCATCTCATCACATGCATCATAAAAATCCTGAGAATGCTGATAGTGTGCCAGACGGATGGTGTTTGCACCCAGCTCCTTAATCATTTCCGCGTCCGCGTAATGATCCTCTCTGGTCAGCGCATTGCCCTTGTAGAGCATATCCTGATGACGGCTGACGCCGCGCAGCGGAGTCGGAACGCCGTTGATGATGAAGCCCTGATCCGGGTCACAGGAGAAGCTGCGCACGCCGGCACGGGCGGAAACCTCATCATATACCTCATTGCGGCGCTGGAGCTGTGCGGTTACGGTATACAGGTACGGATTGTCGATCTCCCACTTCACCGCGTCCGGAACGTATACGGTAACCGCGGTGTCATCTGCCGGACGGGATGCGGAAGCAACCTCTCTGCCCTCTGCGTCCTTGATGGTATACAGAACGGTGAAGTTTTCGTCCGGATTGATTACCCAAGATTTCAGCTCAAAGCAGGCTCCTCCGCAGTCACACGGCTTCGGGGTTACTCGGAGTCCAGAGCTGCCGTAGAAATCCAGATCAAAATGGGTATCCGGCACGCTGATAAGATTTACACCGCGGTAAAGACCACCGTAGAAGGTAAAGTCTGCCGACTGCGGATATACGCTGCTCTTGTTCTCGTTGCTGCACGCAACTACGAGCAGGTTGTCCTCTCCGTCCTTGCACAGATCGGTAATATCCGCGCGGAAGGTCGAATAGCCGCCCTCATGATAAACGACCTCTTCTCCGTTGACATACACGGTAGCCTGCTGTCCGGCTGCCAGAATCTCAACATAAACCCGTCCGCCTGCCAGCGGCTGCTTCGGAGTGGAAAAGCTCTTGGCATACCAGTAGCATCCACGGTCATATCCGCCATTGCCGTCGTGACCGTCCACTGCATTCCAGGAATGCGGGAGATCAATCTTCTGCCAGTCCTCCGGCAGAGAAGCCGGAAGTCCTGCATTCTGCTGAATAAATCTCCAGTCCTGATTCAGACAAATCGTATTGCGCATACTATCTTCCTCCTTATTGTTCATCCAAATGCCTGATTTCTGCGATCAAATTCATTCGGTAGTATGACTCTTATTCGGTTTTATAATCATCGGAAAGATTTTCCCAACGCTGTTTGATATAGTAAGCCGCACGCTTCGGCTGGCGCTGGCGGGTGAAAATGCCCTTTTTGTTTCCGTCCATGCGCATAATGCCTTCGGTCGTCTGGAAGTCCGCAAAATTCCAGATCTGCTCACCCTTGACAAACGGGTAGCTGTCGAATACCCTGTGGCACATTTCCAGGCACTCAATCTGGTATTCCTGGCTCCACATGACGCTCGGCAGCTTGTCGATGCCTCCGTTGGTATCCCCGCCGTACTCAGTAAAGATCATCGGACGCTCGCCGACCAGCTCTGCCCATGCGTCCATTTCCTTGCGGAACATCATTTCCGCGCTCTCGATATCCGCGCCGCCCATGACATACCAACCGAAGTAGCGGTTGAGCGAGAGGAAATCGGAGAGCTGCCAGCACTTGCACTTGTCCGGCGTGCTGTTCATCAGCAGCGAGAAGGTGCGCGGACGCTTCTGCGGATCCAGCTCACGGCAGCGGTCAAAGACCTTTTCAAAATAAACCGTAGAGGATTCATCCAGCGTATCCGGCTCGTTGAGCAAGCTCCATGCGAAGACGCAGGCGTGATTCTTATCGCGTGCAATCATTTCCTCGACCTGAATCAGATGATTTTTCAGCAGCTCCGGTGTGGTATCCTGCGCAAAGAAAGCGGTCTGCTTGCCGGTCGATGCCTCTGCGAAGTTCATCAGGCTCGGGAACATGCCGACTGCCGGAACCTCATCCGTGATAAGGAATCCCTCGCGGTCTGCCATCTGATAGATTTCCTCGCTGTACGGATAGTGGCTGGTGCGGAAGCTGTTTGCACCGACCCACTTCATCAGCTCAAAATCACGCTTCATTGCGCCGATGTTGAAGCCGCGTCCGACAATATCGCTGTCTTCATGCTTACCAAAGCCCTTCAGGTAAACCGGCTCATCGTTAATCAGAATCTGATTGTTGCGAATTGCAACAGTACGAACGCCGATATCCTGCGCGTATTCGTCGATCACTGCATCGCCGTCCACGATTCGAATGGTAAACTTGTAGAGATATGCATCCAGCACCTTCCACAGGCGGACATTCGGAATGCAGATCTCTCCGTTCTTTCCCTCTGCCTCGGCGACAATGTTTCCTGCCTCGTCCTTTACCTCGATGGCAACCTGGTTTTCACCGTTGGTCACGACATCATAAGTGACCAACGCATCCGTCCCGTCAATCGCATGAACCACAGAGAAATCAAAAATGGATTCCTTTGGGGTCGCGGTCAGCCATACCGAACGCTGAATGCCGGCGTAGTTATAAAAATCAAAATACGGCTTTGCGACCTTGCGTCCGCTCGGCAGCGTTGTGACAGATCCACAGGGCAGTGTCGTCTCGCTCAGCTCATTATTCGCCAGAACAACCAGCTTGTTGAGACTGCCGTATCGTGCGATCTCCGTGACCCGTGCGCAGAACGGAAGGAATCCGCCCTCATGCGATGTCACCTCAATCCCGTTGAAATACACGTTTGCACGGTGTGTGACGCTTCCGAATCGAATATCGACTTCCTTGCCCTTCCATTCGTCCGGAATGTAAAATTCGGTCTCATACCAAAAGTCACCGCAGAATTCACGGGTTTCCTTGTCGGTATAAAAATCTGCAAAGCTCGCAGGAACAGGGATCAGATCCGGAGACGGCAGACCGTCAATCCAGCCCTCTTTCGTTCCGCACGCCTGCGGATCCAGCTGAAACTTCCACATACCATCCAGACGGACAGAGCGGCGAATTGCACTATCTTGCGGATACAACATTGATGACTGCAACATGGTTAATCCTCCCAACTTACACTATTTCTTCAATTTTCAATGCACGTAAACGAATAAATATTCGTACCAGTTCTCCTCTCGTTTTGTTCTTAAAAATAACATTTCATTGAGGTGAACTCATTTCTTCCAAAGATTTACATCTCAAGCCATTGACTTATCCATAAAAAACCAATATAATCTTTATGAATAATCTGTCACATTCTATAGATGTCATTTTTCTTTTGTCGTTTTGTACAAATTATTTCCATTTGCTGCTTCAATTTTATTGATGTTATTCTATGGGATATTCAGCGCTTTGACTAGAGAGTATTTTTAGCTGTTTTTGTTCTTTTTTTGGTTGATTGAAATTTTGCCTAAAAATTATGCAAAAATGCCTGAATTTTGTCTAATGATTATACAATCGTTTTATATTATGGTTGAGGTAGAAGATTTCGTGTCAGTCTAAATAAACAGTTTCGGATTATTGCGATGACATTTTTGGGATATATTATGGAGAGATACATGATAGAGAGGGATACAGAATGACCGAAAACACAGTACTTGATTTTGTACAGCAGCTATTGGAGACAAGTCACATTCCCGTGCGGCGTATTACACCGCCGGTCAAGGAATGGAATCAACTGGACTTCGGACTGAGAAGCGATATTCTTCATATCGAAGACCTGCATCTTCAGCTGAATCGCTGGACACAGGATTTTCTTCCAAACCACATTTATCATTCCACCGATGAATTTCAATGCAACTATACCGCTTTCTTTCTTCCCGATAGCAATGATCTTGTGACATGTGGTCCGGTTATATTTGAAAAAATGACCTGTCAGCGACTGAAGGAGATTATGGATAAGCTGAATCTGTCTCCTGAGCTGAGTAAATCTTTGGAAAACTACTATCTTCGCGTTGCCTTTTGTCCGTTGCAGTCATCCTATGAAAGCCTGTTTATCGTGTTGGCAAACTTTCTATACGGAGAAAACAACTATACAGTAAATCACATTGACAGCGGTGAACTGGATGAATGGTATCATAAACACGCCAAAACACTTCTCGCTCCGGAAAAACCGTTTCTAAGTATTCAAATGATCGAGGAACGCTATGATATGGAACAGGCCGTTTTGGCTGCAGTCTCAAACGGAAACGAAACCAAGGCGGAGGAACTGCTTCTTCAGTGGGCATCGCTCCAGATGCCGCCGCGCATGGTGAACGAGCTGCGTGACCACAAAGATTATACCATCACACTGAATACGCTTCTGCGTAAAACAGCAGAGCAGTCCGGCGTACATCCCATTCATATTGATTGCTATTCCAACCGGAATGTTCAGAAGATTGAGCAGCTGACCAGTCTGGAGCAGTGCCGCAATTTCCAAAAAAAGATTGTGCGCGGATACTGCCGGCTGATCCGGGAACACACGCTGAAAAATTTCTCTCTGCTGACGCAGAAGGTTATCACCTATATCTCTACGGATCTTCGCGCGGATTTGAGCTTAAAATCTCTTTCTGAGCGCTTGTCTGTCAACGCAAGCTATCTGTCCACTCTGTTCAAAAAGGAAATGGGTATGCCGCTGACTGATTATGTCAACCGGCAGCGCATCGAACTGTCGCAGCGCCTGCTCCTCTCCACGGATATGCCGATCAAATCCGTCGCACTGCAATGCGGCATTCCGGATGTCTACTACTTCAGCCGGCTGTTTAAACGAATCGTCGGAACCACACCGAAGGTATACCGCGAAACCTCAACCTTCCAGAATTTCCAGGCACTCAACAAGACCCGTCCCTCGGGTACAGACTAAACTACTTTTTTGCAAATGATAAAACCGCCTATCTGCAGCTGCATGATAAGCGGTTTTATTATTCTGTTTTATCATTTGTCCGAAGCGTCCGCTCCCAGACATCAGGCAGTAGCCTTGGTCATATTGGCGGCGGAATGGCTCATCACGTTTTCCTGCTGGCTCTCCAGATATTTCAGAGCCTCTACGTCCTGTGCAATCTGAACTCCGGTCATGTTCTGTCTCAGTGCAAATCCAGCCATCAGCAGGCTGATCTTCCAGTTCAGCTTCATATACGAAAACCTCCAATTTCAGGTATATTTTTTAATGTCCTTATTTTACTGCATAAAAATGAATTTTTTGTTAAATTTTCCGCATTTTTCTGGAGATTTTGTTTAAATTACCTCCTTGTTTTTTGTGCAATATGCTCTTTTCGTTTCCATTGTGACAAACAGCATTTCCATAAGCTCTCTTGTACTGATATAATGATAAAATACTGGAATAAAAAGGAGGATTGTATCATGGGATTTGCCGATCCGGTCAACTATACTGTCGTCACCATTGACGGCGACTATGCCATGCTGAGAAATGAAAGCGATCCGGACGCACCGCTTGCGCAGGTTGCGATCGCACGCCTGCCGGAGGGCATTACCGACGGAAGCCGCGTGCAAAGAATCATGCTGGACTATACATTGCTGTAACAAGGAGACTGTAATTATGAATCCACTTGCATTGATGCAGCTGAAATCTGCACTCGAAAAACTGAAAACAAATCATCCGCAGTTTCCGCTGTTTTTAACTGCCGTAAAAGACAACGCCGATGTCGGCACCGTGATCGACATCACCGTTACAACCTCAGCCGGAAAGACCATTCATTCCAAAACAAAATTGAATCCAGACGATATTCAGCTCATGAAGCAGCTTCAGGATTTGAGCTGAACGATTTCCAGCCTGCGCATATCCCGGAGCAGAAAATGGACAAGGAGAGCATTCCCATTCGGAATGCTCTCTGTTTTGTCTGCGCGATGCCGGTCATTGCACAAAAAAACGAGCACCCAAGGGGTACTCGTTTCATTTATGGTGGACACTAACGGTCTCGAACCGCTGACCTTTCGCACGTCAAGCGAATGCTCTACCAACTGAGCTAAGTGTCCGTCAACGTTGTTTAATATACCATATCAAACAACGTTTGTCAACAAAAACTTTTCATTTTCTTTCCAACAGCTTTGCATAGCGTTCATCCGGCAGCGCACGACTGCGCACGCCGGTGCTCGCGCCGACGCTTTCCACGCATACCGAAGCAACGGCATTGGCATAGCGCGCACACTCGATATCGCTTTTTCCGTCCAGCTTTGCGCACAGAAAGCCTGCAACAAAGTTGTCTCCCGCTCCGGTCGTGTCAATGCACCTCGCCGGATAGCCCGGCACGGTGATCTCGCCCTCCGCATTTCTCAGCAGACATCCGTCTTTCCCGCACTTGAGCACAACTGTTTTTACGCCGGCATCGCAAAACGCCTGTGTGATCTCATGCGGATCAGTCAAGCCGGTAATTGCACGTGCTTCGGTCAGATTCGGGAATAGATAATCGACATATTGCAGAGCCGGAGCAAGCTCCTCCAGCGTCTCATGGTTTTTCGGCATCGTCGTATCCGCGCAGACAATCATGCCATTCCGCCCGGCACGCCGGAAAATTTCCGCCATTTCCGGCACACCCAGCAGCGGAAATACAAAAATGCTCGCAAAACAAAAGATTCTGCCGCCCTGCATCGCTTCCGGCGTGAAATCCGACAGTTCCAGCTTGCGCAGACTGCCGTTGCGGTTGGTTAGAAAGCGGCGTTCCCCCGCTTCGTCCACCAGCACTACATTGATTCCGGTGTCGATTTCCGGCGCACGGGTGACACAGGTCGTATCCACACCGGCTTTTTCACAGCGCGACAGCAGATAGTCCGCCGCATCATCATCCCCCATCCGGCTAATTAGGCGAACCTTTTTGCCCAGCGCGCCGAGTACCAGCGCCTCATTCAGTGCATCCCCGCCCGGATTCATTGTAATGCGGTCATGCGGCACGCTGTAAGCCGAAGCTGCCGCGTCAAACGGCACAACCGGGATGTCGATAATTCCCGCACCGGCAAGGATGATTTCGCATGTGTTGTCCATAACCGACTCCTTTATCGCTGTCAATTGATTTCCTGTATTTCTTTCCCGTCCAATGGCGCATCCGCGCAGTCAGTCCTCGTTGGTAAAGAACCAGTCATCCTCATCATAGTCGCAGATCACGCCGTCACATCGGCGGTCCAGCTCGGAATATGTACCGATCATCGAGGTAATCGCCTGATACTGCTGTGCAGCGCGGTCGTTCGACTGTGCGGTGCGCGTCGCACGGATGAGCAGGTTTTTGGGGGAATCCAGCGGAGAAATGTACTCGACCACAGACACCTGATAGCCCTCTGCCTCTAGCTTGAGAGCGCGCAGACCATCGGTGAGGATATCATTCATACGGGCACGGAATACGCCGTGCTGCAAAATCGGCTCCAGCGTGTCCAGGTGATACTGGCTGAGCAGCTCCTTATGGCAGCACGGCACGCAGGCGATGTACTTTGCCTTTGCCTTGATTGCAGTACCAAGCGCCAGATCGGTTGCAATATCACAGGCGTGCAGAGAAATCACCGCGGTCACGTGCTCCGGCGGCTCGTATTTGCGCAGATCCGCCTGGATAAACTGCATATTGTGGTAGCCCAAACGCTTCGCCATT
>JAEDEU010000215.1 GCA_016293155.1 Clostridiaceae bacterium | reverse complement strand
GATGCAGCCCCATCGGCATGAAAAAGCAGTTCCATACCGTACTGGATGAAACCGCGATTCTGTTTGACACCATCCATGTCTCCGGCGGCAGGCGCGGCGTGCAGATCGAGCTCAATCCCGATGACCTGTGCGCGCTCATCGGCGCGGAGTACGCGGAGCTGACCAAGGACTGACGGCTGTCCGCTCACAACGTAACAGAAAGCCCGGCTCAATCATGAGCTGGGCTTCAGCTGGTCGAAAAACCTATTTTAAAAGAGCAGCTTCTGATAGAAGCCCTCTCAGTCAGTGCCTGCGGCACTGCCAGCTCTCCCAGAGGGAGAGCCAAGTTACGTAATCTTTTTGGCGAAATATACCCGTTTTAACGCCATATCAACGATAATTGCGCATTAATCTTGCCTCTCCCTTTGGGAGAGGTGGATTCGTCCGCAGGACGAAGACGGAGAGGGCGCTGATACGCTTTCTCTTTTCTCGCCACTTTCTCGACAGTCTCAAGCCCGGCTCCATCATGAGCTGGGCTTTTTCATGCCTTCCCGCTTACAGGAAGATATATTTGAGGAGAAAGACCACGGTCAGCACGTACATCAGCACGCTGTTTTTCCGCGCTCTCGCCCGGTCGGTAAACAGATGGATCAGCGTCCATGCGATGACACCGGCTGCAATGCCCTCGGAAATGCTGTATGCCAGCGGCATGACCAGAATGCACAGGAAGCACGGAATCGCCTCCGCCATGTCTTCAAAGTTGATCTTTGCCACTGCGCCCATCATATAGAAGCCGACGATCATCAGCGCCGGTGCAATCGCAAAGGACGGAATGGTCAGAAATAGCGGTGAGAACACGATTGCCGCGAGAAACAGCAGTCCGGTAGTGATCGCGGTCAGACCGGTGCGTCCGCCCTCGGATACGCCGGAGGCGCTCTCGACAAAGGTGGTCGTGGTCGAGGTGCCCAGAATCGCGCCGAAGCAGGTTGCCAGTGCATCCGCCAGCAGTGCGCCCTTGATGCGCGGCAGCTTACCGTTCTCATCCAGCATGTCCGCCTTGGAGGCACAGCCGATCAGCGTACCCAGCGTGTCGAACAGATCGACAAACAGGAACGAGAACAGGACGACGAGAAAGTCCAGAATGTGGATGGACGAGAAATCCACGCGGAACACCTGACCGAAGGTATTGCCCAGCGCGGAGAAATCCAGACTGACGATGGCAGTCGGAATGGTGGAATACATACCGGCTGCCGCATCCGGCACATAAATGCCGAGCAGCTCGCAGGCAATTCCAAGCGCCCACGTGATCAGAATGCCCCACAGGATGCCGCCCTTGACCTGTCTGACCAGCAGAATTGCGGTAATCAGCACGCCGAGCAGGGCAAGCACCGCGCCGACATTCGCCGCGCCGCCTGCGGCAAAGTCCGTATAGGTCAGCAGAGTGGAGTCGCTGTCCACAATGATCTTCGCGTCCTGCAAGCCGATGAACGCGATGAACAGCCCGATGCCTGCGGAGACCGCGGACTTGAGCGACAGCGGAATGGCATTGAAGATCGCCTCACGGACGTTGGTCAGCGAGAGAATGATAAAGATAACACCCTCTGCCAGAACCGCCAGCAGAGCCAGCTGCCAGCTGTAGCCACGAACCAGTACGACGGTAAATGCAAAGTATGCATTCAGCCCCATGCCCGGTGCGAGCGCGAACGGATAGTTCGCCAGAAACGCCATCAGCGCCGAGCCGAGAAAGGAAGCCAGCGCAGTGGCGATCAGCACCGCATTGCTGTCCATGCCCGCCGCCGAGAGAATACTCGGATTGACCGCAAGAATGTACGCCATAGTCATGAAGGTCGTAATGCCCGCCATCACCTCGGTTTTTACCGTCGTGTTGTGTTCACGAAGATGAAACAGTTTTTCCATCATAATGCTCCTCCTCTTTCCATAAATACCCTCCGGCAGAGTACCTTGGATTCCGCCTTTTATTCGTCAGCCTGTCATATCCCGTCCGCTCTTTTCATAGAATGTCCCGAAAGGAGTGGTATCATGCC
>JAEDEU010000214.1 GCA_016293155.1 Clostridiaceae bacterium | reverse complement strand
CGACCGTCAAGGGCATTGCGGATTATCTGTCCTCCGGCATCATCAAGGGCATCGGACCCAAGCTCGCGCGGCGCATTGCGGAGCAGTTTGGAGAGGAAACCTTTGAGGTGCTGGCACGTGAGCCGGAGCGCCTGAGCACCATCCGCGGCATCACGTCCGCAAAAGCGGAGGAGATTCAGGAGCAGTTCCTGCGCCAGAACTCCATGCGCCGCCTGATGGAGTTTTTGATGGAAAACAATCTGCCCATCGAGCTGGCGGGCAGACTGTACCGCCGATATAAGGAGGATGCCATCGACCGCATCATGGAGAACCCGTATCGTTTGTGCGAGGAGGAGTTTGACGTCGAGTTCAAGCTCGCGGACGATCTTGCACTGTCGTTTGGGCTGTCGCACACCGGAACCGAGCGCATTTCGGCAGGACTGCGGTATACGCTCCAGTTTAATCTGGACAACGGGCATACCTTTATCCCGAAGGAAAAGCTGCTTGCGGCGGCGTGCAATTTATTACAGGATGAGGACGGAATCCCGCTGGACGGTGAGCTGGCGGAGAGCGAGCTGTCCAATATGCTGCAAAGCAGCAAGCTGGTCAGTGAATACATCTGCAAGCGGGACGCGGTTTATCTGTGCCCGATTCACTCCGCGGAGTGCTACATTGCGGACTACCTGACCGGATTGTCTCGGACGGAATATACCTATGAATTTGATTTGAAGGAAATGCTGGACGCGCTGGAGGAGGGCGGAGAGATCCGCTATGCGCCGCTCCAGCGTCAGGCGATCGAGTGCGCGGCGCGGTACGGTCTGGTCGTGCTGACCGGCGGCCCGGGTACGGGCAAAACCACGACCGTGCGCGGTATGCTGGAGTTTTTCGATGCCATCGGTCTGGAGGTCGTGCTTGCCGCCCCCACAGGGCGCGCTGCAAAGCGCCTGAGCGAGCTTTGCGGACGCGAGGCAAAAACCATACACCGGCTGCTCGAAGCGGGCTATCGCGGCGCTGAGGGGCGCACGGTGTTTGCCAGAGGGCGGGACAACCCGATTGAGGGCGAGGTGGTGATTCTGGACGAGGTATCCATGATCGACATCACACTGATGGAGGCGCTGCTTGAGGCGCTGCCGCCGGACACCCGTCTGATTCTGGTCGGGGATGCGGATCAGCTCCCGCCGGTCGGACCGGGCAATTTTCTGCGCGATGTGATCGGCTCGGGCTGTGTGGCGACGGTCGAGCTGAACGAGATTTTCCGTCAGGCGCAGCAGAGCGCCATTGTCCGCAATGCCCATGCGATCAACCACGGCGAAATGCCCGTGCCGGGCGACCGCAACGGCGATTTCTTTTTTATGAAAAAATCCTCCGCGCAGGACGTAATCAATACGGTCACGGAGCTGTGCCGCACCCGTCTGCCCAAATACTATGGCTTTCAGCCGTCGCAGATTCAGGTGCTCACACCGGCGCGCCGTCAGGCGGGCGGCACGCAGCAGCTCAATCGGATGTTGCAGGATGCGCTCAACCCGCCGGTCGAGGGCAGACCGGAAAAGCGCTTCGGCGACACCGTATTCCGCATCGGCGACAAGGTGATGCAGGTGCGCAACAACTATGACATTGTGTGGGAGAAGGACGATGAGGTCGGCTCGGGCATGTTCAACGGCGATGTCGGCGAGGTGATCGGCATCTCACGAGAGAGCGAGACCATGCTCATCCGCTTTGACGACCGGGTTGCACACTATACGTTTGATATGCTCGGAGAGCTGGAGCTGGCATATGCCATGACCGTACACAAGTCGCAGGGCAGTGAGTTCGAGGCGGTTGTGCTTGCACTGCCGCAGGGCGTGGGCAGGAGATTGCAGACGCGCAACATCCTGTACACTGCGATCACGCGCGCCAAGCAGCTGCTGGTCATCGTGGGATCGCCCGATGTGGTGCAGACCATGGTAAATACGAACACGAAAAACAGGCGGTACAGTGCGCTGCGTGCGCGTCTGATCCGCAATCGGATGGAGCTGGAAGGGACGGACAATGCGGAAACGACTGCTTGATCTGCTGTTT
>JAEDEU010000213.1 GCA_016293155.1 Clostridiaceae bacterium | reverse complement strand
TCAACAGAGAATCGTCATGCATTTTTGTATTTTGTATTTTCTGCACAATTTAAAACCCATTTTTTCTCTATTTCGGATATTTGTGTTAATGAGTAACCTCGGTTTATCCAAATGAATTGCCAGTTTTTTATATGTTTTGCACAATATATTGTTCTAATCAATCCTACATTATTCTGCACTCCAACGCATAAACAACCATTTTTTCTTCGTATTTTACGTCGTTTTTTCCAGTAACATCGCTTTTTCCCGCGAAATCTTTTGTGATTTTTTCCATTTTCTCTCTTGACAACGCTAAAGCGGCGCGCTAAAATATCCCCAGAACAAAGCCAAACCTGTGAACGAGAAAAGTAAGCAGATATCCGGTGTATCCAGAGAGCCGCGGATGGTGAGATCGCGGCAGCACAGAATTTGCCGAATGGACTCGCGAGGGCGGCCCGAACCCCCTGCCGGGGCAGTAGGCGCCGACGGTATTCCGAACCGTTATCTGCCGGACGTACATGTTAGTGTACTGATTGAGCGGCCGCATTGCGGCAATTTGGGTGGCACCGCAGAAGTTTCAAGCTTTTGTCCCATGGATGGGACGAAGGCTTTTTTTATTGTCCGAAGCCCCAAAGCAAACCGAACTCCCCCTACTGTGAAAGGATGAATCCCATGTTAAAACCGTCTGCCAGCGAAATCCAGAGCTATGCAAAGGATTATTCCATGATCCCGCTCTGCCGCGAGATTTACGCCGACATCATCACGCCGATTACGCTGCTGCGTAAGCTCGCGCAGAGCTCTGACCGATACTTCCTGCTGGAAAGCGTGGAAAACGGCGAGCGCTGGGGACGTTATTCCTTCCTTGGCTTTGATCCGCTGATGCACGCGGTCTGCAAAGACAATGTTGTCACCGTAGAATACGAGGACGGTCACACCGAGCAGACCGAAACCACGGATCCCTACTCCGTTCTCCGTGAGCTGATGAAGGATTACCGCTCACCGCGCATTGACGGTATGCCGCCGTTTACCGGCGGTCTGGTCGGATACTACTCCTACCGTATGATCGGCTATGCTGAGCCAACGCTGGGACTGGCATCGAGCGACTACAATGACTTTGACCTGATGCTGTTCGACAAGGTCATCGCCTACGATCATCTCTCCCAGAAGATTAAGGTGATCGTAAACATGCGCACGGACAACGTACTGGAAAACTACGGCAGTGCCATTACGGAAATCGACAAGATCATCCGTATGATCGACGACAACACGCCGCTGCCGCGTATACGCACGAAATCCAAGCCGCACTTCACCTGCAATCTGACCAAGGAAGAGTACTGCGAGATCGTCGAGAAAACCAAAAAGTACATTGTGGACGGCGACATCTTCCAGGCAGTTCTCTCCCGCCGGTTTGAGTCCGAATATCAGGACAGCCTGCTGAATGCCTACCGCGTTCTGCGCACCACGAACCCGTCCCCGTACATGGTATTCCTGCACTGCGACGATGTCGAGCTGATGTCCACCTCTCCGGAAACACTGGTAAAGCTGCAGGACGGACGTCTCTCCACCTTCCCGGTTGCCGGCTCGCGTCCGCGCGGCGCAACCTATGCTGAAGACAAGGCGCTGGAACGCGATCTGCTGGCGGATGAAAAGGAGCTGGCAGAGCACAACATGCTGGTCGATCTCGCCCGCAACGATATTGGCAAGATTTCCGAATACAATTCGGTCGAGGTGATGGAATACATGATGATCCACCGCTATTCCAAGATCATGCACATCACCTCCATCGTCGAGGGCAACATCCGTCCGGAGTACGATGCATTCGATACCATCTCCACCCTGCTCCCGGCGGGCACGCTGTCCGGTGCACCGAAGATCCGCGCCTGCGAAATCATCGAGGAGCTGGAGCCGCAGCCGCGCGGCATCTACGGCGGCGCAATCGGTTATATCGACTTTACCGGCAACATGGATACCTGCATCGCCATCCGCATGGCAGTCAAGAAGGGCAATACCGTTTCCATTCAGGCCGGCGGCGGCATCGTCGCCGACAGCATTCCGGAAAACGAATACATGGA
>JAEDEU010000212.1 GCA_016293155.1 Clostridiaceae bacterium | reverse complement strand
ATTACAAGGGCGTGACCACGTACTCCACCGGCACCGAGCCGAACCGCCGCGTTGTGGTAGCGCTCGACCGTACCGCAGCCCGTCCGCCGCGCAGCAACGGATATCGTCCGCGCCGCGCGCCGCGCAAGCCGCAGGATAAGGAAACCAAGCGCCCGAGCACCAGCATGGGCAGAGAAATCGAAGAGAAAAGATTCGGTTTTTAAGTAAGGTTTTGAGTAAAATTTTTGAGGGAAGCAATCGCCCTCTCAGTCACGGCGGCGCCGTGCCAGCTCCCCCGGAGGGGGAGCCAAGTACCGTATTTTTGGTCGTTGAGCAATCGCTGTTACGGTCATAAAACAGATATATCTTGCCTCTCCCTCCGGGAGAGGTGGCAGCGCCGAAAGGCGATGACGGAGAGGGCGATGCGGCTTAGTCCTACAGTTATTTTTCTCAAGCCATTCATTTGTTCTCTGAAAAGAGAAAGGAGAAGCGTGTTGCACATCTTGTTTTGGTTGGGAAATGAGGTGCGTCCGACATGAGGGAGACCATTGCAGCGATTGCGACGGGACCGGTGCAGGGTGCAATCGGCATCGTGCGCGTATCCGGACCGGATGCGATTATCGTGCTGGATCAGGTCTTTCGACCGGATCATGGTTCGAGTATGGCGGAAAAGCCGTCTTCTCGGCTGATTTACGGCAGTCTGCTGGCAAAGGACGGCGCTGTCATTGATAAGTGCCTTGCGTGTGTGATGCGCGCGCCGCATTCGTATACCGGCGAAAATATGGCGGAGATCCAGTGTCATGGCTCTCAGGCGATCCTGTCGGCGGTGCTGACCGCGCTGTTTGCACACGGCGTGGTGCAGGCGGAGCCGGGCGAATTTACCCGCCGTGCGTTTGTCAACGGTAAGATGGATCTTTCCGGCGCGGAGGCGGTGCACGATCTCGTCACGGCGCAGACCGCGCAGGCGGCGGAGAACGCCGCGGCACAGCTGGAGGGAGCAGTCGGCGGGAAAATCGTTGAAATCCGGCAGAAAATCGTGGATTTGGTTTCGGAATTTCTCGCAGTGGTGGATTATCCGGATGAGGAAATCGACTCGGTGCTGTTCGAGAATGCGTGTGAGATTCTGCACAATGCCACGCGCGACCTGTACCGGCTCGCGGAGAGCTATGAGTACGGGCGCATTCTGCGCGAGGGCGTGCCGTGTACCATTCTGGGACGGCCGAACGCCGGAAAATCCTCTCTGCTCAATGCGCTTGCAGGCGTGGAGCGTGCGATTGTCACGGATATTCCGGGCACGACGCGCGACGTGATCGAGGAAACCATCCGCATCGGCGCGGTGGTTCTGCGGATGTACGATACCGCAGGTCTGCGCGACACCAGCGATCCGGTGGAGAAAATCGGCATTGACCGCGCGATGAAGCAGGCGTCCAGTGCGCATCTGATTCTCGCAGTGTTCGATTCCAGCGATGATATTTCGGATGAGGATCTGATGGTGATTGCGCGCACGCACGGCAAGCGGGCGATTGCGGTCATCAATAAGAGCGACCTGCCCAGTGCGATCAATATGCAGTCCATCCGGCGGCATTTTCAGCATGTGGTCGCGGTCAGCGCCAAGAACGGCGACGGTTTGAAGGAGCTGTATGAGCTGATTCCGAAGGTAGTCGGTATGGACGGCGCGGTCTATGACGGCGGTATTATCACCAATGCGCGTCAGGCGGCGGCGCTCGCCCGCGCGGCGGAGCGCTGTGAGGCGGCATTCTGCGCGGCAGAATCCGGCATGACACCGGATGCAGTGGTGATGGACGCGGAGGGCGCGATTGCCGCGCTCGGCGAGATCACCGGCCAGTCGGTGACGGACGACATTATTTCCAATATTTTTGAAAAATTCTGCGTCGGAAAATGACGCAGCCGGCAGTCATTTCGGACGGAGCGTGCGTTCTCTGTCCGGAATGGCTGTTTTGTTTGTCTGTTCTGCGGATTGATTTTTATGGGGATGGACAATTATAATGAAATAAAATGGGGAACTGCGCGGTTCATCCAGGCTGTCGAAAAAGTGGCAGAAAAAGAGCAAATAGATCAGCGC
>JAEDEU010000211.1 GCA_016293155.1 Clostridiaceae bacterium | reverse complement strand
ACGCAAGCGACGCAATCGACAAGCGCCACTTCAAGTCCCTGACCGACACCACCCTAATCCCGGAATCCGGCTATGAAATCCGCCTGAGCGTGGACAAGGATGCGCGTCAGCTGACCCTGTCGGACAACGGCATCGGCATGACGCAGGACGAGCTGGAGAACAACCTCGGCGTCATCGCAAAGAGCGGTTCTCTGGACTTCAAGACCGAGAACGCAGAGCAGCAGAACGGCGAGGATATGGATATCATCGGTCAGTTCGGCGTCGGCTTCTATTCCGCATTCATGGTTTCCTCCAAGGTGCGCGTCGTCACGAAGGCGTGCGGCTCGGAGCAGGCGTATGCATGGGAGTCCGACGGCGCGGACGGTTATTCCATCGAGCCGTGTGAAAAGGCAACCTGCGGTACGGATATCATCCTGACCATCAAGGAAAACAAGGAGGAGGGCGACGATTACGACTCTTACCTGACCGATTACCGCCTGTCCTCCATCGTCAAGAAGTATTCGGATTACATCCGCTATCCGATCAAGATGCTGATGCAGCGCTCCAAGATGAAGCCGCGTCCGGAGGATGCACCGGAGGATTATCAGCCGGAGTATGAGACCGTCTACGAGGACGAGACCCTCAACTCCATGGTTCCGCTGTGGAAGAAGGCAAAGAAGGACGTCACCGACGAGGAGTACAATTCCTTCTATATGGAAAAGTACATGGACTGGCAGGCTCCGGCGCGCGTCATGCACGTCAAGACCGAAGGCGTTTCCACCTACACCGCGATGATGTTCATCCCGAAGCAGCCGCCGTTCGATTACTACACCAAGAATTTTGAAAAGGGTTTGCAGCTGTACGCAAGCGGCGTACTCATCATGGACAAGTGCGCAGACCTGCTGCCGGACTACTTCAGCTTTGTCCGCGGTCTGGTCGATTCCGCCGACCTGTCGCTGAACATCTCCCGCGAGATTCTACAGCATGACCGCCAGCTCAAGTCCATCGCAAAGAGCCTTGAGAAGAAGATCAAGTCCGAGCTGCTCAAGATGCTCAAGGAGGACCGCGAGGCATATGACGCGTTCTGGAAGAATTTTGGCATTCAGATCAAGGTCGGCGCGTATGCAAACTACGGCGCAGACAAGGAGAAGCTGCGTGATCTGCTGATGTTCTACTCCGCAAATGAGCAGAAGATGATTACGCTCGACGAGTACGTGGAGAAGATGCCGGAGGGTCAGAAGGACATTTACTATGCTGCAGGCGAGAGCATTGAGCGTCTGGCTCAGCTGCCGCAGGCAGAGCAGGTCCGCAACCACGGCTATGACATCCTGTACCTGACCGACGAGGTTGACGAGTTCTGCTTGCAGCAGATTATGGAGCACAAGGAGAAGAAGTTCCAGTCCATCTCTTCCGGCGATCTCGACCTCACTACTGAGGAGGAGAAGAAGGCAGCTGAGGAGCAGTCCACCAAGAACAAGCCGATGTTCGACCTGATGAAGGAAGCACTCGGCGGCAAGGTGGAGGAAGTCCGCGTATCCAGCCGCCTGCTGACCTATCCGGTCTGCCTGTCCAGCACGGGCAATCTGACGCTGGAAATGGAGAAGGTGCTCAATTCCCTGCCGAACGCCGACAAGGTTGCGGCAAAGCGCGTGCTCGAGATCAACAGCACCCATCCGATCTTCCAGACCCTGTGCGGCCTGTACGAATCCGATCAGGAGAAGCTCAAGCAGTACACCTCTCTGCTGTACAATCAGGCACTGCTCATCGAGGGTATGCCGATCGACGATCCGGCAGAGTTCTCCAACGCAATCTGCGGTCTGATGGCACAGTAACCAACTCAGCCCATTTCTTAAATACCCCCAATATATGTTCAAAGACCGGCGCAGCTTGCGTCGGTCTTTGTCTTTATATGTATAGTTTTTATGAATAGAGTGTGTTATAATATATCCGTTGTCATTGCCCAATCCGGCAACGGAAAGGGGGTGCCCGAATGGATTTCCTGTCCTCTTTACTTATTGCTGTCATGGCAGGTGTTATTTCCCATCTCATCTGCAAATGGCTAGACAGTAATCACAAGTGACAAC
>JAEDEU010000210.1 GCA_016293155.1 Clostridiaceae bacterium | reverse complement strand
TCTGATACTCCGCCTTGATCTCCGGCAGCGCGGAGCCGATCAGAATCAGATACATCCCCATCACAAAATACGCAATAAAAAAATTTCGTACCAGATATTGGTTGTCCCTGGACAACGACTTCAAAACCGACTGCTTTTTCATGATATCCCTCCTGCTGTAGATGTTACCCATAGTGTAACTTGTTTCATTCCGTTTGTCAATTCTTTTTTATACAAATTTTTCTCTGTTTCGGAGCGCTGTCAGTTTCCCTTCATGCTTTGCACATTGCAATTTCACTCAAAATCCGCTATCATAGAACCAACACATATATCTGACATATTGAGGAGGGAAGCCATGAAAAAAGTTCTGTTTTTTCTGCTGGGTCTGGTGTGCGATACCTACGCCTGTGTCCAATTCAACGAGCTGGACGCTGGCGGCGGATGGAAAAATGCCATCCTGCTGTGTGTCACGCTGATTGCGGCGGGTTATCTGTTCAGCAAAATGACCGATAAAAATACCGTTCCGCGCTATCTGGTTCAGGGCTTGCATTTCGCATTCTGCCTGTGTATGCTGCTTTGTATATACACCGAGACCTTTCCGGTATACCATCCCGGAGAAATTCTGTCCGACATACTGTACAGCCGTTCCCTGTCCAGCCTGACAGTACTGCCTGTCGGCGGACTCATTCTTCTGCTTGCAGTCCTCTATATCTCCTCCCGCATTCTGGAGGAGGTGCGCCCCCATGCCGGACAAATCGTACCGGCGACCGCTGTACTGCTGCTCGCGGCGCTCACCGCGGAGTCCTGCTATCGGCTCGGTTTCTACTACGAAACCTTTGACGGTTCTCTGTATACCGCGGTTTGCTTCCTGATTCCGCTGGTGCTGATGCGCTGGATTGCCAGCCATCTGTACCGCACGGGCAGCCTGTCGAGCGGCATTGCGCAGAGCATCACCGGTTTCATCCATCTGTGCGCTGCACTTGTATTGTTCCCGGATACGTTCGAGACGGTGACATATGTCGTTCGCCGCGGTCTGATCGAGGACACCTTCCTGCCGGCGCTGTTCCTGCTGATTGCGCTGCTCTCTGCGCTCTGGATGGGAATCTCCGGCATCCGCGATGCATTCCGCATTTTCAAGGCTCTGGCTGCAACGCGTAAGCGCTCTGCCAAACCCAAATCTCAGCCCAAGCCGCGCCGCACCTCTCCGCGCGCAAAAAATGCGGCAAAGCATACCGCAAAGACCGCAGCGGCAACGGCTAAAACTGCCTATGACCCCGCGGCGACCGCTGCCGAGACCGTACCGGAGCGCAATGTGTTCCGCGGCTTCGAGGAACGGCTTGAGGACGAAAAGGAGGATGCCCGTTAAATCCATCCGCACACTTCCGCTATCAAAAAATCAGACAGGAGGAGTTTCCTATGACACGATGGCATATTACCCTATCCGGTCGGGTTCAGGGCGTCGGTCTGCGCTTTCGCACCAAAATGGCGGCGCAGCAGTACGGTCTGACCGGCTGGGCGCGCAATCTGGACAGCGGCGATGTCGAGCTGGAGCTACAGGGCGAACAGTACAAAATCGACGCCTGTCTGGAGCATATCCGCAGTCTGCCCGGTGTGCGCGTGGAATTTCTCTGCGCTGAGGAAATCCCGACCATACCGGAAAAGCACTTCCGCATATGAAAAAAGGACATCCAACGGGATGTCCTTTGAAATTGTCGAGAAATTGTCGAGAAAGTGGCAAGAAAAGAGAAAACATATCAGCGCCCTCTCCGTCTTCGTCCTTCGGACGAATCCACCTCTCCCAAAGGGAGAGGCAAGATGAGTGCGCAATTATCGTTGATATGGCGTTAAAACGGGTATATTTCGCCAAAAAGATTACGTAACTTGGCTCTCCCTCTGGGAGAGCTGGCAGTGCCGCAGGCACTGACTGAGAGGGCTTCTATCAGAAGTTGCTCTTTTAAAATAGGTTTTTCGACAAGCTGAAAGGACATCCAACGGGATGTCCTTTTCTGTTTCAAAAATCCGGTTATACAGCTTCTTTTTCCGCCAGCTCCGAGGTGCAGTGCGGGCATCTGGTTGCCTCGATTG
>JAEDEU010000047.1 GCA_016293155.1 Clostridiaceae bacterium | reverse complement strand
GCGCCGATGCGTGAGCCGTATGTGTGCTATATGCAGGGCGGTCTGACCTATTCCTCCGGCAAGCTGGGCGTGCTGCTCGCAGCAGACCGAATTCGCAGCCTTTGCCAGTAATGTTTTTTGCTGTTTTTGCTTGTGGATATTATTTTATTATGATAAACTATAACAAAATGGTCAGGGAGACACATGATAATACTTGGAATTGATCCCGGCTATGCGATTGTCGGCTATGGCGTGGTGCGCTGTGAGCGCGGACGGTTTACCCATATTCAGCACGGCGCGATCCGCACGCCTGCCGGTCTGCCGCTCCATCTTCGTCTCAAGGAGATTTATGATGATATGATGACCCTGCTGGATACCTTTCATCCGGATGAGGTCGCAATCGAGGAGCTGTTTTTTAATACGAATATCACAACCGGCATCGCGGTTGGACATGCGCGCGGTGTGATTCTGCTCGCGTGTGCCCAGCGCGGCATTCAGCCGGCGGAGTATACACCGCTTCAGGTCAAACAGTCGGTGGTCGGCTACGGGCGTGCGGAAAAGCGGCAGGTCATGGAGATGACCAGAACCATGCTCGGACTGCACAAAATGCCAAAGCCGGATGATGCGGCGGATGCACTTGCCATTGCGGTTTGTCACGGAAATTCCGCAGGCTCGCAGCTGCTGCGATTTGAGAAATAATTGAGGAAAAAGTATGTTTTATTATGTAGAAGGCAAGGCGGCGCATATCGAGCCGAACCTCGTGGTTATTGACTGCGGCGGTGTGGGCTATGCCTGTCATACCTCACAAAATACCTGTGCGGCGCTGCGCCTGGGTGAGCCGGCAAAGTTGTACACCCACTTGTATGTGCGCGAGGAAATTTTTGACCTGTACGGCTTTGCCGAGCAGGAGGAGCTGAACTGTTTTCGGATGCTGATCGGTGTTTCCGGTGTTGGTCCGAAGGCGGCGCTGGCGATTTTGTCGTGTGCACCGCCGTCCCAGCTTGCGCTGTCTATCATCACGGGGGATGAAAAGCTGCTCACCCGTGCGCCGGGAATCGGCAAAAAGATCGCACAGCGTATTGTACTGGAGCTGAAGGACAAGCTCGCCAAGGAGCAGAAGAATACAGGCGGCAGTGCCGTGATTTCCAGCCTTCCGGCTGCATCGACTGCGGAATCCGCTGTGTCCGAGGCGATTTCCGCGCTGATGGTGCTCGGTTATTCGCAGGCGGAGGCGACCGGCGCAATGCAGGGCATGGAGCTGGCGGACTGCTCCGCGGAGGATATTATTCGCATGTGCCTCAAGAAGCTGGCGATTCAGTAACCGCGAAAGGAAACCGTTATGAGCATCGAATTTGATGAAAATTTTGCGGACGACCGCATTGTATCCGCATCTCAGAATGCGGCAGATGACGCGGAGGTCACGCTGCGCCCGCGGCTGATGGGGGAATACATCGGTCAGGAGAAGGCAAAGGAAAACCTTTCTATCTTCATCGAGGCGGCACGGCAGCGCGGAGAGCCGCTCGACCATGTGCTGCTGTACGGCCCGCCCGGGCTAGGAAAAACCACACTGGCGAATATCATCGCAAACGAGATGGGCGTAAATATCCGCGTTACCTCGGGACCGGCGATTGAGAAAGCGGGCGATCTGGCGGCACTGCTCACCAGTCTTACGGAAAATGATATTTTGTTTATCGACGAAATCCACCGCCTAAACCGCAGCGTCGAAGAGATTCTCTATCCGGCGATGGAGGACTATGCACTGGATATCATCATCGGCAAGGGACCGGCGGCGCGTTCCATCCGTCTGGATCTGCCTAAATTTACGCTGATCGGCGCGACAACCCGCGCAGGTCAGATGACCTCGCCGCTGCGCGACCGATTTGGCGTTATGCTGCGGCTGGAGCTGTATTCGCCGGAGGAGCTGCTTCAGATTGTGGAGCGCTCTGCGAGTATTTTAAATGTTCCGGCGGAGACGGACGGAGCGTATGAAATCGCCCGCCGCTCGCGCGGAACGCCGCGTATTGCCAACCGGATGCTGCGCCGCGTGCGTGACTTTGCACAGGTGCGCTTCGGCGGTGTCATAACCAAGGAGGCCGCGGACATGGCACTGCGCGCACTGGAGATTGATGAGCTCGGACTGGACGCCATTGACCGCCGTATGCTGCGCGCAATCATCCGTACCTTTGACGGCGGTCCGGTCGGACTGGAGACCCTCGCCGCCGCGATTGGTGAGGAGGCAGTTACGCTGGAGGATGTATATGAGCCGTATCTGATGCAGATCGGTTTTCTCAGCCGCACCCCGCGCGGACGCTGTGTCACCGCGCGTGCCTACGAGCATCTGGATATTCATCCGGACAGCGGGGTAATGGAGCAGCTGGGCTTCGAATGATATTGCAATTTGCCAAATACGGCATAATTTTAGAATAGATAGAAATAAAGGAGAACTAATTATGGGAAAATATTTTGGAACTGACGGTGTACGCGGTGTAGTCAATGTTGAGCTGGATGCAATGCTGGCGTTTAAGATCGGCTGTGCGGCAGCCTATGTCCTGCAGGAGCAGAGCAGCCGCCGTGCAAAGATTTTAATCGGTAAGGATACCCGAATTTCTTCCGATATGCTGGAAGCGGCTCTGACCGCCGGTATCTGCTCCTCCGGTGTGGATGTTGAGGTTCTGGGTGCGATCCCGACTCCGGCTGTGGCATATCTGACCATCAAGCACGGTGCTGCGGCAGGTATCGTTATTTCTGCCTCGCACAATCCGTATGAATACAACGGAATTAAAATCTTTGCAGGCAATGGCTATAAGCTGAATGACGAGCTGGAGGCACGCATTGAGGAATACATTGACCATGCGGATAAGATTCCGCTTGCAGTAAATGGTAAGCTCGGACGTGTCATCAAGGGTGAGATTGATCCGGTTGAGGAATATACCGATCATCTGGCGGAGACCATCCAGGGAGACCTGAGCGGTCTGCGCATTGCAGTGGACTGCGCCAACGGTGCGGCTTCCACGACAGCAAAGGTACTGTTCCGCAAGCTCAAGGCGGATGCGAGCTTCCGTTATTTTGAGCCCGACGGCGTGAATATCAATCTGGGCTGCGGCTCGACCCATCTGGAGCCGCTTCAGGAGCGTATGCGCACGGGTGAGTTTGACTGCGGAATCGCATTTGACGGCGATGCAGACCGCTGTCTGGTCGTGGATGACAAGGGCGAGGTGCTGGACGGCGACCGCATCATGGCAGTCTGCGCCGTCAAGCTCAAGCAGGAGGGACGTCTGCGCGGCAATGCATTTGTCGCAACCGTGATGTCCAACAAGGGACTGTATAAGTACGCGGAGGGCAACGGTATTGACATCGTGTGCGCGAATGTCGGCGACCGCTACGTGCTGGAAAAAATGCTGGAAAACGGATACTGCCTCGGCGGCGAGCAGTCCGGTCATGTTATTTTCCTTGAGCACGCGAGCACCGGAGACGGTGAGCTGACGGCAATCCAGTTCCTGAGCATCCTGCGCGACAGCGGCAAGAAGGCATCCGAGATCGCGGCAGAGGTTATGCCGTGGCCACAGATGCTGGTCAATGTTGCGGTTCCGAATACCCAGAAGGCAACCATTGCAAAGCATCCGATTGTCAAGGAAGCGATTGACGAGGCGGAAGGCAAGCTCGGCGGCGGCCGTATTCTGGTGCGTCCGTCCGGCACCGAGGCGCTGGTGCGCGTCATGGTTGAGGCAGAGGATGCGGAGCTGGTTCAGACCACCTGCTGCGCGGTGGCGGATGTCATTCGAAGCGTGCTGTAACCCGGTCATCGTTTTACCAGAATCAGAGCTTGTGTCTGAAATTGTCGAAAGAGAACAAACAAAAACGGAAAAAACCAAAAGAAACTGGCAAAATATACAGAATGAGCCTTGACAGCTCCTCTGAATACGGTTATACTAATAAATATGATGTATGGAGAACACAATCATCACAGTGATTTAACAGCATTCAGCGATGAAGCATTGTGCCTGCGCGCGCAGAGCGGCAGCACAGAAGCGGAGGCAGAGCTTGCGGTGCGTTATTTCCGACTGGTTAAGTCCTGCGCCCGTCCGTATTTTCTTGCGGGAGGAGACAGCGAGGATTTGATTCAGGAGGGAATGATCGGGCTGCTCAGTGCAATTCGAGGCTATACAGCCGAGCGCAGTCTTTCCTTTGCGGCCTTTGCGCGTATCTGTGTTCAGCATCGTATTTTTACTGCGATTCGTTCCGCGGCGTCTGCGGTGCAGGAACTGCCAATGCAGACGGGAGAAATCGCACCTCTGTTTGACGACAATCCGGATGCGGCTGCGTCCGCATCAATGCCCGGTTCTGATCCGATGGTTCTTGTGATCGGCATGGAGGAGCATAAGGAGCGCATTTGTGCACTGAAAAAGCTCCTGTCTCCATTGGAGGAAAACGTGCTTTCGCTGTATCTGGAGGGATATTCCCTTGCGGAAATCGCCCGGCAGCTGGGAAAGCAGATCAAATCCGTGGACAATGCCCTTCAGCGCATCAAGCGCAAATCGGCAAAGCTGACCGAGCGATCACAGGAGCAAGCCTGTTCGCATAAATCATGCCCTCCGGAGGAATAATACGGAGAGAGTCAAAGAGAGGTAAAACGATATGTATCAGGACAAAACTTTGGTATGCAGAGATTGCGGCGAGGAGTTCGTGTTCACCGCCGGCGAGCAGGAATTTTACGCAGATCACGGCTTCCAGAACGAGCCGCAGAGATGTAAGACCTGCCGCGACAAGCGCAAGAACGCATCGCGTCCGCAGCGTGAGTTCTTTACCGCGACCTGCTCCAAGTGCGGCGGAGAGGCAAAGCTCCCGTTCCAGCCGAGCAGCGACCGTCCGGTTTACTGCAGTGACTGCTTTGCAAAGATTCGTGCGGAACGCGGTTAATTCTGCCGATACAATATAATTTCGGGATACGCTCCGGATTTGGGCGTATCCCGTTCTTTTTGCAGAGTTGTCTCCGAAATCTTTTATATATGAGTGCATGTGTATTGCAATCTTAAAACGAATAGCGGCTTGCGGCAAACGAAATAATATGGATTTATATAGACAAAGCGATTGCGATATACTATGATAACATTCCATATTACGCGGGAAATGCAACAGCAATTGATTTTATTCATTTATCCAAGATAGTGGCTCATGGCCAGCATCAGGCAAAAACCACCCAGCAGAGAATAGGTTGCGCCGCGTTCGCATCCATGTGCATGCGTTTCGGGGATCATCTCATCGCTGATCACATAGACCATAGTACCTCCGGCAAAGGCAAGAGCGAAGGGTAAAACAGCAGCGGATATACTTACGGCAAAATAGCCCAGCAGGGTACCCAGTACTTCAACCAGACCGGTGATCAGAGCCGCGATAAATGTTCTGCCATGACTCATCCCGGCAGCGAGCATGGGAGCAATAATCACCATGCCTTCGGGGATATTCTGAAGAGCAATACCGGCGGCGATGGTCAGAGCTTCCCCGGTATTGCCTGTGCCAAATCCGACACCGGCAGCGATACCTTCCGGAAGATTGTGGATGGCAATCGCCATGACAAACAGCAATACTTTATTCAGCTGTTCCGTCTGTTCAGGATGCGACTCCTGATCCGTGCCTGCAAGACGATGCAGATGAGGGACTGCTTTATCCATCAGATTCAGACAGAATGCTCCGCAAAAAATGCCGACGACTGTCACCGGAAGCGCGGTTTTGCCGCCATACTCCAGCGACGGAAGGATGAGCCCGATGACAGCAGCGGCGAGCATCACGCCTGCGGCAAAGGCAAGAACAATGTCGCTGAACCGATGTGAAATTGACTTGGATGCAAAACCCAGAATCGCACCGATGATAGTCGCTCCGCCTACACCCAACGCAGTTAACAGGACAATTTCCATATAATAATCTCCTTGTATTTCCCAAAGGCTGCACAAATTGCAGCTTGATATAGATGTGTTTATCCGAATCTCTGTCGTTCAGTATATATAATTATAGCATAAGAACGGATAAAGATAAATATCGGATTTTCCTTTCGTAAGGTCGGATCAGCGGAGAAGAAGCTGAGGATGAAGCAACCCAACAAAACCGGAGGTTCACCATGAATTATACACAGAATATCAAGATCGCGCAAGTCGCTGAGAAAACCTTAGTAATGGGTGTGGACATTGGAAGCGAAACAAACTATGCCCGTGCGTTCAACTGGCGTGGTCAGGAACTGCCCAAGAAGGTATATCATTTCGCAACAGCTCGGAAGGCTTCCCGGGCTTTTGGGAGCATCCCGTTCTTTGATGCAGATTTTTCTCTACGTGAATCTGAGGATCAGGTCATTGTCTATGCGGTTGGCGATATGCCGACGGAAGATGTTGCATGGGGCTACACCTGCTATAAAAAGGCACTCGAAATGGGCATCGGCACCCTGCTTCACCTTTGGGACAAGCCGGATATGGCATAAGAATCGGCTTTATTTCAACATATTTCGGACAAAATGATACAAGCCAGAGAATTTCCAAGAAATTCTCTGGCTTTTTGTCGCTCCGGAAACTTTGACAGCTTGTTATTACAATTTAGGATGCAATTATAACATCAATGCCAGCATCTCTCAATGCGTTTTGATGGGCCATATCCAAAGAACCGTCAGATATCACATGATTGATTTCATGAATATCAATGACCTTGTCGATAAAAGGCCGGATGCTGAATTTGGTAGAATCAGCGAGAATGTAGCATTCGGCGCCGGAGCGGCAGACAGCACTCTCGGTTCTTGGGTCGAAATCGACAGAACTGATTCCGATTTCCACATCAATCGAATCGGCACCACAGTAGGATTTATCCACCTTTAAATCTTTGAAAAAATTTTCGGCAGTGATTCCACGGCATGCACTGTTCCGTTTCATAATCCATCCGCCGCATACATACAGGGTGATATCTTCATCATTCAAAAGCTCATAGGCGATCGGAATGGAGTCTGTAACTACGGTGAGATCATGTTTGCCGTGCAGCATCGTGGACATTAAAAAGGTGGTTGTCCCGCTGCCAAGAACGATATAATCGCCGTCCTGTACGGTTGCCGCAGCCGCAGCTGCAATTTTTTGCTTTTTATCCCGGTTGGTGATTTCGATAAAATTGCGATCCTGATTGGGAAGAACCTTTTTCCCGATTGCGATAGCACCGCCATGTGTTCTTTGGAGCAGACCTTTGTCGTGCATCTTTTGCAGAAGAATGCGCGCAGTGGAAGGTGAGATGTGTAATATATCCGTTACATCACCGATACGGATTTTCCCTTGATTTTCCAGAAATTCCAATATGAGCTGTTCCCGCTCCTCTGGAAACTGATTGATTACTGTTTTTGGCATATAGTTCCCCTTCTTTTTATCGTTCGATCATCGTTTATGATAAGATTTGAGTTGGATCAAAACAACTATCATAGGATAATAGGTTGTTTATAGTAATAGTATAAGCTGTAAATTCATGAAATTCAAGAGTGAATTAACGAAAACACAGTCTAAAAAGGTTTTTTCTATTTAAAACAAGGAGGATGAGGGGGAATGCCATTAGTTGCAATGACAGAACGTGACAAGTGACAAAAGGTCACAATCAACAAAAAGAGATAATCGTTTTTAAACGGTTTTAACGAAAATGATATAAAACGATTAAAAACGATTGAATAATGAAGAGAGATTTGTTATAATCAACAGCAAGAAGAGGGGAATCAAGCATTCACCTGAATAACAATAGAGAGGAGAAATGACGTGGAAACCAAGGTGGTCAAAGCAGCAGAAGCAAAGATTTTTCTGGAAGGCGTTGAAGTTTGCAGGCAGTATTTCAGCACAGATAAAATTACATTTGGAACATCTCAGCTGCATCCGGGGCAGACGGGAGCAGTCGACCCGGGACATCCCAATTCTCACGAAGTGTTTTTCGTAGTAAAGGGTTCTGTACTTCTGCGCTGCGGCGACACACTGTATGAGCTGCATGAAGGAGATGCACAGATCATTCCGCCGACAGAGCCGCATCAGCTGACCAATATCGGCGATACCATTGCTCTGGTAAGCTGGAGCATGGCACCTTCCAACTAAACGGAAATAGGAGGATGAAGTAATGACACCAGAATTAATCATTATGCTGACCAACAACGACATCACAGTTACCAACGCGGCGGAGATTTTCGAGCAGTGCAAGGATCTGCCTGCAAAAAAATGGGGCTTCAAGGATGTTGGTCTGCCGAAAGATCAGATGACTGCGCTGGCCAAGGCGATGAAGGATGCCGGCAAGGAAACATACATTGAAGTTGTCACCTACACGGAAGAGGGATGTCTGGAAGGTGCAAAGCTCGCCTATGAGTGCGGCTTTGATTATCTGACCGGTGCCCTGCCATTTGATTCTGTTTTTGCCTATGCAAAGGAGCACAACCTGAAGTACTCTCCGTTCTGCGGAAAGGTAGGTGGAAGTCCGGTGGCACTGACCGGCTCGATTGAATCCGTTGTAGCTTCGGCAAAGAAGTGCGTCGAAAATGGCGCAAACGGCGTGGATCTGACCGCTTACCGTTATGTGGACGGTGATCCGGTTGAACTGACCAAGGCGGTTGTCGAGGCAGTCGGAGGAGACAAGGTCTGTATCGCAGGAAGCATCGGCAACACTGAGCGCATGGATGCGATGAAGGAAGCGGGCGTTGCGGAATATACAATGGGCAGCGCGCTCTTCAACGCAAACTTCATTCCGGGAGGAAGCTTCCGTGAAAATCTGGAATTCGTTCTGAACTATCTAAACAAGTAATATCAGCTCGATTCCGATTATAAAAACGAGATAGATTGAAACCAACGATTGAAAAGGAGACAGAAAAATGAGCCTGGAAAAGTTTACACATGTATTTCCCGCAATGGTAACCCCGATTAACGAAGATGGCACCTTCAACTACGAAGTGGCAAAGAAGCACGCGGACTGGATGATCGACAACGGTATTGGCGGCATCGGCGTCCTGATGGCATCCGGCGAATATCAGAGCATTACGTTGGAGCAGCACAAGGAGTACGTCAATGAGATGGTACCGTACATCAAGAAGCGCGGCGCGTCGGTTATCGTGGGCGCATCCAGAGAGCGTGTCGCTGATGTGGTTGAGCTGATGAACAACGCATATAAGGCAGGCGCGGACGCAGCGATGGTACTGCCGTCCTTCTACTATCATCAGTCCCAGAGCGAGATCATCGATCACTACACCTACATCAATGATCATTCCGATCTGGACATCATGGTTTACAACAACCCGAACGTCACCTCCGGCATTACTACCGAGACCATGAAGGAGCTGTACAAGCTGCCGCATGTCAAGATCGTCAAGGATGCGTCCATGGTAATTGATGTCATGACTGATTACATCTTTGAGGCTGAGAAGGCAGACGATGTCGCTGTTCTGTGCGGCTGCGACTACCTGCTGTATCAGGCATATGCAACCGGCGCAATCGGCTGGATCAGCATGACCGCAAATATCTGCCCGAAGCTGTCCGCAGAGTTCCACAAGGCAATGATCGTCGAGAAGGATTATCAGAAGGGTCTGGAGCTGTACAAGAAGCTGTATCCGGTTGTCAACATGACCGAGCGTTTCCCGAAGCCGACGCAGGCTGTCAAGTATATCCTGGAAGAGGTATACGGCTTTGCAGAAGGCATCTCTCTGCGTCCGCGCCGCGGCCTGAGCGATGAGGAGAAGAAGCTGGTAATTGAATGGAGCAACATCGAAGAACTCTCCAAGACAAATGACAACTGATCGAATCTGAGAGAACCGTATACGGGAGGGTTTGTTGTGAAATCGACAGAGTATTTGATTATTGGCGCTGGTATTGTAGGCTGTAGTGCTGCATATTTCCTGGCAAAGGAAAACAAAAAGGTAACGATTGTAGACAGAACCTATCCATGTAACGAGGCATCGGGCGTAAATGCTGGAGGACTTGAGCTCCTCCAGCAGCCCCCGAAATCTCTGCCGTTACATGTTCTGTCGGCAAAACTCTGGAATCAGTTCCAGAACGAAGACGGAATTGATGTAGGATATCGCCGCACGGGCGGTCTGTACTGCATCCTGAAGGAAGAGGATCTGCACCTGCTGGATGAGCAGGCAGAGAGATTTGCGAAGAACGGTCTGCCGGTTGAGCGGCTGAATAAGGAGCAGATCAAAGAAAAAGTGCCGTACATCTGCGATAACGTAATTGCGGCAAACTTCAGCCCGATGTCCGGATACTCCAACCCGCTGAAGGCTGGTGTTTCGGTACTGATGGCGGCAAAAAAACTGGGCGTAGAATTCTACGACCATCAGCTGATTCAGAAGATTGAACCGGCAGCAGATGGCGACGGATATGTTGCATATTCGGACAATGAAGAATTCCATGCGAAGAAAATCCTGGTTTCCAGCGGAATTCGCTCCCCGCGTCTGCTCGACCCGCTGGGTGTACACATTGAACTGGAAGAAAGACACAATATGATTACGGTCACCGAAAAGGCGCCGCATTTCATTGATTACACGATTACAACGCCGACTATGACCATGAAGCAGACGGCAGAGGGTTCCATTCTGATCGGCGGCGGACGTGAGGGCTATGGAGATCTGGCGACAAGCGAAAGAAAAGACGTATCCATTGAGGGATTATGCTTTAATGTAAGAGAAGCACAGAATATCATTCCGTCTTTGAAGAAGCTGAACATCCTGCGCAGTTGGTCCGGATTTGAAGGCTTTACACCGGAGCGGCTGCCTTATATCGGAGAAGTCGAGCAGTATCCGGGTGTCTACTATGCAGTAACTGGCTTCTGCGGATACTGCATTGGTCCTGCTGTAGCAGCTCATGCAATTAAATGCATGAACGGAGAAGATTACTTCAAGGTAAGCGAAGCCTGATTTGAGGAGGATATTAATATGTCCAGAATAGAGAACCATATCATTTTGGGTGATCTGGAGGAAAAGAAAGAGGTTCAGATTATCGTTGACGGAAAGCCGATTCCGGCAGTAGAGGGTGAGCCGATTCTCTCGGCGCTGCTGGCGAGTGGAATCAAGGTCGCGAATATCAGTCCAAAGCACCACGAGCCGAGAGGATACTTCTGCGGAATCGGACGCTGCACCAACTGTGTTATGACTGTAAACGGTGATCCGAATGTACGTACCTGCATAACGCCGGTTGAAGACGGAATGATCGTAGAGACACAGGATGGTCTTGGAAAGTGGGAGGAGTCATAATGGCAAAAGAAGTTGAAATTCTGGTTATTGGCGCCGGTCCTGCAGGACTTTCCGCAGCAATTGAAGCTGCTAAGTATGGTGCAGAGGTTTTGGTTGTAGATGAAAATAGCAAGCCGGGCGGTCAGTTGTTCAAGCAGATTCACAAATTCTTTGGCTCCAGCAGACACAAAGCAGGCGTTAGAGGTGTTGACATCGGCACCGAACTGCTGGACGAGGTACAGAATCTCGGCGTAGAGGTTATGCTGAATACTGTTGCATACGGCATCTATCCGAAC
>JAEDEU010000209.1 GCA_016293155.1 Clostridiaceae bacterium | reverse complement strand
CCGGGCGGAACAGCTCCGCGGCATCGCCCTCGGCGCGGTCGGTCTGCACCGCAAACCGGATGACCTTCAGCTGCTGCATCATGCGCTCCCGATGTTCGTTGCCAAACAGGCTGAGCAGTTCCAGCAGCTCTTTTTTAAAGAAATTTTCCGCCTGTGCGCGCAGGGTGCGGGCATCCACACGTCCGCCCTCCGCGAACAGGAGCACGGTTGCGGTCAGCGGATCAATTTCCACCGGAATGCCGTACTGCTTTTGGAACATTGCGGCACAGCTGTTCAGCTCCGCCAGTGCGATTTCCTCCAGATCCCGCACCGCCAGATGGCGGAACATGATTGCGGTTCCGGTCGCCAGACGGGAACAGATCGCCGCGGGGAAAAACGGCTCTCCGGTCTGCGGGTTGATATCGCTGCGCAGGGCGTCCAGCACGACCTGACGGGAAAATACGCCCGTTCCCTCGTGCTCCTCGTACAGCTGACGGCCTGCGTTGGTGGTAAAAATAATGCGGGTATTGCGGAAGGAGACATCCTCATCGCGGTTGCTGTCGCGCAGCACACCCACATCCAGCATCTGCAAAAACAGATGGATGACATTCGTATGCGCTTTTTCAATTTCGTCAAACAGCAGGATGCAGTCCGGGTTTTCGCGCACAAATTCGGTCAGCACGCCCGGCTTGGCGTTCTTCCAGACCGGTGCATCGCCGGTCAGCTCGCTGGTTGCCTCCTTCTGGGAATAGCTGCTCATATCAAAGCGGCGGAACGGGTAGCCCGAGAGCTTTGCCGCCTGCTCTGCCAGATAGGTCTTTCCGACCCCCGGAGGGCCGGCAAGGACAAACAGTGCCTTGGGGCGGCGGCGCTCCGCGTCATCCAGCAGCTCCGCATGATAAAAGCCCTCGGTGAAGGCATACACGGCGTGGTCCTGTCCGTGCACGCGCGAAAGCAGCTCATACCGCATCTCATTGACACCGCACACGATTTTGTGCGCATCTGCTTTGTCTGCGCCTATTTTTTTTGTACCTACCGGGTTCGCATTCGCTTTGTCGGACGGCTCCGGTCGGGGAGCAGTGACAGGCTTTTCCGTGCCTCCGGCATGGATGGTCTTGGCGCACACCTGACGCACCGCCTCCAGAAACGGCGGATGCTCCTCCTGAATCAGCCGCAGCAGGATTAGACTGTCCAGCACGGCGGCGCGCTCTCGCTCTGCGAGCTTGCGCGCACGATGCATCACCCGGTTCATCGAGAGTTCCACGCTGGACGTTCTGTTGCGGATGTACATACGCATAAACCTGCGTACCTGCCTGGTCGGAATACCGCTCTGCTGGAAAAACCGGCGCAGCTCCCGAAGCTCCTTTTCCTCGCGCACGCCGTATGTCGGCTGTTCCTTACGTCTTGCATCACGCAGTCCTGCCTCGATGTATCGCTTGAGGCGGTCGCTGTCCAGCTCGGAAATCTTGAGCAGACCGATAAACAGATGCTCCATGCAGACGATCTTATTTCCTGCCCGTACCGCCTCCGCCTTTGCCAGCTCAACCACTGCGTTCAAAACCAAACTGTATTCCATGTTCCCATCCTCCTGTATGCTTATGCCTGCGGCTCACCGTCCGCAGGCGATGCCGGAGCATCCTCCTCCGGCTGTGCATCGTCCGGCTTCTCTGCCTCGGATGTCTCCGCTTCCTCCTCGGTCTCGTTCTCTTCTTCGGGCTCCTCGTTTTCTGCGGGTTCCTCGTCCTTCGCGTAAAGCACTACCGACTCCGCTTCCTCCGGCTCGCCCTCACAGCAGACCGCGATAACGGCGGAGATATTATCTCGTCCGCCCGCTTCATTTGCCGCGGCAATGAGCGCCTCGCAGCACTGCTCCGGCTCGCCCTGCATCAGCTCCTGGAGCTGCACTTCCTCCAGCATACCGTAAAGTCCGTCGCTGCACAGCAGCACCCGGCTGCCAATCGGCGCGTCAAATACGTGCATCGACGGGAACAGCTCCTCCGGCTGGCAGCCTATGAACTGGGTGAGCTGACAGGAGGTCGGATGATCCTTCGCCTCCTCCGCGGTGAGCTGACCGATCTCGACCAGCATCGCCGCCA
>JAEDEU010000208.1 GCA_016293155.1 Clostridiaceae bacterium | reverse complement strand
GGCGGCGGCTCCAACCTTGGCGGTCTGATGAGTGCATTTATGCAGGATAAGCTGACCGGCAAGACGGCACCGCACTTCATTGCAGTGGAACCGGCATCCTGTCCGTCGCTCACCCGCGGCAAGTTCGCCTATGACTTCTGCGATACCGGACGTGTGACCCCGCTGGCAAAGATGTATACCCTGGGCAGCGGCTTTATTCCGTCCGCAAGCCATGCCGGCGGTCTGAGATACCACGGCATGAGCCCGATCCTCTCGCAGCTGTATCATGACGGCTATCTGGATGAGGCGCGCGCAGTCGGACAGACCGCAGTGTTCGATGCTGCAATTACCTTCGCAAAGACCGAGGGCATTCTGCCGGCACCGGAATCCTCTCACGCGATCCGCGTTGCAATCGACGAGGCAATCAAGTGCAGAGAGTCCGGCGAAGCAAAGACCATCCTGTTCGGTCTGACCGGCACCGGATATTTTGACCTGACCGCGTATATGGCATACAATGCGCATACGATGGAAGACTACGTCCCGTCCGATGAGGATCTCCAGAAGGGCTTTGCCTATATCCCGAAGCTGCCGGGCATTCAGGAATAATTTCAAATTGACAGACATGGATGTCCCGTTTTGATTTTGTCGGAACGGGGCATCGTTTTTCTGTTGCAGAGCTTTGAAAAATATGGTAATCTATTGCCGAAAGGAAGCGATATTATGCAGAAAAAGGAGCTGCTTTCCTGCTTTTTGCCGTATACAGACCATGCATGTGCTGAGCGCATGGCGGAGAGCCTGGTGGGTCGTGTATCGGAGCCGTATTGTGCCCCGCGCCCCGCGCTTGCCGCTGCGCTGCTGGAGCAGTTCCGCTGGGCGGAGGGCGGTGTAAGGGATGCGCTGACTGCGATGATGGCGCACGCAATGCAGCCGGAAGTCGAGGTGCATCCTGCCTTTCCGCAGCTGGTCGGGCAGCTGTCCGAGCTGGAACTGAAGCTGTTTTCCGAGATACAGAAGCAGCCGGATTTTCCGGTGCTGGACTTTTTCTTCTGTCTGATGCGGAAGGAAAACCTTCTGACTCAGCTGGGCAAGGACGATGAGGTGGAGTTGAGCAGTATCGAGCTGGTACGCCGGACAACATCGTTTGTTCCGGATGACCGGTACTATCTGGTTCAGGCCGGACTGGAGAATCTGCTGCGTCTGGGGCTGATTGAAATCGTCATGCAGCCGAAAAAGTGTTCCTTGACCAAGCTGACCGATGAGCGCATAGAACAGATTTATATGACATTTGAACCGGCAATTACCGCAGAAGCGGAACAAATTCTGCAAAAATATCCCTATATGAGCAAGGGCGAGGTGCGGGCTCAGGCAGGAATCATCCGTACCACGACCTTTGGACTGATGCTTGGCCGCGCAATTGCGGAAGAAAAAGGAGACTGAATTATGTTGGAAATCGGAATCAAGGGAGCTATGGAGTATATCGTCACCGAGGATAAGCTGGCAACTGCGGTCGGCAGCGGATCGGTTGCCGTGCTGGCAACGCCGATGATGATTGCAGGAATGGAGGGCACCGCAGCTTCGAGCGTTCAGCCGCACTTGGATGAGGATCAGACTACGGTCGGCATCAAGCTGGATGTTACGCACGATGCAGCGACGCCGTGCGGCATGAAGGTACGCTTTGAGAGCGAGCTGATCGCGGTCGAGGGCAAAATTCTGACCTTTGCCGTGCAGGCGTTTGACGAGAAGGATCGTATTGGCGGAGGCACACATAAGCGCGCGATTGTGAAGAAAGCACGCTTTGAGGAGCGCGCACAGACAAAACTTGGGTAAATTGACTTGACAAATACGGTGCGTGTTGCTAAAATAAAGAAGTTGATTAGCCGCTGTGGCGAAATCGGCAGACGCAAGGGACTTAAAATCCCTCGCTGGCAACAGCGTACCGGTTCAAGTCCGGTCAGCGGCACCAGATCAAGCAGTCGGAAGAGAGTGGAAGATTTTCCCCTCTCTTTCCAACTAATATATGGGGAATTAGCTCAGCTGGGAGAGCGCGTGGTTCGCAATCACGAGGTCATGGGTTCGATCCCCACATTCTCCACCAA
>JAEDEU010000207.1 GCA_016293155.1 Clostridiaceae bacterium | reverse complement strand
CGGATTCGCGCCCGGAGTGTCGTCCGGAGCCGCGTGAGGGCAGAGGCAGACGCTGCTGAGCCATTGGTACAATGGGAATAAAAAGGGGCTGACAGGATTTCCTGTCAGCCCTGCTGTACGGTTGGCTTTAGTCGTCCCCGCGCAGAAGATTTTCCGCATAATCCTGAAGACTGGAGAAGGAATTGACGGAATCCGCGCGGGATTCAATCTGTCCCTGTACATAATCCGGCAGAGACATAAAGTAAGCCTGGGCGCGGGCGTCATCCGCGATCAGATCCTGTACGTTGGCATAATGCTGCTGATGCTGTTCATATGGCATTCGGTTCTGCTCCATTGTTATCACCTCAGGAGCAGTATGGATCGTTTGCCGCTTATTTATACGTCAGCAGGTCAGCGACCGCCTTGCGGCGCGGTGCCTTCGGCTCCTCTGCCGGATGACCGCAGGCGATCAGTGCGACCAGCTCCTGCTCCGGCGGGATCTCTAAGTACTTTTCCAGATTCGGGCGGTCGAAGATGCCCAGAATGACCGTGCCGATGCCCATATCATGCGCTGCCAGGCAGAAGGTCTGCGAGGCAATGCCTGCATCAAACATCTGCCAGCCGTCTCCGCGGTCGGTGGTAAACGAGCCGTCGCGCTCGTAGCCGCAGCGATTCTTGACAACGGCAACGGCAATCAGCATGGTGGCGGTCGAAACCGTGCGCGCGTTGAACGGGGCATATTCCGCAGCCAGCTTGTCAATCGCCTCGCGGCCCTCGATCACGTAGTAACGGGAAATCTGCGTATTTTTCCAGGACGGCGCATATGCCGCCTGAGCGATGATTTCCTCCAGAGCCTCATGATCCACTGGCTCATCCGTAAATTTGCGGATGCTTCGTCTGGTCAGAATGCAGTCTTTTAATTCCACAATGATATCTCCTTTTATGGTTATTATTTATAGATAGTATATCATGAGGCGCTTCGGAATTGTATCACAAAATATACAAAATGGACAAATGAAACTCAAAAAAATTTGGTGCCGACATGGGTACCAGTGATATCTCCACCAGAGTCTGATTCCGAAATCGGGGCAGACGGCGTCAAAGGCTTGCATTACTGAACATCTTGTAGTAAAATGAAAACAAAAAATTGTCGAAATTGATAAAAGGAGATCCACATGTTTGCTACTTTAAAAGAACTCCTGAATCTAAAGCAGTCCGTAGCGAATGCGCGCGCGGAGCTGGAATCACTTCAAACAAAAATTGAACAGCGGCGTCATACGCTGACCGATTTGCAGGTTGAGCTTGCGCAGAAGGAAAATATCATTGCAGAGCGCGGCAATACCATTGAACGCATCATGCGTGAGGTCACGGAGGATCGGGAACGCCTGCTGCGGGCATATGCACAGAAGGAAAATGCGGCGCAGACCCGTCTGGATGAGCTGGCTGCCCGTCTGGAAAAGACGGAACAGATGATGGATGACCGTGAGCGTCAGGTCTACTGCATTTCATCGCTCTATCAGTCCATGCGCGCCGCCGCCGGAAAGTATCTGGAGACCGAAGATCCGAATGATATCGAGATGACACCGGAGGAGCTGGAGAAGCTGAAGCAGCTTCAGCAGTCCGTGCATGTCAAGATGTTCTCCTATCAGATGGAGGATCTGAAGGTCATGCATGAGGCGAACAACCGCCTGATTGAACAGCTGCTTCAGCGCTATGAGGAAAAGTTCACCCGACCGCATGACCGCGTGGTGTTTCAGCTGATGACGCTCGCCATGCGTGCGGAGCTTCAGCTGCTCATCAATGACATGGAGTATGCCGGTCTGGATAAGGCGCAGGTGTCCATTCATCTGACTGCCAACAAATATCTGAGAATTGTTTCCTTTGCGAATCTGGATGTATCCGAGCTGCTGACCACCTACATGGCAGAGCTGGAATATCTGCTCAAGGAAACCCTGCGCATTGAGCATCATTATCACCTGCGCAAGCATGATTATGAGATGGAGCAGGAATTTCAGAGACAGAAGCGGGCGGCGCAGCCGACCGTTGAACAGGAAGTATAAAGCAATGCACCTCTTTGCCGCAGTGCGGCAGAAAGAGGTGCATT
>JAEDEU010000206.1 GCA_016293155.1 Clostridiaceae bacterium | reverse complement strand
AATCAGCTTTTTCATAACTTCCTCCTTTGGATGGTTTTCCCTCACAGTGTATGCGGTTGCTCAAAAATTATGCAGCAGTACCAGCGGATTCCGACGCATAAAAAAGCAACCGAGAGCAGTTCTGCTTCCGATTGCCGTTCGATTGATTTGTGCCGTTCAATTTCTGTATGTCATCTGCTGTTCAATCCACGCCATCAGCAGGTTGACAACCTCCTCCTGCTGTGTCTCGTCCAGCTCGATGCCGGGCGGGATTCCGTACCATTTATACAGACATCCGCGGCAGCAGCAGGCGCAGGCGTGCTGCGCCAAAAAGACCGGATGACCGCGCATCGGTGTCTGCCTGCCGTCATTCGGAATCACCGCCGGTGCAAGCCGCTGCCGCACAAAATCCTGCGCATGTCTCCGGATGGTATCCATGCCTTTGGCGCGCACATATTCCCGCTCCCTTTCGGTCAGATGAAATTTTGACCGAAACCGGGATTTCTGCAATTTTTCCAGTGCCTGTCCGATTGTCTGCATTGCGTTGTTCCTCCGCTCAGGCGCGGACAATCAGCGGCTGAATGGAGCGCAGAAAGGGCTGCGCCTCCTCCTCCGTGGCATACATCACCACGCGGATCGCCTTTTTGATGTTCAGCAGGCTGAGCATGCCAACCAGGGATTTTGCATCAATGATATAATGTCCGATTGCCAGATCAATGTCAAACGGCATACTCAGCGCTGCATCGGATACCCGAACGATATCCTGAATATCCTTCATCCGGATTTTTACCTTTGTTTTGAAAGCCATGTCTGATTCACTCCGTTTTCTTGCTTCCGCTCCTGTTTTCCGCTATAATGGGTACACTCTATCTGATTCTTATTGTAAGGTTACTGCTCCGTTCTGTCAATCATCTGTCAGAACGGTTTTAACAGCCGTGGGAGGAATTATGAAAATCGGTTTTTATACACTTGGCTGCAAGGTCAACCAGTTTGAAACACAGGCTCTGGCACAGCTCGCCGCCGCGCGCGGCTATGAGCGGGTAGAGTCCGGCGCGGATGTGTTTCTCATCAACACCTGTACTGTGACTTCGGTCAGCGAACAGAAAAATATGCGTGCAATCCGGCGCATCCGGCGCGAGAATCCCAATGCCGTCATCGCCGCCTGCGGCTGCTTTGCACAGACCAGTCCGGAGCGTCTCTCCGCACTGCCGGAAATTGATCTGGTCTTCGGCACCACCGAGCGCGCAAAAATTCTTGACCGCTGCGAAGCGGAGCTGCGCGAACGCACCCATGCTCAGTATGTCCGCCCGCTCCGCACGGCGCACGATTTGTTTGAGATGCTGCCTGCCGGTGTCCTGCCCGGGCACACGCGCGCCCTGCTCAAGGTGCAGGACGGCTGCGACAACTATTGCTCCTACTGCATTATCCCCTATGCGCGCGGGCATATCCGTTCCCTCCCGCCTGCGCTCGCCGTCACACAGGCGCAGGCGCTTGCCGCGATGGGAGCAAAGGAGGTCATCCTCACCGGCATTGAGATTTCCAGCTACGGACGCGACCTTGAGGACAAACCAACGCTTGCCGCACTGGTGGATTCTCTTTGCCAGAGCGCACCGAAGGTACGGTTCCGCCTCGGTTCTCTGGAGCCGCGCACGGTCACGGAGGAATTTTGCCGGACGCTCGCAAAGCACCAAAATCTTGCACATCATTTTCATCTGTCGCTCCAGTCCGGCTGTGATGCAACCCTGAAGCGCATGAACCGAAAATACACCACGCAGGAATACGCCGACCGCGTGGAGCTGCTGCGCCGCTTTTTCCCGGACTGCTCCATCACGACCGATCTCATCACCGGCTTCCCGCAGGAAACCGAGGAGGAATTTCAGACCACGCTTGCGTTTTTGCAGCGCATCCGGTTCGCATCCGTGCATGTGTTCCCCTACTCCGAGCGCGAGGGCACGCCCGCCGCGCAGATGGAACAGCTGCCTGTCTCCGTCCGCACACAGCGCGCGGATACCGCGCGCAGGCTCGCCGCGGCGCTGTCCGAAGAATTTTTGCGCGGGTTTGTCGGGAAGACCGTGCCCGTTCTGCTTGAGCGGTCACACGCGGAATTTCAGCCCGCGCACAGCAAATGGCACTTTGCCGTGCATCTGCCGCCGGAAAGCGGCG
>JAEDEU010000205.1 GCA_016293155.1 Clostridiaceae bacterium | reverse complement strand
CCATTATCCTGTTCCACAACGCCGCCACCAATACGCCGGAAGCGCTGCCCGCCGTAATCGACGGACTGATTGAAAAGGGATTTTCCTTTGTCCCGGTATCGCAGCTGATTATGACCGAAAATTACAAGATCGACCACACCGGAAAACAGATCGCGGCGGACGATGCTGCGCAGTAATTCTCCCACCTTTTCAGTGGTATTTTTCTAATTATTTTGACTGATTCAATGCATTTTCCGCCGTTTTATTTGTGATATTTCAAACAAATCCGCTGTTTTTTTTGTAAAATTTTGCTGTATTTTACCAATTGTGCGACAAACGGATATTGTGTATACTAAACAAGGAACAAAGAGGTTCACGATGACGCAGATCGTGGGCCTCTTTGTTTTTCGCATATGAAATCACATAAAAAGGAAAGGTGAGAAACAATGAATTATCGTCGCATCACCGCATTCATGCTGGCCTCCGGTATTCTGACCGGTTCACTGGCAGGCTGCGGCGGAAAAAGCACGGAAACCTCCAATCCTGCTGCCGGCTCCGGCACTGCCGCACAGCAGGAGGAAGCATTTCAGGTGCTCCAGACGCAGGAGGACGGCTCGATCATGGGCGACTACTATGTCGGCTCCAATGAGGATACCATCCACTGGGGCCGCCTGCCTAACCGCGATGTCGAGCCTGTTCTGAGCGTGGAATCCGGCAGCACCGTAACCTTCGATACGGTGTCTCACGAGGGTCTGCTTGAAGATCAGGGACGCAATGCAAAGGAATATTTTAACGGCTTCGGCGTATCCGACGACCAGATTCTGACCGATGCAATCAACATCACGGGCTCCGACATTCAGCATGATTTTCTGGAGGACGGTCCGCATATTGTCACCGGTCCGGTTGAGATCGAGGGTGCTGAACCGGGCGATGTGCTGAAGGTCGAGGTGCTTGATCTCCAGCCGCGCGTCCCGTACGGCGTGATTTCCAACCGCCATTACAAGGGCGCACTGCCGGAGGAGTTCCCGGAAAACTCCCCGCGCTATGATGATGCATCCGCAGAGAATCCGGAGCGCTACGGCGATGTTTCCAAGTTCGCACCAATCAAAAAGGTAGATGATGTATGGTGCTCCTACTATGAGGTGGACGGCAAGGAGGTCACCTATGAGCTGGATCCGTTCCTCGGCATCATGGGTGTTGCAACCGATACCGAGGAGATGCTGAGCTCGGTTCCGCCGACCGAGCAGGGCGGCAATCTGGACATCAATGAGCTGGGCGAGGGCTCTACGCTGTATCTGCCGATCGAGGTCGAAGGCGGCATGTTCTACACCGGTGATCCGCACTTTGCACAGGGCGACGGTGAGGTTGCACTGACCGCACTGGAAGGCTCCCTGCGCGGCACGGTTCGTCTGACACTCATCAAGTCCGGCTCCGAGGAAGTTGTCGGTGACAGTGCAAACTTCACGCAGCCGTTCGGCGAGACCGAGGATTACTGGATTCCGGTTGGACTGGATGAGGATCTTGACGAGGCGATGAAGGAGGCCTGCCGTGAATCCATTGACTTCCTGAACGAGCAGCTCGGCGTTGACCGCGATATGGCATATGCTTATCTGAGCGCCGCAACCGACTATGAGGTTTCTCAGGTTGTCGATAAGACCAAGGGCATTCATGCACTGATTAAAAAGACCGACTTCATCAATCTTCTGGACATCGCTCTGGTTGCAAACGGTGAAAAGCAGGAGCTGACCGTTGTTGACCGCACGTTCTACGCGCCGCTGGAATCCGCAGTCAAGGCGCTGGGCGGCAAGTATTCCGAAAAGGACGGTGTCATCACCGTGACCCTCGGCTCGGTCGAGGCACAGATGAAGCTGGACAGCAACATCTACACTGCCAACGGCGATCGTGTTGTCCTGGACAGCGCTGTCATCGAGCAGGATGGTACAACCATGGTTCCGACCGAAGCGCTGAACAAGGTTCTGAATGTCGCAGTCAACTGGTCCACCGTCGGCAAGAGCCTGCACGGTATCGCAGTTTCCAAATAAATTCACTCTCTTCTCCGCACCTCTGCCTCGGCAGAGGTGTCTCTCTTTGGATAAAAAAATCGTCCCTCTACCCAGAAGGACGATTTCTTATTTTCCTGTTACAGCTCCCGTCTGCCCTCGAGCGCGC
>JAEDEU010000204.1 GCA_016293155.1 Clostridiaceae bacterium | reverse complement strand
AAAATGCTTTTTTGCGATCTCGTCCGGCTCGGTGATGCCGGTCAGATTCATGACCTTATTGGTCTCCACCATGCGCTCGGAAAAATCCTCCAGCTGTGCAAAGCAGGTTTCCGGTGCGTTCAGCTGCCATTCTTCCAGTCCGGCACGTAAAATTTCCTTCATCATAGCTTGTTTTTCTCCATCATTTCCACGTAGATCATCAGTGCGGTGACATCCGCCGGGCTGACGCCGCTGATGCGGGATGCCTGTCCAAAGTTCAGCGGACGGATGCGTGACAGCTTCTGCCGTGCCTCCAGCCGCAGCGATGCAATCTCCTCATAATTGATGTCTGACGGCAGCTTTTTGCTTTCCAGCTTGCGGAATTGCTCCACGTCACGCAGCTGACGTCTGATGTATCCCTCGTACTTGATTTGGATCTCCACCTGCTCGCGGATGACCTTGGGCAGGCTTGGACGGTCGGGGTCGAACGGGGCGAGCATGTCATAGCCCAGCTCCGGACGTCGGATGAGGTCGCACAGGTGCACGCCGGACTTGAGCGGCGTACTGCGGTGTTCCTCCAAAAATGCCTGCATTTCCGCACTCGGACCGGCGGTGACTGCGGAAACGCGCGCAATTTCCTCGCGCACGATGCGGTATTTTTCTTCCACCCGATGCAGGCGCTCCGCGCTGTTTAGACCCACCTTTGCGCCCAGATGCACCAGTCGCTCGTCCGCGTTGTCCTGCCGCAGCAGCAGCCGGTATTCGCTGCGCGAGGTCATCATGCGGTACGGCTCGTTCGTGCCGCGCGTGACCAGATCGTCAATCAGCGTGCCGATGTAGCCGTCCGCGCGGTCAAGAATGAGCGGTTCCTTTCCGAGCAGCTTGAGCGCGGCGTTTATGCCCGCGACCAGTCCCTGCGCCGCCGCCTCCTCATAGCCGGAGGTGCCGTTGAACTGTCCCGCGCCGTACAGACCGGATATCTTTTTGGTCTCCAGCGTGGGCTTCAGCTCCAGCGGATCCACGCAGTCATATTCAATCGCATAGGCGGAACGCGTGACCTCCGCGTGCTCCAAACCCTTGACCGTGTGCAGCATCTGCTCCTGCACCTCCTCGGGCAGCGAGGACGAAAAGCCCTGAATGTACATTTCCTCGGTGTCCAGACCCATCGGCTCGATGAACAGCTGATGGCGCGGCTTGTCCGCAAAGCGCACGATTTTATCCTCAATCGACGGGCAATAGCGCGGGCCGATGCCGTCAATTTTGCCGGAATAAATCGGCGAGCGGTACAGATTGCTCCGGATCACCTCGTGCGTCTGCGCGTTCGTATAGGTCAAATGGCACACCGTCCGGTTGGGCGGCGCCTGCTCGGTCTCAAACGAAAACGGGATGCAATCTTGCTCGCCCTCCTGCACCTCCAGACCGGAAAAATCTACGCTCCTGCGGTTGACGCGCGCCGGTGTGCCCGTCTTGAAGCGCATGAGGGTCAGCCCCATATCCCTCAGGCACTGCTCCAGACCGTTTGCGGCGAACATGCCGTCCGGGCCGCCGTCATGAAAATGATCGCCGATGATAATGCGTCCGCGCAGATAGGTGCCCGTGCACACAATCGCCGCCCTCACCTTATAATGCGCGCCGATGCGCGTGGTTACTCCGGTCACTGCGCCGTTCTCCCACGTGATCTCCACAATCTCGCCCTGTTTCAGGTAGAGATTTTTTTGTAATTCCAGCACGTGCTTCATATACGTGCGGTATTTGACGCGGTCCGCCTGCGCGCGGAGCGAATGCACCGCCGGGCCCTTGCCGCGGTTGAGCAGGCGGTACTGAATGCACGAAGCATCCGCCGCACGCGCCATCTCGCCGCCTAACGCATCAATTTCGCGCACCAGATGTCCCTTTGCCGTGCCGCCGATTGCGGGATTGCACGGCATATTGCCCACCGCGTCCAGATTAATCGAAAAACACAGGGTTTTCAGCCCCAGACGCGCGCACGCCAACGCCGCCTCGATGCCCGCATGTCCGGCTCCAATCACCGCCACATCATATTCTCCTGCCAAATACAAACCAACACCTCCAAAGTCAAGTGAAAAGAGAAGAGGGAAAAGAAGCGGTGTTTTGCTTCGCAAAACGATTGCATCCGCCGCGCAGCGGCGGCGGTTGTTCTTCTCTGAATTTCTCTTTGAT
>JAEDEU010000203.1 GCA_016293155.1 Clostridiaceae bacterium | reverse complement strand
AAGAACCTTCTCAGCCGTTCCAGATCCGCGTTGAGTACCAGCTCCTCCGGGAAGCCGATCTCCTCCAGCATCTCCAGTGCACCGGAGACATCTCCAACCGTCCATGCGGAATGCGAGTCGCTGTTGACCACAATCGGCACGCGGTATTTCGCGCACAGCCGCGCGATGTCCATGCAGTTGTCCCGACTGCCCTTGCGCACGGTCAGCGAGTGGTTATTGATTTCCACGATTTTGCCGAACGCATTGCACTGGGAAATGAGCTTCTCATGGTCAAACGGAAATTTCTGATTGCCCAGATGCCCGAAGCAGGTCACATACGGATTGCGCAGAATCCCCTCCAGCGCAATGTTGTGCGCGCGCTCGTCCGCAGGCGGATAACACGGCTCATGAAACGATGCGAGCGCAAAGTCCATACGCTCCGCAACGCGCAGCTCGATGCCATCCACCCCTCCGCACGGCGGCATGGTGTTATATTCAATGCCGCGCAGGATGTACACATCATGAATGCGGCGCGGAAGCTCGTTCAGATTGGAAAAATGCCAGCGGTGCGGCGCATCCGCCATGGCCGGACCGTGGTCGGTGATGGCAATTGCCCGAAGTCCGGCGCGTGCGGCTCCCGCCGCCATTTCCTCGACCGTACTGTATGCGTGCGTACAGGCAATCGTATGGGTATGCAGATCTGCAATAATCTTCATCTTGTCCTCCTTGTATGCCGTAAAAAAGACAGGCGAACTGCCTGTCTTAATCGTATCAGATTTTTTTGCGGGAATCAACCACCCATGGATTTCATCATGCGTTCGTTCAGCTCCTGTGCCGCATTGAAGCCCATGGACTTGTGACGCTGGTTCATCGCCGCAACCTCGATGATAACCGCAAGGTTTCGGCCCGGACGCACCGGAATGGTCAGCGACGGCACGCTGATGCCCATGATCTCCGTGTACTGGTTGTCCAGTCCCAGGCGGTCATACATCTTGCCCTCCTGCCAGTGCTCCAGATTGATGACCATATCAATGCGTTCGGTGTCCTTAATCGCGCCCATACCGAAGATACGGCGGACATCCACAATGCCGATGCCGCGCAGCTCGATAAAGTGGCGGATGATCTCCGGCGCACTGCCGACCAGCGTTTTTGCGGAAACCTTTTTGATTTCCACGGCATCGTCCGCGATCAGACGATGTCCGCGCTTGACCAGCTCGATGGCGGTCTCGGACTTGCCCACGCCGCTGTCGCCCAGAATGAGCACACCGGTACCGTACAGCTCGACATGCACGCCGTGCATCGTAATGCGCGGTGCAAGCGAAACCTTCAGCGAAGCGACGATGGCGTTCAGAATCGAGGAGGTAAACTCATTGGTGCGCAGCAGGGCGACACCGTATTTCTGTGCCGCGGTCAGGCACTCCGGAAAGACCTCCATATTTCGCGTGATAATAACTGCCGGCACGCCGGTCTCAAACAGGCGTGCAAAAATATCATACCTTTTGTCGCTGTCAAACTGCTCCACATAGGTATTTTCTACCTTACCGATAATTTGCAGGCGGTTCGGCTCGAAAAAATCAAAGAAACCCGCCAGCTGCAGTCCCGGACGATTGACATCATCGGTGGAAATCTCGATTTTCTCAAATCCCTCCGGTCCGTGAATAATCTCAAGCTGGAATTCCTTAATAATCTGTTCCAGTGTAACGCTAAATTCTTTCAGCTGCATAGCTGCCCCTCCCGACTACTCTCATCTTATCTCTCATCAGACCGGTTTATCCGGTCATAACGCTGTATTTATTATACTAGAAGTCGTGTTTTTTGGCAATGCTGTATTGTAGCCCACTCAAATTTTTTCTTTTGCGAATTTTTTTCAAAATCTTCTTGCAAATTTCTTTGACTTGTGGTATTATAATGTCCGTTGCCACTATTGATGATAAGGAGGTGCAGGAAAATGGCAAAGTGTGATATTTGCGGAAAGGGCGTAACCTTCGGTATTAAGGTTTCCCATTCCCACAGACGTTCCAACCGTACCTGGAAGCCGAACGTCCGCCGTGTAAAGGCAGTGATCAATGGTACCCCGTGCCATGTCAACGTTTGCTCTCGGTGCCTCCGTTCCGGCAAGGTTACCCGTGCAATCTGATTCGGGAACTGACGGTATAGACAAGCGCTCTGCATATGCAGAGCGCTTTTTTCAT
>JAEDEU010000202.1 GCA_016293155.1 Clostridiaceae bacterium | reverse complement strand
TCATCCATGTGGATGGTCTCAATCGGAGTGTGCATGTACTTGAGCGGAATGGAGATCAGCGCCATTGCTACGCCAGTGCGCACCACCTGCATATCCCATGCATTTGTACCGGTATTACCCTCCATAACCTCAATCTGATAGTCAATTTCCTCTGCGCGCGCTGTTTTCATCAGCATTTTGGTCAGTCCGCGGTGCAGGTTCGGTCCCATACCGATCAGCGCACCGCCGCCGTATTCAAACGTCTCATCCGATGGCGCATCCGGGGTTTTCGCGTGGGATACATCCACCGCAATACCGTATTCCGGCTGCTCCCGAAACGTCACGCTGATTGCGCCGAGGGAGTCGGTTTCCTCGTGGCAGCTCGCCTGCACCAGTACGTTAACGGCGAGCCTGCTCTTATCCAGCCGCTTGACCGCTTCCAGAATCGCAAGAAAACCCGCGCGGTCGTCCAGACACTTGCCGGTAATCGAATCTTTGGACAGAGCGCACACATCCTCGGCAAATACAATCGGCATACCGATTGCCACATGCTCCCGTGCATCCGCAAAGCCGGTGTCAATCACCATCTTGTGAATCGGTACCGCCTTGTCCTGTTCCCCTGCCTTCATCAGATGAGGCGGCATACAGGCGATCACGCCGTAAACCGGCTGGTCCGCCAGAATTGTCACCTCCGCGCCGAGCAGCATTCTGGGATCCACTCCGCCGACCTGCGCGAAGCGGACAAAACCGTCGTCCAGCACCTCGGTGACAATAAAACCGATCTGGTCGATGTGCGCATCCAGAGAGATGGTTTTCGCATTCGGGTTCGGGCAGGCGATTTTGCCGATCACGCTGCCGAACGGATCTATTTCCACGCTGTCGCAGTACGGCTCCAGCAGCTCCTTAGCAAGCACCGAGGCATTGCCCTCAAAGCCGGTGACGCCGTCTGTCTCGCACAGCCGTGTCAGGATTTCTTTCACATTCAGTCCTCCTTGTGTAAGATATGGGTTTATTATACCCCTGTTCCGGTATTTTCACAACCAGAAAATACGCCCGCGAGCTTTGCCGCAGGCGCATCCTGAATATCATTTTACTGGAGCGGATTTTGGAAGGACGGCGGATTCGGCTTGATCTGTGCGGGATTTTTTTCCGAATCCGGTTTGGACAGGTCATAATAGAGGGATGCCGCCTCGCTCGTGCCGTAGTCCAGATTGGAGCCGTCCTCGCGCACCGACTCAAACGCCTCGCGGAACAAAGCATTATGCGCCTCCTCCCGCTCCAGCAGGAAGGTGATGGTCTCCCTCACCTTTTTATCCTCAATCTGGCGATGCAGATACTCATACATCACCTTTGCGCGCTGCTCGGAGGCGATATTGGACAGCAGATCCGCAGGCAGATCACCGGTAACCGACACGTAATCCGCCGTCCACGAATATCCGGACGCATTAAACAGCCCCGGTGTCAGTCCGGTCATCGTCATTGTTTCAATCTCACCGACCTTGACCTGATCGTATCCCAGCTCATGTCCATTGAGCAGATTGATTGTCTGCCCGACCATCTCCATATGACTGAGCTCCTCTGCGGCAATATCCAGAAACAAATCCTTGATTTTGGGTTCCTTGACGCGGAATGACTGGGAAAGATACTGCATCGCTGCCTTTAGCTCGCCGTTCGCACCGCCTAGCTGCTCCTGCAACAGCGCGGCATACTGCGGATTCGGGCGCTCTACCGAGACCTCGTGCAGCAGCTTTTTGTCGTGTAAAAACATAAACTCACCCTCCTGAAATTTGGAATATTTCCAGTATGTCCCGCCGGCTTACGGAATAATCCCCGGTTCTCCTGTGCAAAATCAAATCGGGTGATATCATGAGCGAGACGCAAAAACTGTTTCTCTTTTCCTGCTTCGGTATGCTGGGATATCCGATTCTGGAAATCCTCTGGCGCGGGTGGACGCACTGGACTATGGCGCTTGCCGGCGGTCTGTGCTTCGGCGTGCTCGGGATGCTCGCGCTGAGTATGCGCGGAGCGCGCTGGTGGAAAAAATGCCTTGCCGGAGCGATTGCAATTACAGCGGTAGAGCTGATTTTCGGCTCGATCTGTAACCTCGCGCTCGGTATGGGCGTATGGGATTACTCCTCCGAGCTGCTGAATTTTCACGGGCAGATCTGTTTTAAATATAGTTTGATCTGGTTTTTCCTGTCCGCTCCCGCGATGAAGCTCGCAGAGCGTTTTATGCTTCGATAGGGTT
>JAEDEU010000046.1 GCA_016293155.1 Clostridiaceae bacterium | reverse complement strand
GGTGTTATTTCCCATCTCATCTGCAAATGGCTAGACAGTAATCACAAGTGACAACTAGCCGAAACAAAAACGACCGCCCCGAAGGTAGCAGCTTCGGGGCGGTCACTTTGTGCCTGAATGGACACCTGTCCTAATTTCCATTGACAGTATAGCATATACCGCTTGAAAATGCAAGCGTCATCGCATATGCTTTTGAAGCACTTCCCTTGACACCGCTGTGTTGCTGTTATACAGTATAGTTAGCAATATCAAAATGATACCGTTTCCGCATCGGAGGTGCTTTCTATGACTGCATTCATCATCTGGGCGCTGTGCGGCGTGCTCTTTCTCGCGCTGGGCATTTATTGCTTTTTCACCGAGAAGCAGGTCGGCTTCTGGGCCAACGCCAAGGCTGCGCCTGTCACCGATGTCAAGGCGTTCAACCGCGCGGTCGGCAGGCTCTGGTGCGGCTTTGCCGCGGTATTCGTTCTGCTCGGTCTGCCGCTCCTGACGAACAGCACGGTGCTCCTCCTGCTTGTCTCCGTGCCGGGCACGGTCCTCGAATGTCTGGTACTGATGATTCTTTTCACGCGCATTGAGGACAGGTATCGAAAAAAGAAATAACATGCAAAAACGGACGCATATGCGGAGAAATCTCCTGCATATGCGTCCGGTTGTTTAATCAAAATAATGCACTGCGCAGTTTTCCGGGAAGGAGTACACATTCTCCTCCTGCTGAATCCAGTGCCAGATCTGCTCTCCCAGATTGGGCTTGTAGTATTCGCACCCCCGGCTGACGGTCACGGCGGTCAGCGCGGTTCCCGCAAAGGCATCCGCTCCGATCTGCAAAACACCCTTCGGAATTGCAATGACCTCCAGCGCGCTGCATCCATAGAACGCACGCGCCTCAATCATTTTGGTATCCTGCGCCAGCTTGACATCGCTCAGCGAGGTACAGCCGGAAAAGGTATCCTCACGCACCGTATCCACGGGCAGCTCAATCGCTTCCAGCGCGGTGCAGCCCGAAAAGGCGGATGCGCCGATGCTGGTCACACCGTCCGGCAGCGTGACCGAGCGCAGAGACCGGCAGTTCCGGAACGCCTCCTGCTCCACCGTCTCGACGGTTTTCGGCAGGATGACAGCAGTCACCTCACTGTCCGCAAAGGCGCCTGCCCGAATCGTGGTGACCTTGCGCTGATCCAGCGTTGCCGGCACTTCCACCTCGGTGTCCGCGCCGTGATATCCGGTCAGGACAGCATGTGATCCGTTCAGCTCATAATCAAACTGCTCCAGATATGCGTTGTACCGTTCCTGTTCCGCAAGCGTCTGTGCATATTCGCCCTGCATTTTCTGTGCATAATCGCGCAGTGTGACCGCACCTCCGCCCACAAGCAGCAGTATTGCACAGAGCGCAGCAGTCCAGGCAATGCGCCCGCGCGCCGTCCACTGCTTTTTTTCGGATTTCCGATGCCGCAGACGTTCCGTGTTCCAGATCGTCGGCATGGCGCGGGTCAGCGCGCCGATCAGCTCGGTGCGTTCCTCCTCTGCCGCAGCGCCGCAGACGATGGTTCCCGCCTGCTCTGCGGTCAGCTCGCGCATCACATAGTCCAGCGCGGCAGAAAATTCCTTTGCATCTGCAAACCGCTGCTCCGGCTTGACCGCCAGCGCACGCAGTACAACCTCGGTGAGCAGGTCAGGTGAGCGGCTGGGAGCCGGCACAGCCGCACCGGAGGCACGCTTAAAGACTGCCGCTGTTCGCTGTGTCTCGCTCGCACCATGCGGCATAAACGGCGAGCACATATCATTCAGCAGCCGATACAGCACAATGCCCAGTGCATACAAATCCACAGAGGCATTCAGCTCGAATTTCCCCTCCGGATTGAGAATTTCCGGCGGCAGATAGCTTTCCGTGCCGCGCATCGAGTCGATTTCCAGCTGTCCGCGGCCGTATTTTGCCGCGCCGAAATCGCCCAGCTTAAACCGCCCGCTCGGGGCGACAAACAGATTGCCCTCCTTGACATCGCAGTGAAACACGCCGTTTGCATGGCAGACCGCCAGCGCATCCGCAATTTCGCGCCCCAGACGTACGACCTCTGCGACACTCATGCCCTCCTCATCCTCTTCGAGGAAGTCCAGAAACGGTGTAAGCCGTTCCATCAGAATAAAGATCTCACACTCGGTGTTGTTATGGTTGAGCACGACCTTGTGGTCAAAATAGCGCACAATGCGTCCGCTTTCCGTGCCGCTGAGCTGCTCCTGCATCCGGATCTCATTGCCCAGCTCCTCAAGCATCCGGTTCCAGCGCTCCAGCGCGCGCGTCTGATCGCCGCCGCATTCCAGCAGCGTCCGGCGGAAGGGCAGGAAAATATACTTGAGTGCGCGCTCAAAATGCTGCCCCAGCTCATCCCGGCTGACCAGATATACCTCACTGCTCGCACCGCTGCCCAGACGCTTCTCAATGCGCCAGCCGTCCATGACGGTCTGTCCGATTTCAAGCATATCTTCTCCTCCTTCCGTCTATGCTGTTACAGCGTCAGCTGTGCCTCATCCTTGTCCTCCTCGCGCAGAATCGCGCCGATGGACGGGATGGAATGGCTGACGTACCGCTTCGGCTGCGTAAAGCTCCGTTCCTCCGCACGACATGCACCTGTGACGGTGTGACTGCCGCGCAGCACCATTGTCTGCACGCCCACGGTGGTGCGCGTGCTCTTTTCCGGAATCAGCGAGGTGCTGATGGTCAGCGCGCGCCCGTTGGTCGCAAACAGCGTGATATCCGTATCGCCGGTGGTATGGAAGAACGCAACCGCAGGCGATTTGTCCGAATACGCGCCGGTCAGCCTGCGGCGGTTGGTCTTGGTCTGGAAGCCGGACAGCTCAAAGCGCGCCGCCTTGCCGTTTTCAAAGACAACCACCAGCTTGCCGGCATAATCGCCCGGCAGCAGCATGAACAGCACGTGCTCGTCCTCGTCCATGCTGAGCTTGGAGGCGAGATAATCGCCCAGCGTGCTCGCCTTGCAGTCGTCAAAATCGTACAGCCGCGCCTTATACGCCTGCTGGCGGTCGGTAAAGAAGATGATTTCCTGCTTGTTGGTCGCATCCAGCGACTGCATCAGGCCGTCACCCTCCTTGAATTTATGGTCATTGCCCTGTCGGTAGGACTGCGCCGTGATCTTCTTAAAATATCCCTCGCGCGTCAGGAACAGGTGCACCGGATAATCCTCGATGTGTGCGGTCTCATCAAATTCCTCGACGGCGTCCGCACGGATGATCTCACTGCGGCGCTCCGCCGGGTACTTGCGGATGACCGCTTCCAGCTCGGAGATAATAATGCGGCGGATCTTGGCATCGCTTTTGAGGGTGTCCTCAAGCGACTTGATCTCCTTCTCCAGCGCCTCGGTCTCCTTGGTGCGCTTGAGGATGTATTCGCGGTTGATGTGGCGCAGCTTCAGCTCTGCGATAAACTCCGCCTGTGCCTCGTCGATATCGAAGCCCTGCATCAGGTTGGGCACGACCATCGCGTCGCGCTCGGTCTCACGGATGATTTTGATCGCCTTGTCGATGTCCAGCAGAATTGCCTTCAGACCGAGCAGCAGATGCAGCTTTTCGCGCTTTTTGCCCAGCTCATAGTGGATGCGGCGCTTCTGGCACTGGATACGCCATGCCGTCCACTCCTCCAGAATCTGACGCACGCCGAGCACACGCGGCATTCCGCCGATCAGCACATTGAAGTTGCACGAGCAGCTGTCCATGAGCGGCGTCATCTTCATGAGCTTGCTCATCAGCTTTTCCGGGTCGGTGCCGCGCTTGAGGTCGATGGCGATTTTTAGACCGGACAGGTCGCTCTCGTCGCGGATATCCGAAATTTCACGGATTTTTCCGCCCTTGACCAGCTCTGCGGTCTTGTCGATGATCGCCTCAATCGTGGTGGTATACGGAATCTGCGTGACCTCGATGAGATTCTCCTTCTTGAGGTATTGCCATTTGGAGCGCACTTTAAACGAGCCGCGGCCGGTCTCATAAATCTTTGCCATCTCCGCGTGATCGAGCAGAATCTGTCCGCCGGTCGGGAAATCCGGCGCAGGCAGGGTTGCCATGAGATCGCAGTCCGCGTCCTTCAGGTAGGCAATCGTCGTGCGGCAGACCTCGTGCAGGTTAAAGCCGCAGAACGCGCTCGCCATGCCGACCGCGATGCCGGTATTGGCGGAGACAAGGATGTTCGGAAAGGTGGTGGGCAGCAGGGTCGGCTCCTTCATCTCGCCGTCGTAGTTGTCCACAAAGTCCACCGCGTCGCAGTCGATGTCACGGAACAGCTCCGCGCAGATGGATTCCAGCTTCGCCTCGGTGTAACGCGGCGCAGCGTATGCCATATCGCGCGAATATACCTTGCCAAAGTTGCCCTTGGAGTCCACAAACGGCGTGAGCAGCGCCTCATTGCCGCGCGTCAGACGTACCATGGTTTCATAGATGGTCTGGTCGCCGTGCGGATTGAGCTTCATGGTCTGTCCGACGATGTTGGCGGACTTGGTGCGGGTTGCACCCATCAGTCCCATCTTGTACATCATATACAGCAGCTTGCGGTGGGACGGCTTGAAGCCGTCAATCTCCGGAATCGCGCGGGATACGATGACGCTCATCGCATACGGCATATAGTTGGTGCGGAGCGTATCCGTAATGCGCTGGTCCACCGGCTCCAGCGGCTGATACTGCCGCGCCTCTTGCTTTTTCTTCTTCATTGCTTTCTTCCTCACGAAATGTCCGCAAGGTCGAGATACTGCCAGCCGTTCTCGGCAATATACTCCTTGCGTCCCATCAGGTTCTCGCCCAGCAGCAGATCAAACATTTCTGCGGTGTCGCGCGCGTGGTCGGGCAGCACGCGGATCAGGCGGCGGGTTTCCGGATTCATCGTGGTCTGCCACATCATATCCGGATCGTTCTCGCCCAGACCCTTGGAGCGCTGGATTTTATACTTCTTCCCGTTCAGACCGTTCAGAATCTTTGTCTTTTCGGTCTCGTCGAAGGCGAAATAGGTGTTATTTTTGGTGTTGATCTCGTACAGCGGGGACTCTGCGATGTACACATAGCCCTCCTCAATCAGCGTCGGCACCAGCCGGTACAGCATGGTGAGCACCAGCGTGCGGATCTGGAAGCCGTCCACATCGGCATCGGTACAGATAATGACCTTGCTCCAGCGCAGGTTGTTCAGATCGAAGGTGGACAGGTCCTTGGACGCCTTGGAGCGCACCTCCACGCCGCAGCCGAGCACCTTGAGCAGATCGGTGATAATTTCGTTTTTGAAAATCTTATCGTAGCCCGCCTTGAGGCAGTTGAGGATTTTGCCGCGGATCGGCATGATGGCCTGAAATTCCGAGTCGCGTCCCTGCTTGCAGGAGCCGAGTGCGGAATCGCCCTCTACGATGTACACCTCACGGCGTGTGACGTCCTTGGTGCGGCAGTCCACAAACTTCTGCACGCGGTTTGCCACATCCAGCGAGCCGGACAGCTTCTTTTTGATGTTCAGACGCGCCTTTTCCGCCTGCTCGCGGCTGCGCTTGTTGATGAGAATCTGCTCGGCGATCTTGTCCGCCTCCGCCTTGTTCTCGATAAAGTAGATCTCCAGCTGAGAGCGCAGGAACTCGGTCAGCGCCTCCTGAATGAACTTGTTGTTGATTGCCTTCTTGGTCTGGTTTTCGTAGGACGTATAGGTAGAGAAGCAGTTGGAAACCAGAATCAGGCTGTCCGAGACATCCTGGAACGAGATGCGGGACTCGTTCTTCTGATACTTGCTGTTCTGCTTGAGGTAGGCGTCAATGGCGTATACAAACGCATTGCGCACCGCCTTGTCCGGCGCGCCGCCGTACTCCAGCCAAGAGGAGTTATGATAGTACTCCAGCCGGGAAATCGCGCTGGAGAAGCAGAAGGCGCACGACAGGCGCACCTTGTACTCCGCCTTGTCCGCGCGGTCGCGTCCGCGGCGCTCCGCCTCGCCGTACTGGATGGAGGTCAGCGCCTGCTCGCCCGCGATTTCCGCCACATAGTCCACGATGCCGTTTTCATAGCAGAAGCTCTGCTCCTCCATGCCGGACTCCGTCTCATTGCGGAACAGGAACAGCAAATGCGGATTGACCACCGCCTGACGCTTGAGCGTATCCGTATAGTACTCGACCGGAATGCGGATGTCGGTAAACACCTCAAGGTCGGGCTTCCAGCGGATGATGGTACCGGTGCGCTTTTCCTCGGTCTTTGCTCTGCGGTAGCCGTTTTTCGTGCCGGTGCAGTTTTCGCCCTTTTCAAAATGCAGGCTATATTCATACCCGTCGCGGCGGACGGTGACATCCATATATTCCGAGGCGTACTGCGTTGCGCAGGTGCCCAGTCCGTTCAGACCGAGCGAAAACTCATAATTTTCCCCGTCGTTGTTTTTATATTTGCCGCCGGCATACATCTCGCAAAAGATGAGCTCCCAGTTATAGCGGCCCTCGCCCTGATTGTATTCGATCGGGATGCCGCGGCCGTGGTCCTCGACCTGTACCGAGCCATCCAGATAGCGGGTAACAATGATGCGGTCGCCAAAGCCCTCGCGCGCCTCGTCGATGGAGTTGGACAGGATCTCAAACACCGAGTGCTGACAGCCGTCCAGTCCGTCCGAGCCGAAGATGACGCCCGGACGCTTGCGGACACGGTCCGCGCCCTTCAGCGAGGAAATGCTCTCATTGCCGTATTGGTTCGATTGTTTCATTCACAAACTCTCCCGTAAAGGTAACTTTCCGATTTCTGATAACGGGCGTTATTATAGCCTACTTTTTCCCGAAAGTCAAATGCTCTATGCGCAGGATTCCGTGTATAAATTGTAAAATAACGGCGAAAAACACCCTGCTTTTCGGTTTTTTCCGGGCACAAGAAAACGCCGCATCCTGCCGGACGGGCGCTTTCACCGGTTATTCCACTGTAATTTCCGCGGGCGGGAGATCGTCCTCATCGTCATACTCAAAGTCCGCATCCGCCTCGTCGTTCTCCGCGTCCTCCAGTCCTGCGAGCCGGAGCGCGTCCCTGCCGGTATTGTTGCTGGCAATCGTGATATTGATGCCCTTGCGCACCGGCGCACACAGAAATCCAATGATAATACCCATGCACAAAAACGCCATGTCGCGGAAAAACCGATCCAGTTTGCTCATAACGATCCCTCCCTTATTGTTACTGCTATCATACCACATTCTGCGTCCCCTGTAAATCGGAAAACGCCGCGCTCCGTCCATCCGGAATGCGGCGTTTTCGTCTGCGGCGGCTTCCTGCAGGAGATCGTTTGGTTTCTTTCTTCTGCCGCAGTGCGGCGCACGCCATTGTGCGCCTCTGTTTGTGCTCCTCGTCTTGTCCGACAATAGTATGCGCACTCTGCCGCGCCTTATTCCTGCAAAATTGAGAAAACGCCGAAGTGAGCGGACTCACTTCGGCGTCGATTCGGAATCAAATCAATACTTTTTTCTCTTTGCGCGTGCAGCCTCCGACTTCTTGCGGCGCTTAACGCTCGGGCTCTCATAATGCTCGCGCTTGCGGAGCTCGGAAAGCACACCCGCCTTTGCGCACGATCTCTTAAATCTTCTCAGTGCGCTGTCCAGAGATTCGTTTTCCTTGATGCGGACTTCCGACATTGTTTTCCCTCCCTCCGCGCGTATCAGTTACGCTTTTAAGGACCTACAGCAAAATTGCCGTGTAGGAATATTATATCTTTTCTGTATGCCGGTGTCAAGCATATTTTTTTACTTTTGCAGAAAAACTGCGTTTTTTCCGGCATACAGTCAAGCGAGTTTACTTAACGACCAGATTGATGATCTTGTTCGGGACGACAATCTGCTTAAAGACCTTCTTATCGCCGATTGCCGCGATGACCTTTGCGTCCGCCATAGCGATCTCCAGCGCCTGCTCCTTCGGGCAGTCCATCGGCAGAGCGACGATGCTCTTGACCTTGCCGTTGATCTGTACCGGCAGCTCGATGGTGGACTCGACGGTCTTTGCCTCCTCGTACTCCGGCCAAGCGTGCAGGCTGAGCAGATCGGTCTCGCCCATCATCTGCCACAGCTCCTCGGTGATGTGCGGAGCGAACGGGTTGAGCATGTTCAGCAGCGCCTTGTACTCCGCCTTGTTGCAGCCGTTGTCATACAGGGTGTTGAGCAGGGTCATCATCGCCGCAATTGCCGTGTTCATCTTCAGACCCTCAATGTCCTCGGTGACCTTCTTGATGGTGCGGTGCATGGCAACCTCATTCTTCGCGCTGAACGCGTCGCCGTCCTCAATCTTTTCCGCCAGTGCCCAGATGCGGTCAAGGAAGCGCTTGCAGCCCTTGATTGCCTTCTGAGACCATGCAGCAGCCTTCTCAAAGTCGCCGATGAACATCTCATACAGGCGCATGGTGTCCGCGCCGTACTCGTCGATGGTCTCGTCCGGATTGATGACGTTGCCCAGAGACTTGGACATCTTGACGACCGGATGGTTTGCCATCTCGCCGTACTGTGCGACCAGAGCCTTCTGTGCTTCCTGCTCGCTGCCGTACTGTGCGACCAGAGGCTTCTGCTCGTCCGACGACAGGTTGACGAAGCTGTGCGGGTTCAGACCCAGAATCATGCCGTGGCTGGTGCGCTTCTTGTACGGCTCAGCGTACGGAACCACGCCGATATCGTACAGGAACTTATGCCAGAAGCGGGAGTACAGCACGTGCAGGGTGGTGTGCTCCATGCCGCCGTTGTACCAGTCCACCTGACCCCAGTATTCCAGTGCTTCCTTGGAAGCGAGTGCATCGTTGTTGTGCGGGTCCATGTAGCGCAGGAAGTACCAGGAGGAGCCTGCCCACTGCGGCATGGTATCGGTCTCGCGCTGAGCAGGGCCGCCGCAGCACGGACAGGTGGTATTGACCCAGTCGGTCATCTTTGCCAGCGGGGATTCGCCGTTCTCGGTCGGCTCGTAGGACTCGACATCCGGCAGCTCCAGCGGGAGCTGATCCTCCGGCAGCGGAACCCAGCCGCACTTTTCGCACTTGACCAGCGGAATCGGCTCGCCCCAGTAGCGCTGACGGGAGAATACCCAGTCGCGCAGCTTGTAGTTGACCTTCTGATGACCTACGCCCTTTTCGGTCAGGAATGCGACGATTGCCTTCTTTGCCTCCTCGACGCTCATGCCGTCCATGAAGCCGGAGTTGACCATAACGCCGGTTGCGCAGTCCGTGAAGGCTGCCTCCTGTACGTTGCCGCCCTTGACGACCTCGATGATCGGCAGGTCGAACTTCTTTGCAAAATCCCAGTCGCGGTCATCGTGTGCCGGTACTGCCATGATGGCGCCGGTGCCGTAGCTCATCAGGACGTAGTCGGAAACGAAGATCGGGATCTCGGTGTTGTTGACCGGATTGATTGCGCGGACGCCGTCCAGCTTGACGCCGGTCTTGTCCTTGACCAGCTCGGTGCGCTCGAAGTCGGACTTGCGTGCAGCCTCCTCGCGGTAGGCGCGGACTGCGTCGATGTTTGCGAGCTTGTCCGCCCACTTTTCAATCATCGGGTGCTCCGGGGAGATAACCATGTAGGTAGCGCCGAACAGGGTATCCGGACGGGTGGTGTAAATGGTCAGCGTATCGCCCTCGGTGGTGGTAAAGTCCACCTCTGCGCCGGTCGAGCGGCCGATCCAGTGCTTCTGCTGTGCCTTGACGCGCTCGATGTAATCGACCTGATCCAGATCGTCGATCAGGCGCTCGGCATACTCGGTGATCTTGAGCATCCACTGGCTCTTGTTGCGGCGGACGACCTCGCTGCCGCAGCGCTCACATACGCCGTTGACAACCTCCTCGTTTGCCAGCACGCACTTACAGCTCGTGCACCAGTTGACTGCCATTTCCTTCTTGTATGCCAGACCCTTCTTGAACAGCTGTAAGAAGATCCACTGGGTCCACTTGAAGTAAGCCGGATCGGTGGTGTTGATCTCACGGTTCCAGTCGAAGGACAGACCCAGGCTCTTGAGCTGGCTCTTGAAGCGTGCGACATTCTGCTTGGTGACCTCGCGCGGATGCACGTGGTTCTTGATGGCAAAGTTCTCGGTCGGCAGACCGAATGCGTCCCAGCCCATCGGATACAGGACGTTGTAGCCCTGCATTCTGCGCTTGCGGGCGATGATATCCAGCGCGGTGTAGGAACGCGGATGTCCTACGTGCAGACCTGCGCCGGACGGATACGGGAACTCAACCAGCGCGTAAAACTTCGGCTTGGTGTAGTCGGTGCCTGCGGCAAATGCCTGCTTTTCCTCCCAGACATCCTGCCATTTTTTCTCAATGCGTTTAAAATCGTATTTTTCCAAAGGTGGTGCCCCCTGTTTTATAATTTTCTATTTGATTACAGCTCTTCGACCTCGACCGGAATGGCGTCCTTCCACAGCTTTTCCAGGCCGTAGAAATCGCGCGCCTCCTCAAGGAACACATGAACCAGCATAAAGCCGTAGTCCAGCAGGATCCAGCTCGCGGAATCATGTCCCTCAATGTGGTGCGGAACGACGTCGTGCTCGGTCTTGAGCTTAAATTCGATCTCGTTGGAGATTGCCTTGACCTGCGTGGTAGAGTTTGCCGTGCAGATGACAAAATACTCCGCAAGGGTGGTGATTTCGGCAACCTTGAGCACGCGAATGTCGCGTGCCTTCTTGTTGTCCATGCAGTCGGCGGCAACCTTTACATATTTGGTAATTGCTTCAGCCATAGTCTTGACTCCTTGTCGTAAAATGGATAAATCGCGCTCACTTGAGCTGCTGCAGGGCTTCAATCACGCTGTTGCGTGCGGCAATGGTATCCAGATGAATGAGCTTTTTGCGGTGCAGCAGATCGCGCAGAGAGGAATCAAAGCAGTACATCAGCGCCTTGTCCAGATCGGAGTTTGCCAGCTTGCGCGCGGTCTTAACGCCTTCAAAGTCTCTGGTTTCCTCTATGTAGTCCGCCAGATAGATGATCTTGTCGATCAGCGTCATGTCTGCCCGTCCGGTGGTATGGCACGCAATCGCATCGCAGACATCCTCCGGCGCGCCGTATTCCGCGCGTGCAATCGCGGCGGCGGTCTTTCCGTGGAGCATTTTCCACTCCACCTGCTCTACACTATTGGGTATTATACCGTATTGTGTGCACAAGTTCAACTGTTCCTCACGAGAAAATTGCTTCGTAATGTCGTGCAGAATTGCAGCAAATGCACACTTTTCCGGGTCTGCACCGTATTTTTTCGCAAGCTTGCGCGCTGCCTTCTCGCAGCCCAGCGTATGCTTGAGGCGATAACCGCTCAGTCGGGCGAGAATGTGTTCGCGCTGTTCATCGGTATACAACATAATCTTAACCTCCCTGCGTCGTGATGGGTGTGTCAGCACTGCGGCACGCCCTGAAAGTACAGCTTTTTCTCTTTAATATAATCAAACACCTGCGGTGCGGTCATCCGCCGGCAGTTTTCCTCGGATGCACGGATCTCCGTGGAGGACATCGGCAGCGCCTCGCAGTCTATGATTTCAATCTGTGCGTCCATGGTCTTGCCGAGCTGCCATGCCTTTTCTGCGATGGCGGCGCGGTCGCGCTCGGAGCGGGCGACCACCGCCAGCGTGCACATCGCCGCAATGCGCTCCGGCTGCCGCCAGCGATCAAAGCTCAGCAGCATGTCCGTCCCCATGATGAGGAAAAACTTCGCGTCCGGATGCTGCGCCGTCAGCTGACTCAGCGTGTCCACGGTATAGCTCGCGCCCGCGCGCTCCGCCTCGATGGTGAGCACCTCGGCGCCCGGCACATCGCGTGCAGCGAGCCGTGTCATTGCAATGCGCTGCTCCGTGGTCGCAGAGCCTTCGGGCAGCTGCTTGTGCGGCGGAATGCCCGCCGGAATGAGCAACAGCCTGTCCAGCTTCAGCGCCTTACGGGCGCACTGCGCCGCGTGCATATGCCCGATGTGCGGCGGATTATAGGTGCCGCCCAGTATGCCGATCCGCGTCATGCGCGTCCCAGCTCGATCTTGCGGTTTTTCGGATTGCGCGCCTGACGGTAGATGACCACCTTGGTGCCGATGCACTGTACCGGCTCCGCGTCCAGCTCCTCGCACAGCGCCTGCTGTACGGTTTTCGGCGTGAGGAACGAGGTCTCCAGCAGCTTGATCTTAATCAGCTCGCGCTTTTCCAGCACTTCCTCGACCTGCGCGATGACCGCGTCGGTCAGACCCTCCTTGCCGATGAGGACAACATCCTCCAGCGGGTTTGCCATTGCGCGCAGCTGCGCTCTCTGTTTGCTTGTCAGCATAATCTTGTCTCCTTTTATGGTCTGCCTGCTTCCTCTGCGTCCAGAACGGCCTGAAGCGCGCGGAGAATGCGTTCGATCTCCTGCATACAGTCCG
>JAEDEU010000201.1 GCA_016293155.1 Clostridiaceae bacterium | reverse complement strand
GAAGAGCTTGGTGCTCGGCGAATTATTCTGCGCTGTAATTGAGCGATGGAATGTTATTGCCGGCGCTCAGCGGGGTGAGATACTGCGTATCCACACGGCAGCTCATGCCGCCTGTGCCGCTGTAAAACTGGGAATTGCGGATTTCGATATCCATGGTGGTATCGCTGCGATAGCGGTAGATGCTCACCGCATTCTCGCAGTCCTGCGACCACGCCTTGCAGTTTTCGACGATGACATGGTGGGTATCGTTCTCCTCCTGCACCGCGCCATGGATGGTCAGCGCAGGGTAGGCATTGCTCTCGCTCGTGTTCCATGCGGGGTCGCAGTAGCTGTAAAAATTGCAGCCGCGCAGGACAAGCGTCTCATTATTCCACAGTCCGCAGCCGAACGCAGCTGTCTGATAACTGATAAAGTCGCAGTCCTCAAAGACGAATTTGCGCCCTTCCACAAACGTCCAGTAGTCGGCATGGACGGCATAGCTGCCCATATCGCCCTCCGGAAGCTCGGTGATATCGTCATGCGTTGCGAGGAAGGTGATGCCCCGAATGATGCCGTTGGTCGCCAGACACGCCGCCGGAGCGCTGTACACGCCTGCCGTGCTTTTGACCGTGACCAGCTCACGTCCCTCACCGATGATGTCGATATAATGCGTGCCCTTGTACAGGTCAAAGCGGTCGTATACGCCCTTGGCGACGTAGATTGTGACCTGATTGTCCGGTCCATCCAGCTGCTTTGCGACGTTAATCGCATCCTGAATGGAGGTATACTGTGCGGTGCCGTCCGCCGCGACATACAGCTTGTTTGCGGGCTTCGCCTTCGCGACCGCCAGATCACCGTCCACCACCTTGTAAGCCTCTGCCAGATAGGCAAACACGATGCCGTTGCCCGTCACATATTCCGGAACAATCGCCTGCGCCAGATCGCCCACACCGGTGACCTGTGCTGTTGCGTAATCGCTCACGCGGCTGCTCGTGCGGAAGCGGAATCCTCCGCGGCGAAGCAGGATACACAGATGATTGTCCACCTCCGGAACCGGCGTAAAGCCGACTCGGACGGTCTGTTCCTCATCTGCTCCCGTGCCGGTCACCTCCGTGTACTCGGTCACGAGGAACTGCCCTGCTTCATCGAAGTGCCCGATGCCGAGCCATGCCGCCGCGTCTCCGCCCAGGCGGACGGTGAGGCTGTCGATTCTGCGCACAGCGGCATCAATCGGATACGTGTCGATCAAAACCACCTTGGTCGTGCTGTACCCATATTTCGCGGATGCAAGCGAAAGGTCCTCACGAACCACACTGCCGGTCAACTTTGCCTTGAGGTCATCCAGCCAGTTCTGACTGCTGAGTGCCTCCAGCTCCTCCGACACCGCGGAAAGCTGTGCCGTGTTCTGCTCGATCTGTGTGCGCTCGGTCTCAGTCGCTCCGGAGGTCACCGGATGCTCAACCAGATACGCCGCCACGGCATCCGTCACCGCTGCGCCGGACACCGCAGAAAGCGCGCCCATACCAAATACATCAGCCATGACGGATCACCTCCACGATACCCGTAGTCTCTGCCTGGATCAGCACCTTGCAAAATGCGTGTCTCGGACCGCCGCCCGGTTCGGAATTCGCACGGATATCCTCGTACATATTACTGTTGATGCGGATATTGTGATTCTCATCCCATTCATTTCCAGTGCACACCAGCACCGCGCCGTCGGAAAAATTTTTAACGCGGCACGCCACAGCGGACGCAGACAGGGTAAACTCTGTTACAGTACCCGCAGTGCAGGTCTTTCGAATCGAATCAATCATATTTGTTCCTCCTTGAGATTCATTTCTGTTGAATGACTGGTACTGATTTCATCATAGTACACACACTGCGGATTCGCATAGTGCACAATCTCACTTTCTCCATATTCGAACAAACTTTCGGATTCTTGCGCATCCTTTCCTGTCCCTGTGGGCAATATAGCAAAATGCTGACTGAGGTGCAAAAAGCATTTTCTTGCGCATCTGTGGATAACTCCGGTCTGCAATCCACAGCACAAACGGCGCGGAACAAACACAAGGGCATGGACAGCCACTTTTGCCATCCATGCCCTCGATGTCTGTTATTGTGTTATTTCATGATTATTGTATCAAAGGATTCACTTCACAACAATCGCCGCTGTGTCAGACGTAACAGAATTTCCGCTTACATCCGTCACAACACAGCGGTATTTCTGTCCGTTGCGCTTCTCCGTGATCGGGACGCTCAGGGTTGCCGTCTTGTTGCCGCTCTG
>JAEDEU010000045.1 GCA_016293155.1 Clostridiaceae bacterium | reverse complement strand
AATGCGGCTTTTCATAAGATAACATAAGTTGGGGAATCTGTCAAGTGGAAATTTGAGAAAATAACGCGAAGTATTGATTACAAACCTTCTAACAATGAGACTGTCGAGAAAGTGGCAAGAAAAGAGAAGCCGTATCGGCACCCTCTCCGTCTTCAGCCTTCGGCTGAATCCACCTCTCCCAAAGGGAGAGGCAAGATTGGTGCGCAATTATCGTTAATATGGTGTTAAAACGGGCATATTCCGATAAAAAGATTACAATACTTGGCTCTCCCTCTGGGAGAGCTGGCACGGCATATGCCGTGACTGAGAGGGCTTCTATCAGCAATTTCTCTTTTCAAATCGGTTTTTCGACAAGCTGAATATTCTGTTATCAAATAACGGTTGCCCTAACATTCAGTCCGCAATCCCGTGCTGGAGCTTTGCCGCCTTCAGGGTATTCTTCATCAGCATGGTGATGGTCATCGGGCCGACGCCGCCCGGTACCGGAGTCAGGTAGCCTGCCTTCTCGTTGACCTCATCGAAGCATACATCGCCGCACAGCTTGCCGTTCTCGTCGCGGTTCATGCCCACGTCGATGACCGCTGCGCCCTCCTTGACCATGTCCGCAGTCACGAACTTCGCCTTGCCGACTGCCGCAACCAGAATGTCCGCACGCGCGCAGACCTCCTTGAGGTTCGCGGTGCGCGAGTGGCAGATGGTCACGGTGCCGTGGCGGTGCAGCAGCAGCATTGCCTGCGGCTTGCCGACGATGTTGGAGCGACCGATGACCACGCACTCCTTGCCCTTCGGGTCGATGCCGTACTCGTCGAGCAGCTCCATTACGCCCGCCGGGGTGCACGGCAGAAAGTCAAAGTCACCGATCATGATCTTGCCCACGTTGACCGGATGGAATGCGTCCACATCCTTGGTCACGTCGATTGCATCAATGATTGCGTCCGCGTCGATGTGCTTCGGCACCGGCATCTGGCACAGAATGCCGCTGATGTTCGGGTCCTTGTTCAGCTTGTCGATCAGCGCAAGTACCTCCTCCTGCGTGGTCTCCGCCGGAAGCGCGTACTTTTCGGAATAAATACCGCACTCCTCGCAGGCACGCTCCTTGTTGCGCACATAAACCTTGGATGCCGGATCGTCACCGACCAGAATCACCGCCAGACCCGGACGAACGCCCTGCGCCTTCAGCGCCTCTACCTCAGCGAGGATGCTGCCGCGCACCTTTGCGGATACCATCTTACCGTCCATACGAATTGCACTCATGTTTTTGTCCTCCGTTGTATGTTATGTTTTTTATAATAAGCAACTTATTCCGCCCGCTTCAAAACGGGGTGAACACGATTTACAAGCAGCACTGCCGCCGCCGCAAGGAAGGTCACACCCGCGACCACCTGCGACACACGCAGACCTGTGCCGAACAGATACAGGCTGTCCGTGCGCAGTCCCTCGATGAAGAACCGCCCCAGACCGTACCATGCCAGATAGCAGAGCACAACCTGCCCGTGATATTTGCGCTTTCTGGTATAAAAATGGATGAGCGTGAAGCCGATGAGATTCCACGCGGATTCATAAAAGAAGGTCGGATGTACACCGACTGCGGCGGCCTCGCTGAGCGGCGTGCCGATGCACATGCGCCACGGCGCGGTGGTGTCGCTGCCGAATGCCTCGCAGTTCATAAAATTGCCCCAGCGTCCGATGCTCTGCCCGAGCATCAGACCGAGACACGCCGTATCCAGCATATCCGTCACGCGGAGCTTTTTGATCCGGCAGAACACGAATACCGTGACTGCACCGCCGATGATGCCGCCGTAAATCGCCAGACCGCCGTGCCAGACCGCAATGATCTCCGCCGGATTGCCCGCATAGTCCTGCCAGCGGAAAATGACATAGTACAGTCTCGCGCACACGATGCAGATCGGCAGGGCAAGAAACAGCATATCACTCAGATCATCCGACCGGATGCCGCAGCGCGCTGCCTTTCTGGTCGCATACAGATAGCCCAGAATAAAGCCAAATGCAATGATAATGCCGTACCAGTAGATCGGCTTGCCCGCAACGCTGAACGCAACGCGGTTTAAATGAAATTCCAGACCCAAACCGGGAAAGGAAACGATGTTTTCCATGCCGTCCTCCTCACTTTCCCTGCGGCCGGATGACCGCAATCGAGGAAACGCGCGGATCGGTATAGCGACCGAGCAGCCGGACAATTTCGTCCGATGTCATCTCACGGCAAAGCCGTGCATAGTCAAACAGCGTGCCGCCGCTGAAAAACGCTTCGGTCTGCAATCTGCCCGCCTCGGACGGGTCATCACTGCGGCGCACAATCGAGCCATAGGTCGCGCGCTTGACGCGCTCAAACAGCGTTTCCTCCACGCCCTCGCGCGCAATGCGTCCGATTTCCTCCTGAATTGCGGCGCGCACCGCCTGCGGATCGCGGCTTTCCCCGTCAATCAGCATACACGCGCCCTCCGGAAAGAGAAAGTAATCCGCAGAAAGTGTGCGGTTAATCAGCCCCGCCGCATATAATCTTGCATACAGCGGTGAGGATTCTCCGCACAGGCATTGTGCCGCAAGCTCACCCGCCACGCGCCGGTGCAGCATACTCTCGTCCGCGCCGACCGGAAGGTCCTTCCAGCCCGCCATGAACAGCGGCTGAGAAACCGCCATCTCGCGCACCATTTCGTCCTGCGCGGCAAAGCGGGTTTCCTCCCCATATTCGCGCGACGCAATGCGGGTGCTCTCCTTCGGCAGAATGCGCTCCGCCGTGCGAATCACCTGCTCGAAATCACACGTACCGCAAACGGTCAGCACCATATTGGACGGACTGTAAAACGCCTTATGGCAGAGATACAGCGTTGCGGGGTCGATTACCGAGATGGACTGCACGCTTCCGGCGATGGAAACGCGCACAGTATGGTTGGCATACAGCCCCTGCAAAATGCCGACATATGCCTGCCAGCCCGGCGTGTCGTCCAGCATCCCGATCTCCTGACCGATGATTCCCTTTTCCTTCTCCACGTTCTCGTCCGTGAAATACGGCGTGGAGACGAAACGCAGCAGGGTATTGAGATTTTCCTCAAACCGGTCGGTGCACGTAAAGTGATACGCCGTCATGGTATGGCTGGTAAATGCATTGGGCTGTGCGCCGGTGCGGGTGAACTTTTGCAGCGCATTGCCGTCCTCCTCCTCGAACATCTTGTGCTCCAGAAAGTGTGCGATGCCCGCCGTGGTGTGGTGGCGCACGCCGTCCACCGTAAAGCAGGAATCCACCGAGCCGAAGTTGGTCGCAAACACCGCAAAGGTCTTGGAAAGATTTTCCCGCGGCAGATAAAACAGCGTCAGACCGTTTTCCAGCTGTGCGGTATACATGGTATCGTGCAGCTGCGGCGCCTCAATGGTTCTAATTTCAGTCATGTGCCGCGCCTCCCTTTAAAAAGTAAATGGTATCCACGCTTGCAGACTGTGCCGCGAGGGTCACCTGCTCCCGTGTGGTGCGCTCAATGCGCGCAGTCAGCTCATCCAGACCGCCCGGTGCGCCGCCGACCGCCTGCGTCTGATAAAACTGCTCCATGGACAGCGGAGAATCCTGCATACTGCGCAGGGAGCTGAGCACCGAGCGGCGCGCGGTTTCCAGCTCCTGCTCCGTGATGCCGCCGTCCTGCATATCCTTTAATTCGCGCAGGATCTCGTCGCGTGCGCGCTCATAATTTGCATTCTCGATGCCCGAGCTGACCGACATCACGCCCTTGGTCTTGTCGGTCTGACTGGAGGCATAGTAGCACAGGCTGAGCGTTTCACGCACGCCGAGGAACAGCCGCGATGCCGTCGAGCCGCCGAAGCAGGCGTTGAACAGCACCATCGCCGGATACAGCTCGTCCTGCGCGGTGATGCCGGTGCGCAGACCGATGGTGAGCTTGCCCTGCGTCACGGGTTCCTCTTCGATGACCGTGCGCACCTCGTCCGCTCTGCGGCGAATCTCGCTGTGTACGGTGCGGATGCGGTCTCCCTGCGGCAGCTGCTCCGTCAGCGCGCCGAACACCTCGCGCAGCTGATCCTCCTTCAGCGAGCCGCAGTAGAAAATTTCCATTCCGGCGTGTGCCAGCATCCACTGATAATACGCATAGAGGTCGGACGGCTCCACCGCCTGCACAGCTTCGATCTCTCCGTACTCACTCAGACCGTATGCCTCCTCCGCGCACATCAGCTCAAACATCCGGCGCACCGCCCAGGCGCGTTTGTCGTTCTTCCGCGCCTGAATGCGCTGAACCATGTTATTTTTTTCACTTTCGACATATTTTTGCAAAAATGCGCCGTTCTCCGTGACCGGATGCAGCAGCATCCGGCACATCAGCTCCACCGTCTGACGGGTCAGCGGCTCGCCGTCCCCGGCAAAGCGCTCGTCAATGACGTCCGAGATCAGTCCGGTGAGCAGCACCTCGCCGCGCTTGCGCACAAACGCCTCCATGCGCGCGCCGTACAGTTCGGACAGCTTTCCGGAAACCGCAGTCATATCCGGCACACCCTCACAGCCGCGGCGCAGCACAAACGGCGCCAGCGCCGCGCGGGCCCGGTCCGCCTCCGCCAGCGGCAGCACGAATGCCACGCTGATTGCCGAGGTGCGGAACCGTTCGGTCGAAATATAATTCAGGCGGACACCGTCTGCCAGCCTGATTTGTTTGAATTGATTCATAAGCTAATTCTCCCATAATGGCAGTGTGTGAATCCTATTATAAAGCAATTGCCTGTCCGCGTCCAGTCGGTTTTCTCATGGAAACACGCTTTTCTCCTTGTATCCGGCTGTATGTTTTGATATGATAGAAACACGGTGCAGTCCGAAATCCACGCGGCATCGTTCTATGCACCGCTTTTTGAAAGGAGCTTTTCCCGCATGAAATTCAAACGCAGCGCAGCCTCTGATCTGGTTCTCTGGTCTGTCTTCGTCCTGTACATTTTTCTTTTACATAAGGTTGTGCTGTTCAAATTCCCATTTGAAACCATCCTCTCCATTCTGAAGGACGAGGATGAGCTCTGGGTGGCAGGCGTAAATCTGACTCCGTTTGCCACCATACGCATGTATCTTTCCGGGCGCGCAGGCGTGTGGAATGCGGTGCGCAACATCGGCGGCAACATTCTTGTTTTTGCCCCGCTGGGTATTTTTATACCACTTCTGCGCAAAAAGCTCGCATTTCCCACCACATTTTTCACGGCATTGTTCATCAGCGGCTCAATCGAGCTGACGCAGTATAAAACCGGTCTCGGCTCGTGTGACATCGACGACATCATTTTAAATGTATTCGGCGCGATGCTGTTCTGTCTGCTGCTGATTTCGGCAGAATTTCTGCTCCCTCTGCTCAAACGGCTGGGACATCTGCTGCTGGAGCTGATCCGAGCGCTGCTCCGACCGCTGTTCGGCTACCCGATGCGGCAGAAAAATACAAAAAAAGCTGTAGATGAACGCAAAAATTGTGCAAAAAAAAGTGCTCCCAAAGAGCAAAATTCACTTGACAAACCAAGGCGGATGCGATAAAATCATAGAGCGTTGTAAAGCACATTCACTTTACAGATTGCCGGAAAGGAGGCACACATGAAAAACGAGCCGTTTGAAATGTGTATGCTGTTCGACTTTTACGGTGATATTCTGACCGACAAACAGAAAGAGCTGTTTGATCTGTATTACAACAACGATCTTTCCCTCGCGGAAATCTCCGAGCACGTCGGGATCACGCGGCAGGGCGTGCGCGATTCCATCGTCCGGGCGGAGCACAGTCTGGTCAATATGGAGCAGCGTCTGGGGCTTGCGGCACGCTATGGCGGCTTGCAGAGCCAGCTGGACGAGATCGCAGATATGGTCGGTGAAATTCGCTTTATCAATCAAACCCGCTGCCGGAATCCGGAGATTGCGCAGCTCACGCAGCGCATCTCAGAACGACTGAAACAATTATCGGACGAAGGAGTTTCCCATGGCATTTGAAGGTCTTTCCAACAAAATCACTTCTGCCTTTAAAAAGCTCCGCAGCCGCGGCACACTGACCGAAGCCGATGTAAAATCCGCAATGCGCGAAATTCGTCTCGCATTGCTGGAGGCGGACGTCAACTACAAGGTGACCAAGGATTTTATTAAGACGGTTACCGAACGCGCGACCGGTGCGGAGATTTTAGAGAGCCTGACCCCTGCACAGCAGGTCATTAAAATCGTCAACGAAGAAATGACCGCTCTGATGGGCGGGTCAAACGCAAAGCTGAATATTTCCCCAAATCCCCCGACAATCGTCATGATGGTCGGCTTGCAGGGCGCAGGCAAAACGACCAACTGCGCAAAGCTCGCGGGAATGTTCCAAAAACGCCAGCAGAAGCGTCCGCTTCTGGTTGCCTGCGACGTATATCGTCCGGCGGCGATCGACCAGCTCAAGGTGGTCGGCGGACAGCTGAATATCCCGGTCTTTGAAATGGGTCAGGGCGACCCGGTCGAGATCGCAAAGGCAGGCGTGGATTATGCCAAAAAGAACGGTTATGATCTGGTATTTCTGGATACCGCAGGCCGTCTTCATATCGACGAAGCCCTGATGGACGAGCTGAAGAACATCAAGGCGGAGGTCGAGCCGTCCGAAATCATGCTGGTTGTCGATGCGATGACCGGTCAGGACGCGGTCAATGTCGCGCAGTCGTTCGACGAGGCGCTCGGCATCACCGGCATCCTGATGGCGAAGATGGACGGCGATGCACGCGGCGGCGCGGCGCTGTCCACCAAGGCAGTCACCGGCAAGCCGATCAAGTTTGCCGGCACGGGCGAGAAGCTCGGCGATATCGAAGCCTTCCATCCCGACCGCATGGCATCCCGCATCCTCGGCATGGGCGATATGCTCACCATGATCGAGCGTGCACAGGAGCAGTTCGACGCCAAGCAGGCTGCCGAGCTGGAAAAGAAGCTGCGTGCGAACAAGCTGACGCTGACCGATTACCTCGACCAGCTCAAGCAGATCAAGGGCATGGGCTCGATGGACGAGATTCTGGGCATGATCCCGGGCATGAACTCCAAGGCGCTGCAGGGCGCGACCATCGACGAAAAGGCTCTGGCGCATACCGAGGCCATCATCCTCTCGATGACGCCGAAGGAGCGCGAAAATCCTTCCATCATCAACTACAGCCGCAAAAAGCGTATCGCTGCGGGCTGCGGGCTCAAGATCGAGGAGATCAACAAGCTGCTCAAGGGCTTTGAGATGATGCAGAAGATGACCAGCCAGATGACCAATATGCAAAAGCGCGGCAAGAAAAAGCGCAATCCGTTTGCAGGTCTCGGCGGTATGGGCGGCGGCGGCTTCCGCTTCCCGTTTTAACTTCGTGTAAAGGAAATTTACAATATAATCAATCACAGGAGGTGAAACTAACATGGTAAAGATCAGACTTCGCAGACTGGGTGCCAAGAAGGCTCCGTTCTACCGTATCGTTGTCGCTGATTCCCGTTACCCGCGTGACGGCCGCTTCATCGAGGAGATCGGCACCTACAATCCGCTGACCGATCCGGCAGAGGTTAAGGTTGACGCAGAGCGCGTACAGCAGTGGATCAAGAACGGCGCACAGCCGACTGATACCGTTCGCGCACTGTTCAAGAAGAATGGCGTCCTGTAATTCGAGGTGAGGTTAGTCAGATGAAGGAACTATTGACTTACATTGCGAAACACCTTGTCAGTGAACCGGACGCAGTTTCGGTCACCGAGGTTGAAAAGGACGGCGAAACGGTCTTTGAGCTGCGCGTTGCTCCCGACGATATGGGCAAGGTAATTGGCCGCCATGGCCGCATTGCAAAGGAGATTCGTACTCTGATGAAGGCGGCAGGAAACCGTGAAAACAAAAAGGTTTCTGTTGAAATCGTCGATTAATCTCCTAATTGAACGTCAAAGAGCCGCGTATCCCGCGGCTCTTTTTTCTTATTCCAAGAGGTTTAGCATGAAAAAACAGTTTTTAGAAATCGGTAAAATCGTCAATACCCACGGCATCCGCGGCGATCTCAAGATTCAGCCGTGGTGCGACTCTCCGGACTTTCTGGCGGAGTTTGAGACGCTGTATCTGGCAGATCAGACCCCGGTCACGCTGACTGCCGCGCGCGTGCACAAGGGCAATGTGCTCGTGCATCTCAAGGGCGTGGACACGGTCGAGCAGGCGGAGACGATGAAAAACCAGATCGTCTACATGAACCGCGACGATGTGGAGCTGGAGGACGGCGCATTCTTTTTGCAGGATGTCATCGGGCTTCCGGTCTACGACGAGCGCGTGCAGCGCGAAATCGGCGTCATCAAGGAGATCAACGACGGTCCGGCGGGCGATCTCTACATCATCCGCGAGGGCAAGCTCACGCACATGATCCCCTCCGCCTTTGTTGTGAATGCGGATGTGGACGGCGGACGCGTGACCGTGCGCACAATTGAGGGGCTGCTTGCCGATGAAAATTGACATCATGACGCTGTTTCCCGAGCTGATTGACGGCGTGATGCACGAGAGCATCATCGGCCGCGCGCAGGAGAAGCAGCTGATTTCCATCCGTCCGGTAAACATCCGCGACTTTACACTGGACAAACACAACCGCGTGGATGACACGCCCTACGGCGGCGGCAAGGGCATGGTCATGCAGGCGGACCCGCTGTTCCGCTGCCATGAGCACCTGACGCAGGGTGAGCACGTCCACACGGTCATGATGAGCGCGCAGGGTGCACCGTTCAATCAGGACAAGGCACGCGAGCTGCTTGCGCGCGGACGGTTTATCATCGTCTGCGGGCACTATGAAGGCATTGACCAGCGGTTTATCGACACCTGCGTGGATGAGGAGATTTCCATGGGCGATTTCGTGCTCACGGGCGGCGAGATTCCGGCGATGGCAGTCGCGGACGCGGTCTGCCGCATGGTGCCGGGCGTGCTCTCCGACGATGTGTGCTTTCAGGATGAAAGCCACTGGAACGGTCTGCTTGAGTATCCGCAGTACACCAAGCCGTCGGTCTGGCACGATCAGGCGGTGCCGGAGGTGCTGCTCTCCGGACATCACGCAAACATCAACCGCTGGCGCAGAAAGATGAGCCTCAAGCGGACAAAGCGCGACCGCCCCGACCTGTTCGCAAATTTCCAGCCGCAGGACAAGCAGGATATCAAAATTCTGGAGGAGCTGGAAGAAGAAGCCCAATAATTGCAAAGGACACAAACCGCATTCGGTCTGTGTCCTTTTTGCTTACCATTTTACACTCCTGCTGCTCAGCTCATTGAGCCACATTTCATGTTTGTATTCCTCGCGCACCTGCTCATCCACCAGGCTCTCCGCCTGCACGCCGCTGAACAGATCGTCCATGGAAACGCCGTACAGCTTGCTGAGCACCACCAGCTGTGTCAGCTTAGGCTCCTCCGCGCCGCACTCCCAGCGTTCCACCGTCTCCGCCTCGCAGCCGAGATAATGCGCAAGCTGCTCCAGCGAATATCCTGCATAGGTTCTGAGGGTTTTGAGCTTATTTCCAACAAAATTCGTAAACATAATATTCTCCTTTTCCGTTGTCATTTCGTTTGGTTTCAGCAGGCAGCATATGCGGTAAATTCGCTGACGCTGCCGGGAACTGCTGCCGCCATGCGCTGTGCCCGCAGCTCCTCAATGCGGTCACACAGATCGCCCAGACAGTAGCAGTTCATGCCCTCCCACAGTGCTGCGCCAAAGATTTCCTCCATCCGGTCATAGACCTTGAGCCACTGCTCCGCGCCGATCTCTCCGATCACTTCCATAATCGGGGTGCGCCGTCCCATCGCGTCCGTAATGCCCGCGGTGCGCTGGATGATTGCGGTGACTGCGTCGATTGCATCCATTTCCCAGTACTGTTCGTTGCTTTTCAAAGTAATTCCTCCATTTATCTAACAGGGTTAGTTATTTGTTTAAAAGAAAATACCGTCCGAAAACGGTCAGGTTTCCTGCTGTGTCAGAAACATATGCAGGATTTTTTTCTGAATGCGGACATACGCCTGCGCATCCTCCTCGCCGAGCAGCTCCAGCATGTGCACAACGAGTCCCAGCATCTTCTCGCGCTGACGCCGGATCTCCTCCGCGCCCGTATCGGTCAGGGTAACGATCACCTGCCGGCTGTCCGCCGGATCGGTCATGCGGACAATCAGCTGCTTGCTCTCCAGATGGTTCAGAATGGTAGCAATCCGCGCCGTGCTGACGTGCATCTGCTGACTCAGCACCTTCGGATATGCCGTGCGCTCGTGCTGCATCAGATAGTACAGCACAAATGCCTCTCCCTTGATGCTTTTGCTGATCTCGCGGTTAAACTGAAGCTGCTGCATATCCGCACGCATCTGTACCAGCTCCTGCGCCAGCTCCCGGTAATCCATTCCGCCACCCCATTTCCCTAACACTGTTAGTAATTATACTCCACATTCTTCCTCCTGTCAAGCCCCCTTCCCCCTGCGCAGGCGTGAACATACTTTGAACAATCTGTGACAAAAAAACGGTACAGCCAAACCGGCTGTACCGCTGTGAGACAGATTATTTTTTTGCCTCCGGCTTCCATACCTTGCTGACAATCAGGCACAGGAGGATAGTGATGAGCATATCCGGAAGGGTGTTGCCGACCGGAATATCCACCGTCATCAGCCAGCGATAGGCGACAAAGCCGATGACCCAGACGATCAGATTCGGCAGGAACACGCCGTGCGCGCTGTTGTCGCGCCGAATCAGGAAGAAATCCGCAATCTGAATGGCAATCATCGGTGCAAAGACCGAGCCGATCAGATACAGGAAGTTTGTGATGTTGTCCATCGGATACACGATTGCCGCGATCGTACCGATCACGGTGACGGCAATTGCCACGTGCTTTCCGTTCAGCTTTGCCACGATGGACTCGCTGGAAACGCCTGCGGAGTACGCATCGAGGAAGGTGGTGGTGACGGTCGAGAATACGATAATCAGCAGTCCGACGATGCCCAGACCTGCCTTGACCATGATCTGCGCGATGTCATACTCGCCGGTATAGATCGCCGCACCCATGCCGATAATGTACATCCAGCAGCTGACCAGACCATAGACAACGGCGCTGACGGCGGTTGCCTTGATCGGCTCCTTTGCCTCTCTGGTGTAGTCGCTGATGAGCGGCAGCCACGAAAGCGGCATTGCCACGGACAGCTCAACCGCTGCGCCGAAGGTCATGCTGTCGTCCGGAGCCATGCCGACCGCGCCGCTGTCAAAGAAAATCACCTTGCTCAGGATAATGGTCAGGATGAACAGCGCGGTCATTGCAACTACATTGACCTTGCCGAGATTGGTGATGCCGATCACAATCCACAGCACGATCAGCGCGCCGATGACCAGACACCAGATCCATCTGCCGGTGCCGATCACGCCGTCCGCCGCCAGTGCGCCGTCATAGATCATGATGGCGGTCCAGCCGACCAGCTGGAGCACATTGAGCACGGAGAACAGCAGGCTGCCCTTCTGACCGAAGCTCATTTTGACGGTTTCCATCGCGCTGCGGCGCACCTTGCCGCCGATCACGCCCGCAAGGAACAGCATCAGGCAGCCGATGATGTGACCGACAATAATCGCGGTCAGTCCGGTCTGGAAGCCGAGCGGTGCCAGATAGGTACCGGTCAGAATTTCTGCAATCGACACGCCCGCGCCGAACCAGATCAGACCGTTTTCAAAAATCGAAGTACGCTTTTCCATTATTCCATCTCCTCCGCATAGGTTCCGTTCAGCGCAAAGCCGTGGTTCATCGGGCCGCTGCCTGCGCCGAGATCCAGCATTGCCGCCAGTGCGCCGGAGATATACGCCTTTGCGCGCTCGACAGACGTATCCAAATCAAAGCCCTTTGCCAGATTGGAGGCAATGGCACTGGACAGCGTACAGCCGGTGCCGTGGGTGTTCGGGTTGTCGATGCGCTTGCCATAAAACCACTTGTACGAGCCGTCGCGGTACAGCAGATCATTCGCGTCATTCAGCTGATGGCCGCCCTTGCAGAGCACGGCGCAGCCGTAGGTCTCGCTGATGCTCTTTGCCGCGGCAATCATGTCCTCCTCGGTTTTCACCGCCATGCCGGACAGCACCTCTGCCTCCGGAATGTTCGGCGTAAGCACACACGCCATGGGCAGCAGCTGCTCCTTGAGCGCGGCAATCGCGTCATCGCTGATGAGCTTTGCGCCGCTGGTCGCCACCATGACCGGATCGACGACAATGTTCTTTGCCCCGTACTGCCGGAGCTTTTCCGCGATTTTGGTAATCAGCGCCGTGCCGGATACCATACCGATCTTGACCGCATCCGGATAGATATCCGTAAAGACTGCGTCCAACTGCTCGCCGAGGAAGTCCGGAGCGACCTCCATAATGCCCGTTACGCCGGTGGTATTCTGCGCCGTCAGCGCGGTAATCGCACTCATGGCATACACGCCGTTGGCAATCATGGTTTTGATATCAGCCTGAATGCCGGCGCCTCCGCTGGAATCACTTCCGGCGATTGTTAATGCTGTTTTCATTGTTCTCCTTCTTTCTAGCAT
>JAEDEU010000200.1 GCA_016293155.1 Clostridiaceae bacterium | reverse complement strand
TCATCAGCTGGAGCTTTCGTTTTACGCCGCCCCCAACGTCCGCCGCTCGGTATTTTTCTATCTGTTGGAGGGAGAGAGCTGTTATCTCATCGACACCGGTGTCCGCGGCGCGGAAGCCGTCATTCTGGATTACATCGTGCAGCTCGGCTATGCCGCCGGTGATCTGCGCGGCGTTTTCCTCACTCATGCCCACCCGGATCATATCGGCGCCGCATACCGGCTCAAGCAGCTGACCGGCTGTTCCGTCTATTCCTCCGCCGGAGAGCAGCCGTGGATCGAGGACATCGACGCGCAGTTCCGCGCCCGCCCGATTCCCAACTTTTATCAGCTCGTCAGCGATTCCGTCACGCCGGACGGCACGCTTTCCGACGGGGATACACTCTGTCTGGATGCTGATCTCACCCTGCGCGTGCTGGAAACTCCGGGGCATTCCCAAGCCTCCCTGTCCTATCTCTGGCTGGAGCGCGGGATTTTATTCACCGGAGACTGCATTCCATCGGAAAACGATGTTCCGATTTATGAAAACGCGGAGCAGAGCATCCGCACGCTTCTGCGGCTTCAAAGTCTGTCCGGGATTCATGCCGTCTGCCCGGCATGGGATCGGATTTATGCCGAAAACGAGTGGCAAACGGTTTTGCAGCGCCAGATTAACCGGCTTCAGCACATTCAATCCTGTACAGAGGAGGTCATCTGCCGTCATCCCTCCGCTTCCTTCGAGCAGCTGTTTCCCGTCATCTGCGAGCAGCTGGGTGTGCCGGAGCTTTCGGGCAATCCGATGTTCCGGCGAACCATTGCCTCCCATTTCCCTCCGCGCGTCTGAGCAAAACCATCTTGTGTGTCGGAAAAGAACATAGTATAATGGAATCAGAGTAAAACGAACCGAACGGATGACAGCAGGAGGGATTGTATGAAAATCGGAATCGCAGGTGCAGGCACGATGAGTGCGAGCATGGCGCTCATCTTTCTGGAGCAGGGCTATGACACCATCCTTCACGTGCGCAGTGAGCGTTCGATGGATCGGGCGCGCGGTATCATCGGCGTCAGCCTGACCGCGGATGTCCGAATGGGCAGGCGCACGCAGGAGGAGGCGGACACGCTCCTGAAACAGCTGCGCTTTACCACTGAGGTGCGCGATCTTGCCGACCGCGATCTCGTGATTGAATCCATTGTGGAGGATCTGGAAACCAAGCAGGAATACTGGGAGCGGGTTTCCTATGTTGTCTCCGACCGGTGCGTGCTCGCCACAAATACCTCCGGTCTGTCCATCAACGAGATCAGCGCGCGGGTCAGGGGCAGAAACCGCTTTTTGGGAATGCACTGGTTCAATCCCGCCCATCTGATTCCGCTGATCGAGGTCATCCGCTGCGACCAGACCGATGAGCACAGCACACAGCTTGTATTCGAGGTCGCGCGCTCCATCGGCAAAAAGCCCGTGCTCTGCCGCCGCGATGTGCCCGGATTTATCGCCAACCGCATCCAGTTCGCCGTCCTGCGCGAGTGCATGGACATGGCAGAACACGGCGTGGCTTCCATCGAGGACATCGACGCGGTGATGAAATACGGTCTGGGCTTCCGCTATGCCGCCTTCGGTCCGTTTGAGGTCGCGGATTTCGGCGGGCTGGACACGTTCTATCACATCTCAGAGTACCTCAACGGCGATCTCTGCAATACAGAGCAGCCGCAGAAGCTGCTTGCCGACCACTATAAGCGGAACGAATACGGCGTAAAGACCCGCAGGGGCTTTTATGACTACTCGGACGGAGCGGACATACGCGCAGTAGAGCGCCGCGACCGCCTGTTCTCCCTGCTCTATCAAACCCTGTACGAAACCGAATGACGCAAAAAAGGTCTGAACCCTTGCAGGTTCAGACCTCATTTATTGTTCCCAGATATACGGCTCATACAGGCGTTTCAGCGTCTTGACCACCTGATTGCCGTTTGATGCGAAACGGATTTTTCACGCGAATTATTTTTGTTCAAGTTGACAGCATTTGCTTCCTGTGATACTATATTAATACGTCATTACGTTAAATTTTTGGAAAAGATCAAATTAGGAGGAACTTCTATCATGAAGAAGAGATTTGCCCTGCTCATGGCAGGTGCTATGATGATCAGCGTACTCGCAGCAGGCTGCGGCAGCAATGGCGGCAAGCAGCAGGACGGCTCTGCCGCAGGCAGCAGCACCGCTGACAAGACTACCTTTACCGTCGGCTTCGATGCAAACTTCCCGCCCTACGGCTACAAGGACGAGAACGGCGAATATGTCGGCT
>JAEDEU010000199.1 GCA_016293155.1 Clostridiaceae bacterium | reverse complement strand
CTCCAGGAACGGAAGCTCACTGTACATCGGTTCAATACATGCGCCCTTGAGTAATCTCATCGTAGTATCCTCGCTTTCTCTCGCCGGAGCCGCAGCATCCCTGCGCCGCACGTCCGGCCGGAATATCTACTTTAAGTATATATCACGCGTGAAACCAGATCAATTGTCTATTCTTTCGATCACTGCGACTGCTCCGCACCGGCCAGTCCGGCCATGTAATTGATAAACTGCTGTGCGGTTCTGCCGGACAGACCGCCGTGGCGCAGCTCCCACTTCTGCGCCTCGCGGTGCAGCTCCTCCTCGGAGTACGGCAGACCCTGCTTGCGCGCCAGACCGTAAACGATTTCGTAATACTGCTTCGGGGTCGGCTTGGAGTAGCAGATTGCCACACCGAAGCGGTTCGCCAGCGACAGCTTCTCCTCGATGGTATCCGAGCGGTGGATTTCGCCGCTGTGCTCCATGTCGCTGCGGTCGTTCCAGGTCTCCTTGATGAGGTGTCTGCGGTTGGAGGTCGCATAGATCAGGATGTTTTCCGGCTTGGTCTCCACGCCGCCCTCGATGACCGCCTTGAGGAACTTGTATTCAATCTCAAACTCCTCGAACGACAGATCGTCCATATAGATGATAAACCGATAGTTGCGGTTCTTGATCTGGTTGATGACGTAGGAGAGATCCTTAAACTGGTGCTTGTAAATCTCAATCATGCGCAGACCGCGGTCATAGTACTGGTTGACAATCGCCTTGATAGAGGTGGACTTGCCGGTGCCGCTGTCGCCGAACAGCAGCACGTTGTTCGCCTTGCGTCCCTCGACAAACGCCTCGGTGTTGTCGATCAGCTGCTTTTTCTGAATCTCGTAGCCGATGAGGTCGTCCAGCATGACCTTGTCCATGTTGTTGATCGGCAGGAAGCTCAGCGAGCCTGCGCCGTCGCCCTCGATGCGGAATGCCTTGTTCAGACCGAACATGCCCACGCCATACGCCTTGTAAAAATCGGTCACGGCGGTGAAAAATGCGTCATCGTCCTGTGCCTGCTCCAAACGCTCGCTCAGCGCCTGCACCTTTTCGCTGACGTTCTTGTTGTACATCAGCTCCTTCTTGCCGATTGCCTTGTAATCGGACAGGCGGCTGAAGCAGTCGATGCCCAGCTCCGCCTCGATCTTGGAAAAGTCGAAGTCAAACAGCGCGCGGAACGCCTGAAAATCATTCTTGGCAAAGTGGTTGACGCTGCCCACATTCGCGCCGACCTTTTCGCAGGTCAGGCTGAACGGATTTTCGTCCGTGATGAGCAGGAAGGTCAGATAGTTATGCCACAGGTTTTTATCAAAGCCGAACTCGGTCGCCACGGTGAGCAGACGCTTGACCTGCGTGTAAATGTCGCGGATGGTCTGTGCCTTGGTCGCCGTGCCGTCCTCATAGCGGCGGAAGATCTCGCCGAGCTGGTAGAGGATGGTATCCTCATCCAGATCGCCGTAAAGAATCAGATTTGCAATTTCCTGATACATTTCGTATCGCCTCCGGATTTTTTTGGTTTTTCTTGATTGTATACCTGTTTTGCGAAAAATGGAAGAAGTTTTACAAAAATGGTCAAAAAAATAACCGCCCGGTGCGGACGGTTGACGGCATTCGATAATTCTGTTATGATAACAGCACGAGAGGCATACCATTTACGGTGGCGGTTCGCCCTTTCCCGAAATATTTCCGGAGAGGGCGTCAAAAATTTCTTGTACCCTCAAAATCCCAACGGAAAGGGGGTGCCGAACAATGATTGATCTGATCACACTTGCAGCAATCTGTACGTGTATTTCACTTGTTGTCTCGCTTGTTAGTCTGACCGTTCAGTGCGTAGCGCTGTACATTCAGACCAAAAAGAAGAAGTAATCGCCTGACTTCCACATAAGGCGATTACTTCCAAATCGATCTTCATGGGGTGAACCGTTACCGGTATGCCTCTTTTCTGTTTCCAGTATATCGCACGCGCCGCGGTTTGTCAACTGCCCGACAACCGTTGACGTTAACGACAAACTCTGCTATCATAACAGCAAGGCACACCACGACAAACGGCAGGCGGCTGCGTCCCCTTATTTTGCAGGGGTCAACATTCGTTTTGGATCTTGCCCCCGAATCTGACGATAAGGGGGTGATTGCATGAGTTACGTTACCTATTCCGAGCTGTTTCAGCTGCTTTCCATGCTGTTCGGCTTCGGCTGTATGCTGATTGCGCTCATCGCTCTGTTTTTCAATCAGAACCAAAAGAAGTAACCGCCCCATTCCCACATAAGGCGGTTACTTTGTC
>JAEDEU010000198.1 GCA_016293155.1 Clostridiaceae bacterium | reverse complement strand
TCCCGCAACACGGTGAAACGTGTCGTGGAGGCGGCGAACGCGGCCAGGATCGACTGGACGCATGCCGAAAGCATGGACGACGCGACAATCGAGAAGGCGCTCTTCCCCGACAGGAAACCGGCACAGCCGAGCCACTCGATAGACTTCGAGTACATCCGCAAGGAGCTGCTCCGGAACGGCGTGACGAAGAAACTGCTTTGGACCGAATACTGCGAGAGCTGCCGGCTCTGCAACCGCGAGCCGCTCATGTACTCGCAGTTCTGCCACTACATCCAGCAGGAGGAACAGAAACGCAGGGCGACAATGCGCATCCCCCGCCGCCCCGCGGAAACCGTGGAGGTGGACTGGGCCGGGGACCCGGCGCACGTCATCGACCCGGACACGGGTGAACTCATGGACGCCCACCTGTTCGTCGCGACTCTGCCGTACAGCCAGTACACCTACGTGGAGGCGTTCACCGACGAGAAGACGAGGAACTGGATCAGGGCGCACGTGCACATGTACGACTACTTCGGCGGGGTGACCACGATGCTCGTGCCCGACAACTGCACGACGGCGGTAAACCACTCCCGCAGCGACTGGTACACGGCGCAGCTGAACCGGACCTACGGCGAGATGGCGGAACACTACGGGACGGCCGTCGTCCCTGCAAGGGTGCGCCACCCCAAGGACAAGGCGAGCGTCGAGGGCAACGTCGGCAAGATATCCTCGTGGATAACGGCCGCGCTGCGCGACGAGGAGTTCTTCTCGCTCGCGGAACTGAACGAAGCCATAAGGGAACGGCTGGAGACGTTCAACGCGCGCCAGTTCCAGAAGAAGGAATGCAGCAGGCGGGAAATCTTCGAGAGCGAGGAACGCCCCCTGCTGAAGCCCCTTCCCGCCACACCCTTCGAAGTGGCGGAGTGGAAAACGTCGACGGTCCAGTTCAACTACCACATCGCCCTGGACGGGATGTACTACTCCGTACCCTACCAGTATATAAAAAAACAGGTGGAATCGCGCCTGACCGACACCGCCGTGGAGGTCTTCTACGGGCACGAACGCATCGCGAGCCACGCGCGGCTGCGCGGAAGGCCCGGCCAGTACTCCACGGTGAAGGCGCACATGCCCGAGGGCCATCGGGAATACCTCGAGTGGGACGGCGACCGGTTCCGCCGCTGGGCTTCCGGGATAGGCGAAAAGACCGCCGCCGTGATAGACGCCCTGCTCAGGGCGGGGAGCGTGGAACAGCAGTCGTACAGGGCGTGCATGGGAGTGCTCAAGCTCGGCAAGCGCCACGGCGAGGCGATGCTGGAATGGGCCTGCGGCAAGGCGCTCGGGTTCACGAGCCGGCCCAGCTACAAGAACATCCGCGACATACTCCAGTACGGGAAGGGGAAGTCCGCAAGCCCGCCTGCCGAAGCAGGGCGGCCCGCCCGCGGAATCACTCGCGGAGCCAGGAACTACGGAGGCGAAAGATGAGCGTCAGCACGACAATCGACAAGCTGGTGGAGATGCGCATGACGACCATGTCGGAGATGTTCAGGAACCAGCAGAACGACCCGAAAATGAAGGACGTCCCCTTCGAGGAGAGGTTCGCCATGCTCGTGGACGCCGAACACGCCAGCCGCAAGAGCCACGCCTTCGAACGGCTCGTCAAGAAGGCCGAGCTCGAGCAGAACGACGCGGGAGTCGCTACGATCGACTACCACTCGGGACGCAAGCTGAACAAGGCGCTGATCCAGAAACTCGCCAGCTGCGAGTACATATCGCAGTGCCGCAACATCTTCATCACGGGCGCTACCGGAAGCGGCAAGACGTACCTGGCCTGCGCGTTCGGGATGGAGGCCTGCAAGCGGTTCTACTCGGTAAGGTTCACCAGGCTGCCCGACCTGCTGATGGACCTGTCCGCCGCGGAAGACAGGCACTCCCTCGAAAACGCGTTGCAGAAGTACACCAAGCCGACGCTCCTCATCATCGACGAATGGCTGCTGTTCAAGCTCCGCGAGAACGAGGCCAGGTTGCTGCTGGAGGTAATCCACAAGAGACGCAAGAAATCGTCGACCATATTCTGTTCCCAGTACGAGGAAAAGGACTGGTACAACCAGATATGCGACGGCGAAAGCACCCTTGCGGACGCCATCATGGACCGGATATCGTTCGACTCGTACAAGATAAACATCGAGTACATCGACAAGTCGGTTGACAAGTCCATGAGGGAAGTGTATGGGCTGAACCCGTCGGAAGCCCAGTAGGGCAAAAAACAGGTGGCTCCGTCAGGCCGGACTAGTGGCTCTCACTTCTCCGGACTGGCGGCTCCGCCGCTCCGGAATAATCA
>JAEDEU010000197.1 GCA_016293155.1 Clostridiaceae bacterium | reverse complement strand
CCAAAAGTGCATCCGGATCCTTGGCGCTGACGCGGAGCTGCTTGGTGGCGAAGGTGATGGTTGCCCAGTCCACCGCATCCAGTTCGTTGATCTCGTGCTCCATCTTTGCAGCGCAATGCGCACAGCCAAGCTGCTCCAGGGTATAAACGCGGGTCACGCTGTCCGGCGCAGAGAGATGTGGCCGAGCGGAAGCATGTTCCCTATGCTCATGGTGGTGCTCATGTGTATGTTCGTGCCCACAGGAGCAGGTTTCTCCATGCTCGTGATGGTGCTCATGTGCATGCTCGTGCCCGCAGGAGCAGATCTCCCCGTGCTCGTGATGATGTTTCTGTGCATGGTGATGCTCACAGGAATCGGCTTCGCCGTGTGTATGATGGGCATGCTCGTGGTGTACAACTGCAGCCGCCGTGCGCGTATTGCGGTGATATTCATGGATGGTGACATCCGGCTCCAGGGAATTGGCAATCTGCTGAATCTGCGGAAGCAGTGCATCCGGGTCATCTGCGTTCAGCCGCAGCTGCTTGGTGGCAAATACAATCGCGACATCCTCAACGCCGTCCAGACGGGCGATGCGCTCCTCCATTTTCGCGGCGCAGTGCGCACATCCGAGATGTTCCAGCACATAGGTCTTGCGCGGCATAGCTCACTCCTCCTTTATTTCAATCCGATTCGTGATGGGTTCATTTCTGAACATATGAGCGTTTGTTCATATGTTTATTTAATCACCGGGCGTTCCATTTGTCAATAGGATATCCGAAGTTTTTGGGAAAAAACTGTGCGGCGGCACCGGCGGCGGTTGCTCTTGCTTAATGCATCGGGATCGGGTATAATGAAGGGCAGACAGCAATATGAAACGGAGAGGTTTTTGATTATGAAAATTGCAGCAGTCCATAAGGACGGAGAAATTCAGAATAAACTGGGTGACAACACCGAAATCATGGTAGTCACCGTGGAAAACGGCGAGCCGGTCAGCAAGGAGATCGTGCCGATTGCCGAGGATGAGATGGTCAGCGTACTGTTTAAGCTGGCATCCAACCAGATTGACGTATTCCTTGCGGACGAGGTCGGAATGTCCATTCAGTCCGCCATGCGCATGATGGGCGTGCAGATGATTCTGGGCTGCACGGGCAATGCGATTGAAAACATCGCAGGCTATCTGACGGGTGAGCAGATCGGTGATCCGAGCAAGATCATTTATCCGCCGGAGATGGATGAGGACGACCCGATGCAGTGTATGCATGACTGCTCCAAGTGCTCCGGCTGCCACTGATCTCCATGTCGGAACAGCCGGTAGGACGGTTTGCACCCACCCCGAGCGGGCGGATGCATCTCGGAAACATTCTCTGCGCGATGCTTTCCTGGCTGTCCGTCCGCGCGCGCGGCGGACGCTATGTGCTGCGCATTGAGGATCTGGACAGGGAGCGCTCCCCGCGTCCGCTCGCAGACCTGATCGAGGATGACCTCAGGTGGTTCGGAATCGACTGGGACGAGGGCGGCTCGGACGGCGGCTCCCGCTATTATCAGAGCGAATGCTTTGACCTTTATCAGACGTATTTTGACCGGCTGGAGCAGCTCGGACTGCTCTATCCGTGCTTCTGCTCGCGTGCACAGCTGCACGCGGCGCAGGCGCCGCACCGCTCGGACGGCACCTATGTCTATGCGGGCACCTGCCGTGCGCTGACTGCGGAGCAGAGGGCGGAAAAAGCCGCTGTGCGCAAGCCGGCGATGCGCTGTATGGTACCCGACCGCAAGGTGGGATTTTTGGACGGCTGTGCCGGCTGGTATGAGGAAAACCTCGCATCGGACTGCGGCGACTTTATTGTTCGCCGCTCGGACGGTGTCTATGCCTATCAGCTCGCTGTAGTCGTGGACGACGCACGCATGGGCGTGACTGAGGTCGTGCGCGGCTGTGATCTGATCGGCTCGACCGCGCGGCAGCTGTATCTTTATGAAACGCTAAATCTGCGCGCACCGGAGTTTTATCACATTCCGCTGCTCACCGCGCCGGACGGCAGACGGCTGTCCAAGCGGGAAAAGGATCTCGATCTCGGCGTTCTGCGAGAGCGCTTCGGCGCACCGGAGCCGCTGATCGGAATGCTGGCGCAGGCGGCGGGGCTGATTGACCGCGCCGAGCCGCTGACCATGCGCGAGCTGGTCGGGGAATTTGACTGGAGCAAGCTTCCGAAGCATGACATCGCTCTGCCGCAGGAACTGGTACAATGACAAAAGACCGCCGGAGGGCGGTCTTTTGTCGTGTGAAATAAAAAGTGCCGGAACCGACTGCATTCGGCTCCGGCAAAAGGATGGAGCAGGTGACGGGAATCGAACCCGCGTACTCAGCTTGGGAAGCTGGTAT
>JAEDEU010000044.1 GCA_016293155.1 Clostridiaceae bacterium | reverse complement strand
GATTTTTTCTTGAATGCAGGTGTATGATATGTTATATTTTATGTAAGGAGGTGTAATCATGTCAGCAATTAAGTCCAACGAAAAAGTCCAAGGAAAATATTCTTTTAGGACGACGATTACGCAAGAAATTTATGACGAATTCAGGGACACTTGCAAAAGAATGGGAGTGCCTATGAATATTGTATTGGAATCCTTTATGAAGGATTTTGATATGGATGAATTTCGGGAGAAAAAAATTTCGTTGCCGATTAAATCTCCCAAGTCGGCATTAAGGACGACGATTACGCAAGAGATTTATGAAACATTTCGAGATATTTGCAAAAGAACGGGGGTTTCGCTAAACCTTGTCTTGGAATCCTTTATGAAGGATTTCAACGCAGGATTGTACGAAGTCTGCGTGAGAAAAACCAATCATTAAGAGAGGTATATATGTTAGTATATTGCATAGATGTATTAAAAGCGCTGAAGGATGCAGGATACAGTCAGAATTTTTTGTTGAAAGAAGGAATTTTGGCAAGTAAGGTTTTAACACACATAAGACGGAGTGAACCGATTTCATGGAAAACACTGGACACACTTTGCAACCTTCTTCGGTGTCAGCCGGGGGACATCATCGAATATGTAGATGAATGAGTATATTATAAAATTGTCTGACATACAATTGACTTTGCCAACACTCTCGTATATAATAAGTGTAGGGCAAATGTTGCAAGATGTCCAAGATGACACAGCGAACCCCCTGGAAGGTACCAGCTTCCAGGGGGTTCTTTCTGTTTTATACGGCACAGACTACCGAGGTTGGTTGCTTACGGTTTATCTGTCCAACCATTTGCTGATGATGTTTACAAGTACACCAGCCATAACAGATACAATGAATGTTGCAAGGTATTCCAAGAAGACACCCCCTTCTGTTGCCAGTTTGGGGAAGCAACAATGATATTATAATGGATTTATCTGCACTTGTACAGTTATATGTAAAAAATAGCGTAAAAGCTCGATTCGATAGAATTGGGCTTTTATCCTGCAAAAAAGAAGAATTATGTCTCCGTTTGTGGTATACTGAAGCTATATCAGAAGTCGGATGACGGGAGGAAGAACGATGAATTTTGATTCCAAAATGGCACAGGCTGGTATGGGCATCCGACCGGCGCACACGGTGTTCCGCGGCGGTCAGATCGTCAATGTATTTACCGGAGAGGTGTACCGCGCGGATGTCGCGGTGGAGAATGGCATGATTGTCGGCATCGGCAGCTATGCAGGCGAGCACGTGGTGGACATCAGCGGCAAAATTTTGTGCCCGGGTTTTCTGGATGCCCATCTGCATCTGGAATCCACGCTGGTCACTCCGTCCGAGCTGGTGGAAAATGCCGTCAAATGCGGCACAACCACCTATATTGTCGATCCGCACGAATCCGCCAATGTCAGCGGTGCGGCGGGCATTGACTATATTTTGGAGGAAACCGAGGAGGTTCCGGCAAATGTTTATGTGATGATGCCGTCCTGCGTGCCGGCTCTGCCGTTTGAGGACAATGGATGCACATTTACCGCGGAGGAGATGAAGCAGTACCGAAATCATCCGCGCGTGCTCGGTCTGGGAGAGGTTATGGATCATATTTCGGTGATTCAGGCGGAGCCGTCCATGCTGGAAAAATTAGAGCTGTTTTCCGACCAGGTTTGCGATGGCCACATCATGACAACGGATGAAAAGCAGCTGAGCACCTATCTTGCCGCCGGTGTGCGCACCAACCACGAGTGCACCACCTATGCCGAGGCAAAGCAGCAGTGCCGGCTGGGAATGCACATTCATGTTCGTCAGGGCAGTGCGGCGCGCAATCTGGACGCACTGGTGAGCGGTCTGGTGGCGGAAGGAATCGACACCTCTGCATGGTCGTTCTGCACGGATGACAAGCATATTGAGGATATTCGTCGAGAGGGTCACATCGACCACTGTGTGCGCCGCGCGGTTGAACTGGGCATGAAGCCGGTGGATGCAATCCGCATGGCGACCCATAACACAGCACAGTGCTATGGTCTGAAGCAACTGGGTGCAGTTGCGCCGGGATACTGGGCGGATTTGGTTGTGTTGGACGGACTGGACACGCTGAATGTATGCGCGGTTTACCATCACGGAAAGAATGTTGCGGATTTCCGTGCGCAGCCGAAGCTGCCGGCGGACAGTCCGCTGAGAACCTCGATTCACTGCGCACCGGTCGAACTGGAGGACTTTGCGCATCCGGTCAGTGACGAAAGCCGTGTGATTGAGCTGATTCCGGGTCAGCTGGTGACGAATGACATCACGGCACAGCTGCCGCAGGAAAACGGATTCTTCGCGCCGGATGAAACGTATTCCAAGCTCGCCGTGATCGAGCGGCACAGGGCGAGCGGAAAGATGGGCGTTGCGGCGGTGCGCGGCTTTGGCATTCGCGGTGGAGCGGTTGCATCCAGTGTGGCGCATGACAGTCATAACCTGTCCGTCATCGGGGATAATGATGCGGATATGCTGCTGGCGATTCGCGAGCTTCAGCGCACAGGAGGCGGCTATACGGTGGTATCTGGCGGGAAGGTTCTGCACACGGTACCGCTGCCGATTATGGGTCTGATGAGTGATGCAGGTTTTTCGGAGGTACAGGACACGCTTGCCGCAATGCTGGAGGATGTACACCGTCTGGGCGTGCCGGAAAATATCGAGCCGTTTATCCTGCTGTCCTTCCTTGCGCTTCCGGTGATTCCGACATTGCGCCTGACTCCGCGCGGACTGTTCGATGTCACAAGGATGGAATTTGTAGAGAAACAGAACTAAAATCCACAAAAAATCTCTCCTACGCACGGCTGTGCAGAGGAGAGATTTTTTTAATTCATTTGGTCAAGCAGATATTGATGCAGGTCGGTCACGGTTTCCAGAATGATATCCGCGCCTGCCTGCTCGTGCTCCTCGCGGGAGCCGAAGCCGAACAGCACGCCGGCGCAGTCAATGCCGCACTTGTGCGCGCCGAGAATATCGTGCTTCCGGTCGCCGATCATGAGCACGCGGGACGGTTCAGGATTACCCGCTCGATGCAGGGCGTCGGTAATGACAGCATCCTTGGTATTCATGCGTCCGTCCAGCGTTGCGCCGCAGATCTGTTCAAAATATTTTGCAAAACCAAAGTGCTCTGCGATGCGCACGGAATACGGCTCCGGTTTGCTGGTTGCGACAAACAGCCGTGCACCTGCGTGCCGAAGTGCTTCCAGCATCGGGATGATGCCATCGTACATCTCGTTTTCAAACAGACCCACGACCGAAAAGCGCTCCCGATACTTCGCGGTTGCCCGTTCCGCCTGCTCGTAGGTCAGACCGGTGATTGCCTGAAAGCCCTCAATCAGCGGCGGTCCGATAAACGGGGTGAGCGTATCAAGGTCAGTGACCTCAATGCCCTGATCGCGCAGGGCGTATGCCACGCACGTGGTGATACCCAGCTTTGGGTTGGTCAGCGTGCCGTCCAGATCAAAGAAAAAAATATCCTTCATGATTGTCCTCCTGTGTTGCGGTTTTATTATAACCGAGCGGGAGGACAACTGCAAGTGCAGGCTTTACGTTCGATTCATCGCGGCAGACAGCTTTTGAATCGCCTTTTTCTCGATGCGGGAGATATAGGAGCGGGAAATACCAAATTGTCCGGCGATTTCCCGCTGAGTCATTGGAATACCACCGCTCAGCCCGTAGCGCAAAATCAGAATTTCCCGTTCGCGATCATTCAGACAGGTGTGCAGGCATTTGGCAAGCAGAGCGCGCCGGTCACTCAGCTCAATCCGATCCAGTGAATCGTCCGGACTGCTGAGCACATCCATGAGCGCAAGTGCGTTGCCGTCTCCGTCCGATTCAATCGGCTCATCCAGTGAGATATCACCCGCGGACTTGCGGCACGCACGAAAGTGCATGAGGATTTCATTAGCAATCCTCTCACGGGACGTCTTTTAGACAAAAATGGTTTTTATTTACCAGAATCAGCCCGTCGCGCTGCATCTTGCTCAGCTCATTGGAAAGTGCACTGCGGTCAACGCTCAGATAATCTGCCAGCTGCTGGCGATTGAATGGAATATCAAATTCTCTGCTATCCTGCCGTGCGGCCTGAAAGGAGAGATAGGAGAGCAGGCGGCCGCGGATGGACTTGGCGGAAGTGTGAAAGATGCGGCGGGAGAGGTTTAAGTTTTTTTGTGCGGAAATGGACAGAAGATTGCGGATTAGTCTGCTGTGATGAGTGCAGGCTTCGGGGCAGACTGTGAGCAGACGGTGGACGTTGAGAAACAGAATTTCGGACGGCTCTGCCGCGATGACATCCACCATCAGCGGCTCACCGGGAACGCTCGCATAGGTTTCCGCAAATACGGCACCCGGCTCGACCAGACCGAGTATGCTGGTATTTCCCCACAAATCATTGTTTTCCACCTGAACTCTGCCGGAAAGCACCAAGCCCATGGACTGGATTCGCATACCTGTGCGGTAAATTGCTTCCCCCTTGGCATAGCTTCGCCGCTCTGCGCCGAGACAGCTCAGCATCGTATGGATTTCTTCCTGAGAGATACCGTTAAATAGAGGAGTGGCTGACAAAAAATGCTCCATTGTTTTTTCACCTCTGTTGTTATAACAACATACATTTTGAATTGATTTTATTATACTGAAAGCACGAAGTCAAGAACACGGGAGGATAATGGATATGGTTCGCAGAATTATTCAGATTGAAAGAGAAAAATGCAGCGGATGCGGCTTATGCGCTGCGGCGTGCCATGAGGGAGCAATCGGCATGGTAAACGGCAGGGCAGAGCTGATGCGTGACGATTATTGTGACGGTCTGGGAGATTGTCTGCCGGTATGCCCGACCGGAGCGATTTCTTTTGTAGAACGCGAAGCGGCTGCCTATGATGAGGCTGCTGTGCTGGCAAACAAGCGGGCTCAGACGGCAGGATGTCCGGGAAGCCGGGCACATCGGATCGAGCGGACGGAGACGGAAACCGGCGTTGTTCCGGCAGTCCACTCCCAACTGCGACAGTGGCCGGTACAGATTAAGCTGGTTCCGGTGAAGGCGCCGTATTTTGACGGTGCAAACCTGCTGGTTGCCGCGGACTGTACCGCATATGCTTATGGAAACTTCCATCAGGAGTTTATCCGCGGTAAGGTGACACTGATCGGTTGTCCGAAGCTGGACGAGGGCGATTATACCGAAAAACTGACCGAAATCATTCGAAACAATGAGATCAAAAGTCTGACCGTGGTACGCATGGAGGTGCCCTGCTGCGGAGGCATTGAACGCGCGGCGGTCACAGCGCTCAAAAACAGCGAAAAATTCATTCCGTGGCAGGTGGTTACGATTTCCACGGACGGACGCATCATCAATGAATAAGGAGAAATATGATATGGAACGCAATATGTTTTGTTTTCAATGCGAGCAGACTGCCGGATGCACCGGCTGTACCGGAAAAGCAGGGGTCTGCGGGAAAACCGCGAACACCGCAAAGCTACAGGATGAGCTGACCGGTGCCCTGATTGGTCTGACACATGCCTGCTCCAACAATCCCAAGACCGATCAGACCGATCGGCTGATTCTGGAAGGACTGTTTACCACAGTCACAAACGTCAGCTTCCATGACGAAACCCTGCGGGAGCTGATTGACCGTGTCAATGCGGAAAAGAACCGGATTGCGCCGGGCTGTGTGAACTGTATGTCGCGCTGCGGAAACACCGATAACTACGATATGACGCGCCTATGGAATGCAGACGAGGATATTCGTTCGCTGAAATCGCTGATTTTATTCGGCATCCGCGGTATGGCGGCGTATGCCTATCATGCCATGGTGCTGGGCTATACGAGCGATGAGGTCAATGCGTTTTTCTACAAGGCATTATTTGCACTGGCAGAGGACTGGGATATGCAGCAGCTGCTTCCGCTGGTCATGGAGCTTGGAAAGATCAACCTGACCTGCATGGAGCTGCTTGACCGCGCAAATACGGAAACCTTTGGCATTCCGCAGCCGACTGAGGTTCCGCTCCGTGTGGAAAAGGGACCGTTTATCGTCATTACCGGACACGATTTGTACGACCTCAAGCTGCTGTTGGAACAGACCGAGGGCAGAGGCATCAACATCTATACCCATGGTGAGATGCTTCCGGCACACGCCTATCCGGAGCTGAAAAAATATCCGCATCTGAAGGGAAATTTCGGCACGGCGTGGCAAAATCAGCAGAAGGAGTTTGCAAACCTGCCTGCACCGATTCTGTACACCACCAACTGCCTGATGCCGGTGCGGGAGAGCTATGCCGACCGCGTATTCACCACGGAAATGGTATCCTATCCGGAAATGGTACACATCGGAGCGGAGAAGGATTTTACGCCGGTGATCGAGAAGGCGCTGGAGCTGGGAGGCTTTGCGGAGGATGCCGAATTTACCGGCATCAATGGCGGCACCTCTGTGCTGACCGGATTTGGTCACGGTGCCGTACTGGGCGCTGCGGAACAGGTGGTTGAGGCGGTAAAGAGCGGTGCCATTCGGCATTTCTTCCTGGTGGGCGGCTGCGATGGTGCGCGCCCGGGACGCAATTATTATACTGAATTTGTCAAGCAGACGCCGCCGGATACAGTTGTGCTGACGCTTGCGTGCGGCAAATACCGATTTAATGACCTTGATCTGGAAACCATCGGCGGGCTGCCGCGCTTGATGGATATGGGACAGTGCAACGATGCATACAGCGCCATCAAGGTTGCGGCGGCACTGGCGGAGGCATTCGGCTGCGAGGTCAACGAGCTGCCGCTTTCCATGATTTTGTCGTGGTATGAGCAGAAGGCGGTCTGCATCCTGCTAACCCTGCTGCATCTGGGCATTCAGAACATTCGTCTGGGACCGACTCTGCCGGCGTTTCTCTCGCCAAATGTGCTGAATTTCCTCGTAGAACAGTATCATATTGCACCGATCACCACACCGGAGGCGGATCTCAAAGCAATTTTGGGAAAATAACTCCATATTTTTGCATGAAAAGGGCACGCTGCAAACGCAGCGTGCCCTTTTTGAAGTCAGGAAAACAGTTTGACCAGAATCATTGCGCCGCCGAGCAGGCACAGTACCAGACCGGTTGCCTGATTCTGACGCTTCGGATCCGCTTCGTTGGCAAAACGTGCCGCAATCCGCGCGCCAATCAGAGTGGCGAGGATGCACACGATGAGTGCCGTGAGGTCGGGGAAGCCGCCGATGACCATGTGTGATGCTGCACCGGTAAATGCGGTGAATGCCATAATGAACACGCTGGTACCTACTGCGGTTTTGAGGTCATAGCCGAGCACGGAGGTCAGCACAAGCAGGAGCATCATGCCGCCGCCGGCACCGATGAAGCCGCAGATAAAGCCGATGAGAATGCCGCAGCCAAGGGAACGGAGCACGCGCTGCGAAGCGGACAGATCCGCCATTGCGGAGCGGGTGCGCATGACAGGCTTGAACAGGAAGCGCAGACCAAGCAAAAAGGTCATAAAGACGGAAAAGTTGCCCATCGTCGTGTTGGGGACGAGAGAGGCGACATAGCTGCCGACCATGGTGAAGCACAGCACGGAAATCAACATAACCAGTCCGTTTTTGATGTCCAGATTTTTGTTTTTGCCATAAATATAGGCGGATACTGCGGAGGCGAGTACATCCGAGGCGAGCGCAATGCCGACTGCTTCATAGGCGGGAAAATCGCAGAAGGTGATGAGCATCGGGGAAATGACCGCCGCTGCGGACAAACCGGCGAGTCCGGTTCCGAAGCCGGCACCCAGTCCTGCAATAACACAGATCAGTATGAGATACATAAAAGCACATCCTTGTTGTATGATTTGCAAAGTTTAGCACTTTTCATAACCGTTTGTCAATAACGTTAGATTGCAAACAATTTTTGAACAATAAAACACTCCGACACCTTTGGATGCCGGAGTGTGGGAAATGATACTTACAGAATCTTGGAGAGGAAGGTCTTGAGACGTTCACTCTTGGTGTGCTCGAAGACCTCGGTCGGAGTGCCCTCTTCGGTAATTACGCCCTCGTCGATGAACATGATGCGGGAGGCAACCTCACGCGCGAAGCCCATCTCATGAGTGACGACCAGCATGGTCATGCCGTCCTCTGCCAGATCGCGCATGACGTGAAGAACCTCTTCGACCATCTCCGGGTCGAGTGCGGAGGTCGGCTCATCAAACAGCAGAACCTCTGGCTCCATGCACAGCGCGCGCACGATTGCAATACGCTGCTTCTGACCGCCGGAAAGCTGGTTCGGATACGCATTTGCCTTTTCGGCAAGACCGACGCGTTCCAGCAGCTGCATTGCCTTGTGCTCCGCCTCTTCCTGGGTTTTGCCCAGCAGCTTGATCGGAGCGATGGTCATGTTTTTTAGAATCGTCATGTGCGGGAACAGATTGAAATGCTGGAATACCATGCCCATTTTCTGTCTGTGCACGTTGATGTCCGAATTCGGAGAGGTGATGTCCTCGCCGTGGAAGTAGATGCTGCCGCCGCTTGGAGTCTCAAGCAGATTGAGCGAGCGGAGGAAGGTGGATTTGCCGGAGCCGGACGGTCCGAGAATAACAACAACCTCGCCCTTATGAATTTCGGTGCTGATGCCGCGCAGAACATGGTTGCGTCCAAAGGATTTTTCCAGATTCTCTACGCGGATCACTACATTATCGCTGTTCATTGTTGCGTAATCTCCTTTCCAGTGCGCCGACTGCAGCGGACAGAGCCATGACGAGGATCAGGTAAATGATCGCAACGGCAACCAGCGGAATGAATGCCTCATAGGTACGGCTGCGGATGTAGTCGCCGCCGCGGGTCAGATCGGAGATGCCGATATAACCGGAAATCGAGGTCTCCTTGAGCAGTACGATGAACTCGTTGCCCAGAGCCGGCAGGACATTTTTGAATGCCTGCGGCAGAATGATGTAGCACATGGTCTGGCGGAAGTTGAAGCCGAGCGACCGACCAGCTTCCATCTGACCCTGGTCGATGGACATGATGCCCGAGCGGACGATCTCCGCGATATAAGCCGAGGAGTTCAGACCGAATGCAACGCAGGCAACCAGAACCTTGTCGATACTGGTGGATGCAAAAATAACGTAATAAATAATCAGCAGCTGGATCATGGACGGAGTACCGCGGATGATCGTCAGATAAGCCTTGCAGATCCAGTTGATTACCTTTGCCTTGCCGGTCATATCGCAGGCGCTGCGGATGATTGCGATCAGGAAGCCGAGCACCAGACCGATAACCAATGCAAAGAATGCGATGATAATCGTGGTCATCAGACCGCGGGTAATGTACTGCCAGCGGTTTTCCTCAATGAAGTTCTGATACAGCTTTTCCTTGAAGGAAAGTCCGGTGGAGGCGGATTCATCGCTCTTGACAATGACAACCTGCTTGGAGGTGGTATACGGATCGGAGAAGTCGATGTTCTTGAGTCGATCCTCCGTGACGGTCATGCCGGCGATGCCGAGATCCGCCTTTCCGGAGGAAACCGACGTAATGATTGCATCAAACTGAATGTTTTCAATCTTCAGATCCATGCCCAGAATGTCTGCGATTGCCTGCGCCATCTCCATGTCGATGCCGACAATCTTGCCGTCCGACATAAATTCATACGGCTCAAACTCCGCGTTGGTGGCAACAATCAACGTACCGTTGTCACGCTTGACATCCGCGGGAGATTCATACGGACAGGTACCCTTGGTGTCGTCGCCGATGTAGTTGGCAACGATTTGATCGAGCGTACCGTTTTCCTTCAGCGTTTTCAGAGCCGCATTGACCTTTGTCAGCAGCTCGGTATTGCCCTTTGCAGCACAGATCGCATAGTCCTCGGAGACAAATTCCTCATCCAGAATTTTCAGCCCCGGCGTATTGGCGACAAAGGACTTGGCCGGCTGTTCGTCGATGACCACACAATTGATTTTGTCGGTCTTGAGTGCCTGAACCGCATCGGCGCCCTTCTGGAAGCGCTCAATGGTAGCACCGGTTTCTTCCTTATCGGAGGCATAGATATCGCCGGTCGTGCCAATCTGCACGCCGATCTTGGCGGTATCCAGATCCTCGATGGAATCAATCTTGACCGCTTCCTGAGCAGCTTCGTTCCGAACAATGATAACCTGCTTGGAGGTGGTGTAGGAATCCGAGAAGTCGATATTCTTGAGTCGATCCTCTGTGACGGTCATGCCGGCGATGCCGAGATCCGCCTTGCCGGTGGAAACCGATGTGATGATCGCATCAAATTGGATGTTGTCGATTTTGAGCTCTCTGCCCATAATGTCTGCGATTGCCTGCGCCATTTCCATGTCGATGCCGACAATCTTGCCGTTCGACATAAACTCATACGGCTCAAACTCCGCGTTGGTGGCAACAATCAACGTACCGTTGTCACGCTTGACATCCGCAGGGGACTCATACGGGCAGGTGCCCTTGGTGTCGTCACCGATGTAGTTGGCAACGATCTGATCGAGCGTACCGTTTTCCCGCAGCGTTTTCAGAGCCGCATTGACCTCGTCAATCAATTCGGTATTGCCCTTTGCGGCGCAGATTGCATAATCCTCCTTGACGAACTCCTCGTCCAGAATTTTCAGCCCCGGCGTATTTTTGACAAATGCCTTGGCCGGCTGTTCGTCAATGACAACACAGTCCAGCTTGCCGGTTTTCAGCGCCTGAATCGCGTCCGCGCCCTTTTGGAAGCGTTCGATGGTAGCGCCGGTTTCCTCCTTCTCGGAGGCGACGATATCGCCGGTGGTGCCGATCTGTACGCCGATCTTAGCAGTATCCAGATCAGCGGCACTTTCCACCTTGGGCGCATTTTCCTGTTCTGTACCTGCGGCAGAGCCCGAACCGGCATCCTGTGAGCCGCATCCGACCATTGTGGTCAGCAGCATACATGCCAGCACGAGAAATGCAAACAGGCGTTTTGTGAAATTGTTGCTTTTCATGCTCCTTGTGTGATTCCTTTCCGACGGCCGCGGGGGCGGCGCAGTCTTAATTTTCAATCTATTATAGCAAAATATCCGGACAGTCTCAATGAGCAGCGGATATTTTGATAATTTTTTTCGGAAAAACAAAACAATAAGCTGGTTTTGCCGCAAAATGCGGCTGAATGGAGGACGGAAGTCGCTGCAAATAGAGATGCAGCGACCACCATTGAAAGATAAATATATTGAGAAAGGGGATATTGTATCATAATCCGGTGTACCAAAAAACAAGGCATACCCGGTCAGGTATGCCTCATTGCAATATCCTATTGAATTAAGAATAGCCGGAAAACGTTGTTTTGTCAATGGACAATTGCGAAAGAGCAGGGGAGAAAGCACATTTTTTATGAGCGCTGCGATTGTGTTCTAATATGGACTGCGCGGCAAGCCACACATCGGAAGAAATGACTGCGGCATGACCGCCGACAGCAATGATCCATTCGCTGACCGGAAGTGTCACAGTCGGCTTTCCTTTGCACTGTTTTGTCCGGTGATAAGCCAGTACGCCGTGGGTACCGTCGAATGCGGACAGATCAGAACATACCTCCGCCTGTTTTTGGAAAAAATAGGAGTAGGCCGCATGGTCGGCGGTCAGATAAACCGGATTTTGAAGGATGGAACGGATGGAATAGCGGGTGAACGGTCTGCCATTTTTTGTATAAACCTCCTGACGCTTTAATTCGACTTCTGTGGCGGTCAGTGAGCGGGTTGACAAAAACAGCGCATAGATCTGTCTGACACGCTCTGACTCCTCCGGAATCAGCTTCAGCTGACAGGAGCATCTGGATTTTCCGTCTATCGAAACGGTTTTGATATGCTCAGAGACAAAACCGATCGGAGTGATGCCGCCCAGCCAGCGTCCTGTTTTTGCAAGCTCATGCATGTTGTCCCGAATCCGTTCTGCAATTGTTTCACGCTCCAGCTGGGAGAAAACCGAGGCGATATACATCATGGCACGCCCGATTGGCGTTTGGGTGTCAAACTGTTCCCTGATAGAAATGAAGGCTATATTGAACCGAGTCAGCTCTTCTATGAGAGAAGAAAAATCGCTGATGCTGCGGCTGATCCGATCCAGGCGATAAACGACAATGGCTTTGATGCTGTGTGATCCGGCTGCCTGCATCATGCGCCGAAAGGCGGGACGGTGCAGATCTCCGCCGGAAAAACCTTCATCCTCATAAATTAAGGCCTGATCCGCATATATCGCTCCAAAATGCGTGCGGATATAATCCCGACAGAGCTCGACCTGATTGCCGATGCTCTCGCCGCGTCCGGTAAATTTGGATTTTCGGGAATAAATTGCGATGTGATTGGAACCAAGCTGCATTCGTTTTGCCTCCGATCTGGTGATGAACGGTGCCTGTATGCAAAAATGTCTATGTGGGAAAAAGGTCTGCTTACTTTTATATGTGTATGTGAGGATTGCTTTTTCAATGCAGCGGGAGGCATAGGTGGCAAGCCGGACGTTTTTATCGGGATCAAAGGTAGAAACTCCTTTGATTAAACCAATGGTGCCGATGGAAATCAGATCATCCTGTTCATCGGAAGCGGCATAATATTTTTTGACGATGTGCGCGACCAGACGTAAATTGTGCTCAATTAGTTTGTTGCGCGCTTCCAGATTCCCTTCGCGGCACGCCTTGATGCAGCGGGCCTCTTCTTCCGGAGACAAAGGCTTGGGAAAGGAACCGGTAGGCGAAACGCGCAGAATAAAAAAGACTGCGCCGAGCACCAACGGCATGGAAAGAGAAAAAAACAAACCATCGCATCCTTTCGATATTGTATACTATAAAATATGTAGAAATGGCATATCCAATTATTTCGACACGGTTACAAAAAGAAAATATTATATGCAGGGCGAAAAACAAAAGTTGTGTTTGTGCAAAATCACATATTGACTTTGCGCGGTCGGTTTGATATTATATACAGGCACTTGGCAAAACGCGAAAACAATCAGAAATAGAAACAGCACATCGGAAAAAGATGAAAAAAGCTGTTGACAGAGGTTGAAAAATGTGATATGCTAAGTAAGCTGTTGCTGAGAGATCAGCACGAATCACTTTTGAAACGAATTGAGAGCTTGAAAAAAGT
>JAEDEU010000196.1 GCA_016293155.1 Clostridiaceae bacterium | reverse complement strand
TCAGCCGAAGGCTGAAGACGGAGAGGGCGCTGATGCGTTTTCTCTTTTCTTGCCAATTTTTCTACAGTCTGAGCCGGAGAGACCATTCTCTCCGGCTGTTACTTTGGAATAAAAAACAGGACGCCGAACGGCGTCCTGTATCAGTTTGCGAATCTTTTTCAAAAATCCGGTGTACGGTCAGTGCTCCAGACCGAGCGATGCACGGCAGCGGGCAGTCAGACGGTGACCGAACGGAATTGCCATATCACCGACTGCGGCGATTTTATCCGCCAGCGTGATGATCCAGCCTTCCTTGTGCATCGGCATCTTTGCGAGCGGGAACATATGACGTTCGATCGCCTCCAGCTGACGGTCGTTCAGCTCAAACAGCTCGGCAGCTTTGCTCGCCGCGCGCTTTCCGTGATAGAATGCGTGCATACGTCCCAGCTTGCGCCAGCCCTTGACTGAGTGGCGGAAGCGGTAAAAGCTGTCGTCACGCCAGTTGTATTCAAAAAAGTCGTGCAGCAGTGCGGCGCGGACTACCATCTCGGTGTCGTGCCGCGAAAGGTCAAATCCGTGGCAGACCCGCAGGGCGCAGCGCGCAGTGCGGACACAGTGATCGTACAAATTGTTTTTCTTCCCGTGGTGGCGGGATTCTTTCAGCTCAAGAAAGCGAGGATGTTCTAAAATATCGCCCGCGATCTCGATCAGCTCTTGCTCCATGGGCAGCACCTCCTCTTTGTGATTTTATTGTAACACACGAAAAAAGTGATGTAAAGCGGTTTTGCATATCTGCGGCGTGGAAAATTGGTGTACTTCTGTAAAAAGATGAGAGAACTGTGAAAACATACCGCCTTCGTCGAAAATGTACATATCTTCTGTGTCACAATGAGAAAATATGGGGACAAATAGATTGGAATGAGAAGGAATAGGACAAAAATAATAAAGTGTCCCTTTTCATCTGCCGCATACGATGGTATACTAAACCAAAGAAGTGTTTTTTGAGGAGGTTGAACACAGTGAAAAAAATTCTGTTTGTCGCATCCGAATGTGTGCCGTTCATCAAGACCGGCGGACTGGCGGACGTTGTCGGTGCATTGCCGAAGTCCTTGGGAAGCGACTACGATGTACGCGTCATCATTCCGGATTACACCTGTATTCCGCAAAAGTATCGCAGCAAGTTCCAGTATATTGGAAATTTCTATATGGATCTCGGAGAGATCGGAAACTATTATGTCGGCATCATGACCTATCAGATGGACGGCGTTACCTATTACTTCGTGGATAATGAGCACTTCTTCCACGGCGAAAAGCCGTATGGTGATATCCTGTGGGATATCCAGAAGTTCTGCTTCTTCTCCAAGGCAGCGCTCTCCATGCTTCCGGTCATTAACTTCCGTCCGGACATCATCCACTGTCACGACTGGCAGGTCGGTCTGGTACCGGTATACCTCAATACCATGTTCCAGTCCAATCCGTTCTATCACGGAATCCGCACCGTCATGACCATCCATAACCTCAAGTTCCAGGGCGTTTGGGATATCAAGACCATGAAGCGCTTTACCGGTCTGTGGGACGATGTATTCACCATGGGCCGCATGGAATTCAAGAAGGACGCCAATATGCTCAAGGGCGGCATGGTTTATGCAGACCGCATCACCACCGTCAGCCCGACCTATGCAAACGAGATCCGCACCGCATACTACGGCGAGGGTCTGGACGGTCTGCTCAATGCCAAGCATGAAAGCCTCAGCGGCATTCTCAACGGTATCGACTACGATTCCTACAATCCGGCGACCGACCCTGCACTGTTTGCCAACTACGATGCAACCAACTTTGCTGCGGCAAAGAAGAAGAACAAGCTCGCCCTCCAGAAGGAGCTGGGCATGAACGAGAATCCGGATATCTTCGTTGCGGCAATGATTACCCGTCTGACCGATCAGAAGGGCATGGATCTGGTCGCATACATCCTCGACCGTATGCTGGATTCCGAGATGCAGCTCATCGTCATCGGCACGGGCGACCCGCGCTATGAAAACATGCTGCGCAGCTACGAGTGGAGATACAAGAAGCGTGTATCCTCCAACATCCTGTTCAACGAGACCCGCGCACGCAAGCTGTACGCTGCGGCAGATGCAATGCTCATGCCGTCGCTGTTCGAGCCGTGCGGTCTGACTCAGCTGATCTCTCTGCGCTACGGCACCGTTCCGATCGTCCGCGAGACCGGCGGTCTGAAGGATACCGTGCAGCCGTACAACGAGTTCGAGCAGACCGGTATCGGCTTCTCGTTCGCGAACTACAATGCAGACGAGCTGCTGGACAAGATCTGGTACGCACAGAAGGTCTACTACGATACGCCGAAGGCATGGACGGATATGGTTCGCCGCGGCATGGAGACCGACTATTC
>JAEDEU010000195.1 GCA_016293155.1 Clostridiaceae bacterium | reverse complement strand
TGCATCCTTGGTAAGGATGAGGTCACCAGTTCGAATCTGGTTAGCAGCTCCAAAAGCCTGGTTTCGTATGAGATCAGGCTTTTTTGAGTTTTAGATTGACAAGAACCACCAGTTCAACTGGTGGTTCTGATTTTAAATGAAAATACGTGTTGTCAGAGAAGCGAAGAGGCAAAGTACGGCACCTACTGCAGTAGGGAGCAGAAAGGCGGCAGCGGTCATTTTCCAGGAGCCGGTCTCCTTGTGCACAGTTAGACAGGTTGTGGAACAGGGGAAGTGAAACAGGGAAAACAGCAGCACGCACAGTGCAGTAACAGAGGTCCAGCCGTTTGCGGTAAGCAGAGTGTGAAGCGCAGTGAAATCTCCCAACTCCCCCAGAACACTGCCGGAAGCGTAGATCATCACGGCGATCGGCAGCATAATTTCATTAGCCGGAAAAGCGAGCAGAAAGGCGAGCAGGATGACACCGTCCATGCCGAGCAGTTGACCGAGCGGATCGAGTATGGCTGAGAGATGTGACAGCAGAGAAATCTCGCCGATGCTGATGTGTGCCAGTACCCACAGCAGTAATCCGCAGGGTGCCGCAACGCAGGCAGCGCGTCCCAGCACAAATAGCGTCCGGTCGAGTACGGAGCGGATGAGTACCTGACCAATCTGTGGACGGCGAAACGGTGGCAGCTCCAGAACAAATGAGGACGGTATATGGCTGGTGCGGGAAAGCAACTGTGAAACCAGCAGTGTCAGTACGACAGCGAGAATCAGCAGAGCTGTCAGCAGCAGGGCAGAACGCACTGTATCGTCACTACCGGCAAAGAACATCGTCAGAATTGCAATCAGCGTGGGAAATGCACCGCCATTCAAACGGAAAATAAATAATCAGAGCCGATGAGCATATGACCCTAATCGCCGCAAATAAAAATATGAAGATTTTCACCGTCCCAGACGATTTTTTGCACAAGCAGCTTAATTAAAATACGCTTTTCGTGGATAGATAGCTGATTGGAATAACCTTTGAAGCCGGACAATGTGTTGACCAATATGTCGGTCTGCGCGGCCTGATCGCTCAGGGCGATATCCGTCTGCAAACGTCTGCTTTCCGCAGTCAGCTTTGTGACTGTTTGATCCAGCTCTGACATGCGATCGCTGATATGCCGGATCAAAACCGGACTGGGGTCTGCCTGAGACAGCGAACGGATGAGATGATTCATTTCTTCCGTACATTGATTCATTTTTGCCTGAATTTGCGCCAGTAGATCGTCCTTTTTCTGCCTTCGCAGGTCACGCCGCAGCTTTTCCAGAAGTTTATAGATCTCCGTGCTTTCTGTCGTGTACGGCATCAGAGCTTGGCATACCATATCATCCGCCTGAGCACCATTGATATTTTGACAGCTGCACAGCATTTTGCCGCCGCGCAGCTTGCTGCCGCATAGATAGTCGAACTGCCCCGAAGATGCTGCTTTTCCGGAACGCTGCTTTGCAAACATTCGGCTTCCGCACTTTTCGCAGTAGATCATACCGGAAAGCAGGGAATAGTCATTATGCATCTTCGCCGGCTTTTTCCCAGTTGGGATGTTGTCTTCGATGATGTGCTGTACAGTGACCCATTTTTCGCCGGAAATGCGCCCCCTATGCCTGCCTATGGCCACAATCCATTGATCAACAGGCTGACGTGGGGCGTGTTTTTTTTGGTAATTACGTTTGTTATACACGAGCAGGCCGTATTGGTTTGAGCAGTCCTGTTCTCGAAAACAGACATCAGCATGTTTTTCTGTAAAATAGGAGAATGCCTCACGATCTGCAATACAATAAACCGGATTTTGCAGAATTTGTTTGATACCGAGAAGCGAGTAATCGTTTCCGTTTCGGGATTTGATTTCCTTGCGGATGAGATGTTTGCTGACTCCGGAAATGCTGCGGAGTTCCAAAAATTTTTCAAATATGAGATCGACTGAGGTCAGCTCTTCCTGATTGTCCTTCAGCCGGCACGATGTAGTTACTTTGCCGTCAATCATGATTTTCTGATTTTTTTCGGAGGTATATCCGGTCGGAGGGGCTCCGCCGAGCCATCGTCCGGTGCGTGCCAGCATCAGCATGTTATCGCGTACCCGTTCTGCAATCGTTTCGCGCTCCAGCTGGGCGAAAACGGATGCAATATACATCATTGCTTTTCCCATTGGTTTTGAGGTGTCAAATTCCTCTTTGATGCAGACAAATGATATGCTGCGGCTGTTCAGCTCCTCAATCAGAGCGGAAAAGTCGCTTACATTTCTGCTGATTCGGTCGAGGCGATAACAGACAATGTAATCCGGCTTATTCTGCTTGATATCGCGCAGCATCTGCTGAAAACGCGGTCTCGCTGTATTTTTTGCGGAAAAGCCTTCATCCTCATATATGA
>JAEDEU010000194.1 GCA_016293155.1 Clostridiaceae bacterium | reverse complement strand
ATTGTCTGCTTCCAAAGAAAAGAATGAGGATTGTCTGAGATGAAAAACACCCTAAAGGAAAACCGTGATTTTCGCAGGCTGTACGGCAGGGGCAGGAGCGCGGCGGATCGTCATCTTGTCGTGTATACGCTCCGCAACCGTCTTGGCACGAATCGTCTCGGCATCACCGTCGGTGTCAAGCTCGGCTGTGCGGTGCAGCGCAACCGCGTCAAGCGGCTGATCCGCGAGGCATACCGCCTGCATCAGCATGAGCTGAAAACCGGAATGGATATCGTCGTGGTCGCGCGCCGCAGTGCGGTGGAGGCAGGCTACGCCGATATTGAGCGCGCATTTTTGCGATGCGCAGAGAAAAACGGATTGAAACCGAAGCACAGCGGGGTGAAAGCATGAAGCGCATCCTGCTGGCGCTGATCCGCCTGTACCAAAGCTGTATTTCGGCCTATCGGCCGTCCTGCTGCCGCTTTTATCCGACCTGCTCGCAGTATGCAAAGCAGGCGATTGAGCAGTACGGAGCGGGAAGAGGAGGCTGGCTGGCGCTGCGCCGGCTGCTTCGCTGTCATCCGTTTTCCAAAGAAAATCCCTATGATCCCGTCCCCGAGGATTGGAAAAAAAGGTAATCCAAACGCAATTCCTGCCCGGAACCAGGTTTGAACTGCGGTTTCCTCGACGAAACTGTGTATGGGCGCATTCCGCCGGCGTTTCGTCAGCTGTTTTTTCAAAAGGGGACAGGACTCCCACCACACGACCACCCGGAAGATTCGCTTCCGGAAAACCGATTTGGAGGTATCCATGGGCTATATTCTTGGCGTAATTTTTGTACGTCCGCTCGGTCTGATTCTGAGCTTTATTTTTAACCTCGTACAGAACTACGCGCTTTCCATTATTTTGTTTACAATCATCGTCAAGCTGATTCTGCTCCCGTTCCAGTATAAGAACAAAAAGGGCATGAAGAAGATGCAGGCGATCAACGTCGAGGCGCAGCGCATTCAGAAAAAGTATGCGCGTTCCCGCGACAAGACAAAGATGAACGAGGAAATTCAGGCGCTTTATGAGCGCGAGGGCTACAACCCGATGAGCTCCTGCCTGCTGACGTTCATCACCCTGCCGATTATGATGGGTCTGTACTACGTTGTCCGCAAGCCGATGACGTATATGATGGGTCTGTCCGAGGCAACCATGTCCTCGATTGCATCCGCAATCGGCACCACGTTTGATCCGAAGGCGATCTATGGTCAGATTGAGCTGACCCGCGCTGTACACGAAAACTGGGACAAGGTCGGCGCATTTGTCTCTCAGGGTCTGGAAAACATTGACTTCAGCTTCTTCGGCGTTGATCTGGCGTCTATCCCGACGCTCTCCAATCCGAGCCTGATGTGGCTGTTCCCGATTATTGCGGGTCTTACCTCGCTGGGCTCCACCCTCATTATGCAGAAGATGCAGGGCAACAACGATGCCATGAACAATCCGGGCATGAAGACCACCATGATGCTCATGCCGCTGATGATGGTCTGGATCTGCTTCTCGACTCCGGCAGCGCTGGCGCTGTACTGGATCGTGAACAATGTTATCACCTGCATCCAGGAATTCTTCATGACCCGCATGGTGCTGGGCAAGATCGAGAAGAAGGACGCAGAGGAGGCTGCAAAGACCGCTGCGGAGAAGGAAGCAAAGCGTCTGGCACAGCAGGAGCAGGCGAAGCAGCAGGCGCAGGAGGCGCGTGAGCGTCAGGCGCAGCTGGAGGAATCCAGAAAAAAGAATAAAAAGAAAAAGGGGTAACGCACTATGACGAAAATCGTTGAAAAACAGGCTGCTACGGTAGACGAAGCGATTGCGCTTGCCCTGGCAGAGCTGGAAGCAGACCGCGACAGCGTCAGCGTCGAGGTTCTGGAAAAAGGAAAAAAGGGCTTTTTGGGCATTGGTGCAGTACCGGCATCCGTGCGTGTTACGTATGAAATCGCAGAGAAAACACCGGCAGAGCAGGCGAAGGAGTTCGTAGAGGGTCTGCTGGAGAAGATGCACATCGACGGCGCCGTTGCACTCAGCGAGGGCGAGGAGGGACAGATCCTTCTGGACATCAGCGGTGAGGATATGGGCGCTGTGATTGGTCGCCGCGGCGATACGCTGGATGCAATCCAGTATCTGACCTCGCTGTGCATCAACCGCGGCCGCGAGGAGCACATCCGCATTTCGATCAATACCGAGGGTTATCGCGAAAAGCGCGAGGAATCCTTACAGCGTCTGGCGCGCAAGATGGCGGGCAAGGTACTCAAGTACCGCAAGAACATGACGTTGGAGCCGATGAATCCGTATGAGCGCCGCATTATTCATGCCGCTTTGCAGGATTACAAGGGCGTGACCACGTACTCCACCGGCACCGAGCCGAACCGCCGCGTTGT
>JAEDEU010000043.1 GCA_016293155.1 Clostridiaceae bacterium | reverse complement strand
CGATGGTGCGCTGGCGCTCCCACGCAATGCTGTTGTACACCAACTGGCTGAACTACTATGTCTATCAGTCCACGCCGTTCGATATCACGCGCCTCACCTGATTTTCAAATTCATACAAAACAAACTCCTCACCGCTGACTTGCGATTGCGATGAGGAGTTTTTCTTTTTTACACTAATTTTTTCGTGCCGATACGACCTCGCACACGGTCAGTACGCCCTCCCGCACGGTAAACCGCACATCAAAGCCCGCAAATTCCACGCCGTAAACGCGGTCGGGCATATCGTGATAAGACGGCCGCGGGTCCTGTTTGAGCACCGCGATAATCGCCTCGTGCCTGTCTTCCGGGATGCGCGCAAGCAGCTCCGGAGGGAATACGACCTCCAGTTCATAATCCAGCACTGCGCCGGCAAAGCCTGCGGCCGCCTCCGGATGGCTGTCCGTATACGGCAGATACGGCTTGATGTCGTAAATCGCCGTGCCGTCCATCAGATCCGCACCCGCCACGTGCAGCACAGCGCCCAGCTCATGCGTAATCTCGATCTTTTCCAGCCGCACCGAGGACAGACCGATATCGTTCGGGCGGAACGGCGAGCGTGTCGCAAACACGCCCATGCGCGTATTTCCGCCCAGCCTCGGCGGCTTGACGGTCGGCGACCAGGAATCCCGCTTCGTACCGGAAAACTGCCAGATCAGCCAGAGGTGGGAGAAGCCGTCCAGACCGCGCACCGCGTCCGGATTGCGGTATTCCGGCTCAAAGATAATCCGTCCTTTCAGTTCTTCAACCAGTCCGCTCTGACGCGGAATGCCGAATTTTGTCGGAAAATCCGTGCGGATATGTGCAATGATATTCACAAACAATCTCCTTTTGATGGGATATTAGAAAAACAGCTCGACCTGTGCGCGGCGCGCAGAAAACTTCTCCTCCAGATCGCGCTTATGGTACAGATAGCCCTCGTCATCGAAGTATTTCGCCCGCTTGGGACATTTTTTGATGCACGCACCGCATTTGATGCAGATACCTGGCGTGCTCGTCACATCGCGCGGGTCAATCGCGCCCATCGGACACAGCTGTGCACACAGCCCGCAATGATCGCAGGTGTCCGCGGTTTGGGGCTTGACCTTGCGGATGTCGATTTTTTTGCCGTCCGTGCGCTTTGGCTGATAATAAACGCGGTCTTTTGCGCCATTGACCTCGACCGGTGCGCCAAACCGCGCCAGCATATCCAGCTTCTGCGCAGACAGCTCCGCAAATTCACGCACCTGCTCCATGTCCTCTGCATCCGGACGTCCCGCACCGAGCACGGTCGAAAAGCTGTGCTCTCCGACAAAGGCCGCCGCCGCAACCGTGTGGAAGCCGTTGTCCTGCATGACATCGCGCAGCTCGATGAGCGCATCGTCATAGGCACGGTTGCCAAACAGCACGACCGGAATGCCCGCCGCACCGTTTCCCTGAATGGTTTTGACATAGGGCAGCAGCAGGTTCGGAATGCGTCCGGCATAGACCGGCACACCAAACACCACCAGCTCGCCCGCGCTAAATTCCGGCACCGCCTCCCGTGCCTGCGGAAGCGTAAAATCATATTCTGCATATTCGGCACCCAGCTGCTCCGCGATCAGCGCTGCCGCCGCGGTAACCACCTTTTCTGTTGTGCCAGTGGCGCTGAAATAAACCGCCGTCACTCGATTGATTGTCAATTTCCGCACTCCTCTCAAATGATAAATCCGCCGTTGACTCCGAGCACCTGTCCGGTGACAAACGGTGCGTCCGTGAAATAGTAAACCGCCTGTGCGACATCCTCCGGTGTACCCAGCGCACCGAGCGGTGTTTCCTCGCGCAGCTGCTCCATCACGTCCTCACCCAGATGGCTGTTCATATCCGTGTCGATTACGCCAGGTGCGACGCAGTTGACGCGCACGCCGGACAGCCCGTATTCCTTCGCCAGTGCTTTTGTCATGCCGATGACCGCCGCCTTTGCGGCAGAATAGTGCACCTCGCAGGACGCGCCGACCTGTCCCCACATGGAGGACAGCAGCACCGCAGAGCCGCTCTGCTGCCCGACAAAGACCGGCAGCACCTCCTGCAAAAGATGATACATGCCCTTGACGTTGACGTCAAACATCGTATCCCAGTCGTCCTCCGTGATGTCGGAAAACAGCTTCTGCTGTGCGATTCCGGCGTTGCATACGACCGCATCCACCGTGCCGAAATGCGCCTGTGCAAGCAGCACCATACGCCGCATCGCCGCGCGGTCGCGTACATCCGCCTGTACGGTCACACACTGTGCACCCATGCGCTGAATTTCCGTGCAGAGCGATTCCGCCGCCTGCTGCGCCGCGGCATAGCCCGCGACAACATTCCAGCCCTCACGGGCAAACTTCAGCGCGCACGCCCGCCCGATGCCGCGCGACGCGCCGGTGATGATTACTGTTTTGTTGATATCAATCCCTCATTTCCGTCCTGTATCATGCTCGAATCGAATGCGGATGATTATGGTCATTCAAATCCTTGTGATGATGGCTGTGCACGTGCTCGTCCCCTTCGTGAACGTGGGTGTGCTCATGCGTATGGGTATGCTCGTGCGTGTGCACAAGATTGCCGTGCCGATGCTCATGCGTGTGTGTATGTGTGTGCATATGAGTATGCTGCAGCGCGATGGAATCCTTTATCATCAGCACGGTTGCGGCAATCATAATGCCCAGTGCCGCAAAAAACTGCGCGTTCAGCTGCTCTCCCAGCAGGATCACACTGAACAACACGCCGAGAAACGGTGCAATTGAATAATATGCGCTCGTTTTTGCTGCGCCCAGCTCCTTCTGCGCCATGATGTAAAGGCAAATGCTCAATCCATACGCCACGAATCCAAGCAGCAGAACTGCTCCGATCCATCCTGCCGCCGGGATGCGTTCTCCGCAGAAAAGTGCGACCGCCAGACTTCCCGCGCCAGAGAAGCAGCCCTTAATCATCACAATCTCCACCGGACTTTTGCTGCTCAGCACCCGGGTGCAGTTGTTCTCAAAGCCCCAGCAGACGCAGGCGCCCAGTACGAATACCGAACCGAGCTGAAAGGAAAAGCCGCCGGAACCTTCCAGACCCAGAAGGATGCTTGCCGCTGTGACCAGAACAATTGCCAGCACCAGTTTCCGCGACAGCACCTCATGAAACAGGAAAAAGGCAATCAGTGACGTTGCGACAATCTCAAAGTTATTCAGCAGCGAAACATTTGCGGAATCCGACATGGTAATGCCGATCATCAGCAGGATGGGCGCAGCAATGTCCAGTACTACCATCGCTACTGTATACGGAAGCTCCTTCCGTGTCAGCGGCTCCCGAATTGCCGTTCTTCCCATCAAGCCGCAAACGCTGCTGTACGCCGTCAGCCCCAGGCCGGCTCCCAAATACAGAAACGCTGCCATCATCGTGGGACCGACATACTGCAGCAGCACCTTGGACAACGGGACATTGAGCGCATAAAATGCCGCCGCCAGCACGGCACATACCGTCGCCATAGATTTCTTGTTCATAAGCACGCCTCCCTCACACTCCTGATTCCATTATACCTCCCGTCCTGTTATCCGTCCAGACGCAAAAAGAGCGGATGCCGCGCACCCGCTCTGATTTGGCAAAAATATTTTTAGATGGAAACCGCCTTGGATACCTGGAACAGGCACTCGTTCAGATCCTTCTGCATGGTGAGTCCTTCCTCGATATCGAAGTCGGTAATCTCGTTGTCCTTGAGAACGACGACGCGGTTGGAAGCGCCCTCCATCAGGATCTTAACCGCATAGTATCCCATACGGGTTGCCATAACACGGTCACGAACCGTCGGGCTGCCGCCGCGCTGGATATGACCCAGAACGGTAACACGCGCGTCAATACCGGTCGCAGCCTCAATACGGTCTGCAACATCCTGTGCATGTCCAACGCCCTCTGCGACGATAATCAGATGGTGGTTTCTGCCGCGGATACGGCCTGCACGCATTCTCTCGATCATCTGATCGAACTCCATGTCGCGCTCCGGCAGCAGGATTGCGGTTGCACCGACTGCGATGCCGACATCCAGAGCCAGATGACCTGCACGGCGACCCATAACCTCGACGACAGAGCAGCGCTCGTGCGACTGCATGGTATCTCTCAGCTTGTCGATTGCGTCGATTGCCGTATTGCACGCGGTATCAAAGCCGATGGTATAATCCGAGCAGACGATATCGTTATCAATCGTACCCGGGATGCCGACACACGGAACACCCAATCGGGACAGCGCCTGTGCACCGCGGAACGAACCGTCACCGCCGCAGACAACCAGACCGTCCAGACCCATATAGTGGCAGTTTTCTGCTGCCTTCTGGCGGCCTTCTTCGGTCAGCATTTCCATGCAGCGTGCAGTGTACAGCATGGTGCCGCCCTTACGGCTGATGCCGTCTACGCTGCGGGACCCCAGCTCCACAATATCTCCATTAATCAGTCCGCTGTAGCCGCGGCGGATGCCGAGGCATGCAATGCCATAGTTGCTTGCAGTTCTAACAACGGCGCGGATGACCGCGTTCATACCCGGCGCATCACCGCCGCTGGTAAGGATGCCGATACGCTTGATGTTTTTACCTTGTTCCATGGTGTTGATTCCTCCGTTTACCAGTTTCTATATCCTTAGTAAAGTGGCTCGCATATGAGAGGCTGGGTTTCCGTTCCTGTCTCGGAAAGCCTGCCTATAACTTATTTCATTATAACATTTTTCTCTCCAAGAATAAACCTTAATTTGTCTAAAAACAGTAAATTCTTGTGTACCCACATGGATTTCGGTGCCATCATCCGCTTCCCGGTATCCTCGCATACCAGAATCATCGGCACCGCGCCGTGATAATATACTGCCAAACGGCGAATTTGTTCCATTTTTGTGTCATTCAGCGAGGGGACCTTCAAATACAGCCGCTGTCCGTGCGCGGGTGCAGTCTGCACCGGAGCCGGCTGTCCAGCAGTCTCCTGCCGCGCGGACGGACGGGTTTTTCGTTCGCTTCTGGACGGAGCCTTTACCTGTTCCAGATATTCCTCCGCCAGCGGATAGATTCCGCTTGCGACAATTTTCAGCGCTTCATCCTCTCGCGCGTCAATGCGCCCGGTGACAAAGACCGCCTGATCCTCCTTCACAAAGCCCTGCGCCTGCTGGAGGACATTGGAAAAGACAATCAGCTCCACCGAACCGGTGAGATCCTCCGCCGTGACATATGCCATCAGCGAATTATTCTTGGTGGTCTTGATTCTGACCGTGGAGATAACCGCACACAGCACCACATTCATTCCGTCGCGCCACATTGGCTGCGCGTTTTCCCCGGACACATCCGCTTCGATCTGCGCAATCTGCGGCGCATTTGCCCTGCGCGCGATGTCCATATAATCGTCCATCGGATGGCCGGACAGATACAGTCCGGTCATTTCCTTCTCCATCGCAAGCAGCGCGGATTTGGATGCCTCCGGAATGTTCGGGAACTGGATGCTCTCACGCTTTTCCTCCTCCTGCATCCCGAACAGATCAATCTGACCCTCAATGTTGCGGCGATGCGAGGCGGCGATGGAATCCAGCACGCGGTCATAGACCTGTAACAGCTGGCTGCGGCGATAGCCCAAGCTGTCAAACGCGCCTGCTTTGATGAGTCCCTCCAGTGCGCGGCGGTTCAGCTCGTGCGCATACATCCGGTCGCAAAAGTCCTCAAACGACAGGAACACGCCGTTTTCCTCGCGCTCCTGTTCGAGCGCCTTGAGAAAGCCGCGTCCGACATTGCGGATTGCCGCAAGTCCGAAGCGGATATCCGTACCGCTGACCGTAAAGCCCTCTCCGGACTGGTTGACATCCGGCGGGAGCACGCGGATGCCCATGCTGCGGCACTCGGCAATGTAGCCCGCCACCTTGCCCGACGAGGCGAGCACAGAGGTCAGCAGCGCCGCCATATACTCGCTCGGGAAGTGGCATTTCATGTATGCGGTCTGATAGGAAACCACCGCATAGGCAACCGCGTGCGCCTTGTTGAACGCATAATTTGCAAAATCCATAATCTCGTTAAAGATGGATTCCGCCGTCTGCTCGTCCACACCGCGCGCAATCGCGCCGTCAATGCCCAGCTCCGCGTTGCCGTAGATGAAGTTGGTGCGCTCCTTTTCCAGCTCCTTCATCTTCTTTTTGGACATCGCACGGCGCACCATATCCGCCTTTCCGAGCGAATATCCCGCCAGCACACGGAAGACCTCCATGACCTGTTCCTGATAGACCATGCAGCCGTAGGTGACATCCAAAATGCCCTTGAGGAGCGGGTGCTTGTATTTGACCTGTGACGGGTCGTGCTTGCAGGCGATGTACCGCGGAATGGACTGCATCGGTCCCGGACGGTACAGCGCCACCACCGCGGTGATATCCTCGATGGAATGCGGCTTGAGTCCGGTGACGACATTGGTGATTCCCGCGCTTTCCAGCTGGAACACGCCCGAGGTTTTGCCCTGCGACAGCATCTGATAGGTTGCGTCATCGTCCAGAGAAATATCCTTGAGCACAAAGTCGGGCTGTGTGCGGCGCGCCATCTGCTCCGCATCCGAAAGCACGGTCAGGTTGCGCAGACCGAGGAAATCCATCTTGAGCAGACCCAGCTCCTCCAGCGTGGTCATGACAAACTGCGTGACCATGTTGCCGTCATTCGCGGCGAGCGGAACATAGTGATCGACCGGCTCCTTGGTAATGACCACACCCGCCGCATGGGTGGAGGCATGGCGCGGCATCCCCTCCAGCTTGCGCGCGGTGTCAATGAGGTTGCGCACGGTGTCGTCCGTCTCATACTGCCTTCTCAGCGGCTCGGAGGCGGCAAGCGCCTTGTCCAGCGTGATGTGCAGCTCCATCGGAATCTGCTTGGCGACCGCGTCCGCCTCTCCGTAGGGAATGCCGAGCGCACGCGCCACATCGCGGATGGCGCCGCGCGCCGCCATCGTACCGAAGGTGACGATCTGCGCCACGTGATCCGCACCGTATTTTTGGATGACGTAGTCAATAACCTCCTGCCGCCGGACATAGCAGAAGTCGATGTCGATATCCGGCATACTGACGCGCTCCGGATTGAGGAAGCGTTCAAAATACAGCGAATACGGAAGCGGATCCAGCGTGGTGATGTCCAGACAGTAGGATACCATGCTGCCTGCTGCCGAGCCTCGGCCCGGTCCGACCGGAATGCCGCGCGATTTTGCAAAGCGGATAAAATCGGATACGATCAAAAAATAATCCACAAAGCCCATCTGCTTAATCATATCCAGCTCGTAGTGCAGACGCTGCTTTTTTTCCTCATCGTTCGGATCATACCGCTGGTTGAAGCCCTCAATGCACAGCTTTTCCAAATATTCCTCGGCGGTATAGCCCTCCGGAACGTCGAACTGCGGCAGGTGGTATTTGCCGAATTCAAACTCCACATTGCATTGCTCGGCAATGCGCGCCGTATTTTCAATCGCCTCGGGGTGCTCCGGAAACAGCGATGCCATTTCCTCCTCGCTCTTGAGGTAAAATTCCTCGGTTTCAAAGCGCATCCGGTCCACGTCCTGAATGCTCTTTCCGGTCTGAATGCACATGAGCACATCCTGCACATAGGCATCCTCGCGGGCGGCATAATGCGCATCGTTGGTGGCGACCAGCGGAATGCCGGTTTCCTCCGCAATCCGGATTACGCCCGCGTTGACATCCCTCTGCTCGGGCAGACCGTGGTCCTGAATTTCCAAGTAAAAATTGCCCTCACCGAAGATACTTAGATAATCCAGTGCGCGCTGCTTTGCCGCGGCATAGTTGCGCTGCAAAATTAGCGACGGCACCGCGCCCGCAAGGCAGGCGGACAGCGCGATCAGTCCCTCGGAATGCGCGCGCAGCAAATCCATATCCACGCGCGGACGGTTATAAAAGCCCTCCGCAAATGACAAGCTGACCATGTGGATCAGATTGCGGTAGCCGGTCTGGTTTTTGCACAGCAGCACCAGATGATTGGGATTGTTGTCCGGTCCGTGCACCTTGTCGAAGCGGGTGCGCGGCGCGACATAGACCTCACAGCCGATAATCGGCTTGATTCCCGCACTCTTTGCCGCGCGGTAAAAGTCGATCACGCCGTACATCACGCCGTGGTCGGTGATGGCAATCGCATCCTGTCCGATCGCCTTGACGCGCTCCATCATGTTGGAGATACGGCACGCACCGTCCAGCAGCGAAAACTCGGTATGCACATGTAAATGGCAAAAGCTCATGGTTTCTCCTCACTTGTCAGCGCCTTTTGCGCAAGCGAAACGATTTTTTTGAGTCGATGGCTCAGTCCGGGCTTGGAGATCGGCGGGTCATGCAGCGCCGCAAGCTCAGACAGCGATGCATCCGGATGTGCCAGCCGCAGCCGCACGGTCTCGCGCATCGCCTCGGTAAACAGCTCCTCCTCACTCAGCTCAAGCGCCCGCTCGATGAACACAATCTGCTCCGCTGCCGCGTTGGAGGCCTTGATTAAATTTGCGGTCTCGCAGTTGACGCGCCGGTTGATGCGGTTGCGCAGTTCCTTCTGCCGCGCCTCCTGCTCCAGCGCCTGTGCGCCCCGCACCGCGCCGGTCAGCTCCAAAAAGCGCCGAATGCCCGCCGTGTCCTTCCAGTACAGCAGCGCACTGCTTTTGCGCACGCCCTGCCGCGGGTTCAGTCCCATGTCCAGCATCAGACTCAGCACCTCACGGGAAAGCCCCTGATGTGAGGTTGTCAGCTCGAGATGCGCCTTTTTCTCCGGCGATGCCACCGTGCCCGCCGCCAGAAATACGCCACGCAGAAACGCGGTCCGGCAGCAGTCCTCCTCGATGACATTCCGGTTCAGATGGTAGGTCAAATGATATTTATAGTCATAGCCCAGCGTGTGAAAAATCACCCGCCTGTGGTCGTCTCTGTCGATGATAAATTCCGTGCGCGTCCGCTGCCGGCTGCCCGCACCGATGTCAATGCCAAAGCCCCTGTCAAACAGCGCCGGAATCCGCTCTGCAAGCGCGTCATACGAGGTAACCAGACGAATCTGTTCCTCATCAAAGCGGTTGCCGTACAGCAGCAGACCATAGGCCTCTGCCGCCGCACAGCAGTCCCGCTCAATCGGAAGCGCACAAAGCTCGGTTTTTACTTGAGCGGAAAAAGTCACAGCCGCCTCCTTGTCACCGGTCGCGCACCATGGTATCGTACGCGCCGTAAATGCCCTTTCTTTCTACTTTTTTGCCGAACACATCCATAATCGCCGCGGCGAGCAGCTGCGGGTCATGGCGTGCCAGCTCGGTTCCGTCCTGCATCAGCGGATAGCCATACAGGTCAATACCCTCGCGCTCAAACTGCTCCGGACTGACGCGCACCGGCTCCGCCCCCTCCGGACTGTACCGGCGGCACAGCGCCTCGGATACCGGAGCGGTATTGTAAATACACGTATCCACAACATGCTGACCGGATGCATGGTCAAACAGCGCATGAACATGGTCAATGGCGGTATAGCCCTCGGTCTCCCCGTCCTGCGTCATGACGTTCATAATATAAATCCGCGGCGCGGATGTCCGCATGAGCGCCTCGGCAATGCCGTTTACCAACAGGTTGGGAATGACGCTGGTGTACAGGCTGCCCGGTCCAAGCAGAATCAGATCCGCCTGTTCGATCGCCTCAATCGCACCTGCAAGCGCCTGACTGCCCTCCGGCTCCAGATGCACGCGCGTGATGCGGCACTGATGCTTTTTCTTATGGAGATAAATTTTGGATTCTCCGCACACACTTGAGCCGTCCTCAAATTCGGCGACCAGATTGACATTGCTTCCGGTGACCGGCAGCACCTTTCCGGTGACGGCGAGCACCTCATGGGTGCGTGCAACGGCTTCTTCAAACGAGCCGCACACGCCGTTGAGCGCCGCCAGCAGCAGATTGCCGAAGGACTGCCCCTTGTATACGCCGTCGGCAAAGCGGTAGTTCATCAGCTCGATCATGGTCGGCTCGGCATTTGCCAGCGCGGTGATGCAGTTTCGGATATCGCCCGGCGGGAGCATACCCAGCTCCTCACGCAGCACACCGGAGCCGCCGCCGTCATCCGCAACCGTGACGATTGCGGTAATATTTTCGGTATATTTTTTCAGACCGCGCAGCAGCGTGGACAGACCCGTGCCGCCGCCGATGGCGACGATGTGCGGGCCGATTACCTTTGCAGCCTGAAGGGTCTCCGCATTGCGCCGGTGCTTTCTCCCCATTTCCCGGAACATACGAAGCATTTTGATATAAATTCTTCTGCGAATCGGTCGTTTTCGTTTCATTTCAATCTCCCCATTTCGATCCGATCGTCAGCCCTTTCGGGTATCTCTGTGTGTGACAGACGGTCGATATCCCTTTGCTGTCAGATGTGCGCGCAGCGCCTCGGTGATCGCAACCGAGCGATGCCGTCCGCCCGTACAGCCAACCGCAATCGTCAGCATCGCCTTGCCCTCCTGCACATACTGCGGGATCAGGAAATCCACCAGTCCGCGCAGATGCTCCATCAGCTGCTCCGCACGCCCGTCGCTGAACACATAGTCACGCACCTCACGGTCCGTGCCGTTTTTCGGACGCAGGCGGATTTCATAGTATGGATTTGGCAGGAAGCGAACGTCAAACATGATATCCGCCTCGGACGGCACGCCGTATTTAAATCCGAACGACATCAGATTGAGATTGAGCACGCCCTCGTTCGAGCCGGTCATCAGGCGGATGACGGCTTCTCTCAGCTGCCCGACGGACAGACTGGTGGTATCGACCACATAATCCGCGCGACTCTTGATATCGCTGAGCAGCTCACGCTCCCTTGCAATCGCTTCGGACATCGTCACACCGCTTGTCATCAGCGGATGGCGGCGCCGGGTCTCCTTGTAACGGTTAATCAGTACCTTGTCCGTGCATTCCAAAAACAAAATCCTGTATTCACAGCCGATTTCCCGGACGCGTTCCAGCATACCGGCGAGACGGGTGATATCCTCGCCCGCGCGCACATCGGTTGCCAGTGCGACGCGGTCGTATTTCCCCTCCGATGCCTGCATACAGATCTCTGCAAACTGCGGCAGGAATGTGATGGGCATATTATCGACACAATAAAAGCCCAGATCCTCCAGCGTTGCCATTGTGCGTGATTTTCCCGAACCGGACATACCGGTGATAATATAAAATACCATTTTTGTTCACGTCCTTTCGGGCACAGTGCCCCCCATTTTGATTGCCGTGCATTCGGTCACAGAATCCGTACCTCCGGCTCCAGCGAGACGCCGAACTGCCTGAGCACGCGCTCCTGCACCTGTTCGATCAGTCCGAGCACATCCGCGCAGGTCGCGCCGCCGCAGTTGACGACAAAGCCGGCGTGCTTTTCGGATACCTGTGCTCCGCCGACCGTGAAGCCCTTGAGTCCGGCATCCTCGATCAGCTTTCCCGCAAAATATCCCTCCGGACGCTTGAACGTACTGCCTGCGCTCGGCAGATTCAGCGGCTGCTTGTCGCGCCGGCGCTGTGCAAAATCGTTCATCCGCGCACGGATTTCCTCCGCACAATCCGGCTTAAGCTGCATCTGTGCGGAAAGCGCAATCCACTCCGGATGCTGCACGAATACGCTCTTGCGATAGCCGAATTCATGTGCCTCGCCGGTCACCGTGCGCACCGAAAAATCCTCTGCCAGATAGCGCGTTGTCTGCACGACATCCGCCATCTGACCGCCGTAAGCGCCTGCGTTCATGAACAGAGCGCCGCCCAGACTGCCCGGAATGCCTCCTGCAAATTCCAGTCCGCTCAGACCCGCTCTGCACGCCTCGTTGGACAGTACGGACAGCAGCACACCGGTCTGCGCCGTGATGGTGTTTCCTTCGATTGCCACCTCACCGAATTCCGTGCCGATGCCGAGCACCGCACCGCGGATGCCCTCGTCGCGCACCAGCACATTGGAGCCGTTGCCGAGTACCGTCAGCGGCGTACCGCTTTCGCGCACCAGACGCACCGCCTGAATCAGCGCGTGCTCGGTATGCGGACGCAGATACAGGTCTGCCGGTCCGCCGATGCGGAAGGAGGTGTGACGGCTCATCGGCTCGTCACACAGCACCTCCAGTCCTGCAACAGACCGGAGTTCTTTTATTAACATGGACATTTTTCATCCCTCGTTTTTTTCTTGTTATTTGGTATTATTATAGCACAGTTCACACCCCTTGGGAACCGTTTTCCGGTCCGCGGACGGCTTCTGCTGTCCTCGCGTTGCATGTTGATTTTTTTATTGTCAGATTTTGTCTGTCAATGCTTGTTTTTCCTCTTTTTTGCGCATACAATAGAGAGAGAACAATGTATGAATTTTGTCCGTCTGGAGGAAATCTGATGATTTATGTGACCGCCGATCTCCACGGCTATCTGGAGGCTTGGAAACGTCTGGTAAAGAAAATCCATTTTACGGAGGACGACACGATGTTCGTGCTCGGCGATCTGGTGGACTGCGGCCCGGATCCGATGGGGCTGGTGAGCGAGCTGATGACCTACGCCAATGTATTTCCGGTACTGGGCAATCACGACCTGCGCTTTGCCCGCTGCGTGCGGCCGATTCCGCCCGAAGCGACGGCGGAGAATTTTATGTCCTTTCTGACCCCTGAGCAGCAGGCAGCGCTCGCGGACTGGGTGCGCGACGGCGGACAGAGCACGCTTTCCGGCTTCCTCGCGCTGGATGCGGAGGAGCGCGAGGCGGTGCTCGACTATATCTCCGAGATGACGCTGTATGAGGAAGCGGAGGCGGACGGCGTATCGTTCGTGCTCACGCACAGCGGCATTGACGGCTTCGAGCCGGAAAAGGAGCTGGATGACTATCCGATGGAGGCGTTTTTGAATGCGCATCCGCGCCCCGGCGATGAGTATTTTGCGGACAAGACCGTCATTGTCGGACATGTTCCCACCTATCAGCTGGACGAGTCCATGGCAGGAAAAATTCTGGACGACGGCGCGATCATCTATATCGACTGCGGCGCAAGCCATCCGGATGAGGGCGGCAGACTGGGCTGCCTGCGGCTGGACGATTTTGAGGAATTTTACGCATAATTCGGTCCCGAACAGCAGAAAAATCGCAAAAGCGGCAGGAGCAGTCCCGCCGCTTTTCTGTTATCCGCAGATATCAATCCCTCTGCGGTCGAGGAAGAACCTTCTCAGCCGTTCCAGATCCGCGTTGAGTACCAGCTCCTCCGGGAAGC
>JAEDEU010000193.1 GCA_016293155.1 Clostridiaceae bacterium | reverse complement strand
GGTCAGATAGTCAGTGATGTCAAGAACGAGCTTTAATGAAATCATACTTAAAATTCCTATCCCGCAATAAGTTCTACACCGCCATCGAGGCGGTGGGACTGGCTGTAAGCCTGGCGTTTGTGATCCTGATTGGCAGCTACGTGGTGCAGCAGTATGAGGTGGCGCACGAGTCACCGCAGTGGAAGCGCACGTTTGTGCTGGGTAGCGACGAGTTCTTGGGGCTGACCTATTGGGACAAAGAAGAGCTGGAGATGAATATCCCTGAAGTGGAGGCGGCGACCCGCGCCGCCATGCTGTGGCAGCCGCTCATCCGCCAGGGTGATCAGTTGCTCCAGTGCTCCGGAATGGAGGCCGATGCCGACTTCTTCAAGGTGTTCCCGGAGTATCGTCTGGTAGAAGGAAGTGCAGACGATTTTGTTGGGAAGGAGGACATACTCATCAGTGAGTCCCTGGCGAGGAAACTATCCGTGGATGGTGATAACCTCATTGGGAAAGTCATCAACGTGGATCAATCGGATCGCACCATCAAGGGCGTCTTTGCTGATTTTGACGGCACCTTCTTCATGCCCTACGACATCATTACGCACATTTCGGGAACTTGGGCCGCTGAGCAGGAGCGGAACTTTGGCAGTATGGGCGACTACACTACCTGGTTCCGCGTCCGCGAAGATGCGGATCCCGACGATGTGAGGGCCAAAGTAAGTGCGCTGCTGCATAAGAACTACGATCCCATCTGGAGCGCAGAGGAGGTGGATTCATGGAAAGCTTACCGGATGGACGAAGCCTTCTTTGCCACAGGGAGCAGCGACGGGCTTACCAGGCAAGGCAACGCCCAGATGCTCAGGCTCCTGACGGTGGTTGTTCTGCTGCTCCTCTTATCGGCCGTTTTCAACTATGTGAACCTGAGTCTGGCGCTTACGGGCAAGCGGGCCAAGGAAATGGCCACCCGGCGGCTGTTGGGTGCCGACAAAAAAAGCATCCTCTGGAAATACATCGGCGAATCCGTAGCCTTTACTGCCGTTTGTTTTGCGGCTGCACTTCTGTTGGCCGATCTTCTGGTCCCGATGATGAACAGCCTGGTTTCCACCAGCGACCCGGACGAGTTGATGCTGGGCATGGGGGACACCAGCGTGAGGCTGTCCTTCATGATGACACCGGGGTATATCCTGGCGTATATCGCCGGCATTCTGATTCTGGGTGTTATCAACGGGCTCCTTCCGGCTGTCGCGGCGTCTCGTTATCAGCCCATTGACGTGATCAAAGGCACGCTCCGGCGCCGGAATAAAATGGTACTGAGCAAGGTGTTTATTGTGGTGCAGAATGTCCTGTCGGTATTCCTGATTGCCCTGGCGCTGGTGATGGAAGTGCAGATGCGCCACATGTTTACCCGGCCGATGCACGCTGCTACGGAGAATCTCTATTACATTGAGTATTCTGCCCGCGACTATGATATGATGAAGCTTTTCAAGGACAAGGTGGAGGCATTGCCTTTTGTGACAAGGGCAGGCGTAGGGCGCGGTATTCCTGGCATTATAAATATGACAATGGGTATCAGGGTGGACACTGAGCATAGCGTAGATATGCCTCTCATCATGTGCGATTCCACCTATTTCAGACTTCTGGGACTGGAAATAGAAGAGGATTTCGGGCATCCGCTGACGCATTCGCTTTGGATGAGCCGCAGTGCCTTCAATGCCGCTGCGGTATCGGACACATCCACAGTGTTCCCAAGGAGAATCAATATGAATGGTGTTCAACCGGAGTTCATTGGCGGTGTGGTGACGGACTTTCCCACAAGACCCGCCTCAGATGGCATAAGCAACACAACTGGCGGAGTCATCGTTACACGTGCAGAAGAACTGAGGTATTCGAACTGTCTGCTGATCGGCACTACTGGGGAGGACAAGTCCTACGATGAAGCCATTCGTCAGGCATACCGGGAATACCGGCTGGAGACCTCCGGCGTGGAGGAACCCGCCTGGCGGTATGGTTTTGTGCGCGACATCAACAGGAAAATGCTGGCCCCTGTGCGGAGGACCCTGCGGCTGGTGGAACTCTTTGCGGTTCTTGCAGTGTTAATTTCCCTTCTGGGCCTGCTGGCTATGAGTACTTACTTCGCCGATGAGAACACCAAACAGATTGCCGTGAGGAAGGTTTTTGGCTCTGATGTAACGCACGAGACATGGAGGAACGTCCGTAGCTATATGGTTTTGACCGGCATTGCTTGCGCCATCGGTATCCCGCTGGCCGTCTGGGCCGCAAGGGTGTATCTGGAGCGGTTTGCGTACCGTGTTGAGAACTACGGCTGGGTCTTTGTGGTGGCGGTCATCATTTCACTGGCCATCGCCTTTGGTACCGTGCTATGGCAGACATTGAAGGCAGCAAAGACCAATCCGGCGAT
>JAEDEU010000192.1 GCA_016293155.1 Clostridiaceae bacterium | reverse complement strand
ACTCCATTCGCTGTTGACTGCCGGAATCACATCTGCTATGATATTTGCAGAGGCATACCGATCACGGTAGGCGGTGTATTCTCTTTTACGAGAGTAAAACTTCTTTTCGCCCCCATCAGAAATGAAAGGGGGTGAGACAATGAGCTATGTTACTTATTCTGATCTCTTTTTGTTCGGAACTTTTGTCGTAGCACTCATTGCGCTGATTTTTCAGACAAAACAGAAGTGACCGCCTAGCTCCCCAGTAAGGCAGTCACTTCAAAAGCGATTCATCTGACAGGGGCACACCGTCTGCCGGTATGCCTCTCTTTGTATCATCAGTATATCCTCCCGCGCGGGCGTTGTCAAGTACGGCAATGCCCGTGCGGCTTGCTTTTCAGGGTAAAATTGTGCAAAGATTGCCCAGAAAACGCAAATATTTCTGACTTTTCTTTCGTGTCCTTTTATGCTATGATAAGGTAGAATAAAAATCTCTGCATTCAATTTGTATGGAAAGGAGCTTCCATGCCTGATTTTTCCGATTATGCCGGCTTTCTGCCGGTTTCCAAAGAGGATATGAACGCGCGCGGCTGGTACTACTGCGATTTTCTGCTGGTCACGGGCGATGCGTATATCGACCATCCGTCGTTCGGCACGGCGGTGATCTCGCGCACGCTGGAGGCGGCAGGCTTCCGCGTTGCAATTCTGGCACAGCCGGATTTCCGCTCCACGGACGACTTTACCGCCATGGGCAGACCGCGCTATGCGGTGCTGGTCAACGGCGGCAACATCGACTCCATGGTTGCGCACTATACCGCGGCGAAAAAACGCCGCCATGACGATGCCTATTCCCCCGGCGGCGTGGGCGGCAAGCGCCCCGACCGCGCAGTGACCGTCTATGCACAGCTCGCCCGCCGCGCATTTCCGGATGTACCGGTGTATCTCGGCGGTCTGGAGGCATCCCTGCGCCGGTTCGCGCACTATGATTACTGGGCGGACCGCATCATGCCGGGTGTGCTTCAGGACGCGGGCGCGGACGGCCTGATGTTCGGCATGGGCGAAAACTCGGTCGTCGAGCTGGCGAAAAACCTCAAGGCGGGCAAGCGCGGCGTGGACGCCGTGCGCGGCATCCGCGGCATGGCATACTTCACGCACAGCGCGGAGGACATTGCCTTTCCGGCGGTCTGGTGCCCGTCGCTGGAGGAGGTACTGGCGGACAAGCGCAAATATGCGGAGTCCGTCAAAATCCAGTACGACCAGCACGACCACATCCGCGGCAAGGCGGTCGTGCAGAAGCACGGCAGCCGTTTGCTCGTACAGAATCCGCCTGCACTTCCGCTGACCACCGAGCAGATGGACTTCACCTACGGTCTGCCGTATATGCGCACCTATCACCCGATGTATGAGCCGATGGGCGGCGTGCCGGCGATTCAGGAGGTTCAGTTCTCCATCATCCACAACCGCGGCTGCTTCGGCGGCTGCAACTTCTGCTCGCTCGCCTATCATCAGGGACGGTTTATCTCCTCCCGCTCGCACGAGTCCGTGATCGCTGAGGCGGAGCGCATCGCGGCGCATCCGGATTTCAAGGGCTACATCCACGATGTGGGCGGCCCGACGGCGAACTTCCGCAAGCCCGCGTGCAAAAACCAGATCAAAAACGGACTGTGCAAAGACAAGCGGTGTCTGTTCCCCGAGGCTTGCCGCAATCTGGACGCGGATCACAAGGACTATCTCGCACTCCTGCGCAAGCTGCGCGAGATTCCGGGCGTCAAAAAGGTGTTTGTCCGCTCCGGTCTGCGCTATGATTATATGATGGCGGAGCCGAATGACGAGTTTTTCCTCGAGCTGGTCAAGCATCACATCAGCGGTCAGCTCAAGGTCGCGCCGGAGCACATGAGCAACAACGTGCTCTATTACATGGGCAAGCCGTCCTTCGATGTCTACCGCCGCTTCAAGCTGCGCTATGAGCGCATCAATCAAAAGCTGGGCAAAAAGCAGTATCTCGTGCCGTACCTGATGTCGTCGCACCCCGGCTCGACGCTGGACGATGCGATTCATCTGGCGGAGTATCTCAACTCGGTCGGCTACATGCCCGAGCAGGTGCAGGACTTTTATCCGACCCCGGGCACGCTGTCCACGGCGATGTATTATTCCGAAATCGACCCGCGTACCATGAAACCGGTATATGTACCCAAAACGCCGGAGGAAAAGGCAATGCAGCGCGCCTTGCTGCAATGGCGCAGACCGGACAAGCGCGCGCTTGTGGTCAAAGCGCTCCGGCAGGCGGGACGCGAGGACCTTATCGGCTACGGCAAGGAATGCCTGATCCGCCCCGCGCGCGGCGAAAAGCCGCCGGTATCCAAGGACACCAAGGGCGGCAAACCCGCCAGATCGGGCGCGAAAGCGGCGAAAAAGGACACCCGTCCGCCCAA
>JAEDEU010000042.1 GCA_016293155.1 Clostridiaceae bacterium | reverse complement strand
GCATCGCTTGTCAACAAAAACTTTCATTTTTCGTCAAAAAACTTTGCGCGTGTGGTATCGCTTGATTACGCCTCCGGATAAACCAGCTTTTCTGCCGTCCAATCCGCCAGAATCGGCTTCATCTTTGCCGCAATCGCCTTGGCTCCCTCCAGGCTGTGCTCCAGATAATTTCCGCACTCGATACGGGTCGTTCCCGGAACCTCTCCTTCAAAGTTCAGCACAAAGTCCATGGTCTCACGCACAATCTGAATCGCGATTTCCGGTGCCAGATCACGAACCAAAAAATAAAATCCGGTGCGGCAGCCCATCGGACCAACATATACCACGCGGTCGGCGTATTCCGTATTGCGCGCATAGGTCGCAAACAGATGCTCAAAGGTATGGCTTGCCGCCGGCTCCAGATACACGCCGCCGTTCGGGATCACCATACGGATATCATAGGTTGTAATATCACCGTCTATGCGAGAGGTGTACATCCCCTCGGTCAGCACGTCATGATTCACGCAAAAGCTTGCAATTCGTTCCATAAAAAATTCCTCCACAACGCAGGTTTCGTTTTTCCTATTATAAAGATTTTGATTGACGAATGCAAGCACGGCTTTTATACTAAACAGGAAGGTAACTTTGACGAAATGAGGTAACACAATATGGTATGGGGAATTTTAGGCGCGCTCGACGCAGAGGTCGCGCTCATCCGTGACAAGATGGACATTGCGGAAACCACCGAAATGTTCGGCACCACTTACTATAAGGGCACGGTTTACGGTCAGCAGGTTGTCCTGGTCTGCTGCGGAGTGGGCAAGGTCAACGCCGCCGTCTGTGCGGCAACCGCAGTCAGCAAATTCGGCGCGGAGTGCATTGTCAATGTCGGCATCGCCGGTGCGATGCGTCCGGGTCTGAAGATCATGGACGTTGTCATCAGCGAGCAGGTCGCATTTCACGATCAGGACCGCATTATGCTGGATTATTATCCAAAGTGCGAGTTTTTCCAGGCAGATGAAGCGCTGCGCACGCTTTGTCTCACCGCCTGCGCGGAAATTCCGGCACTGGAACACCGTGTGCACACCGGTCTGATTATTTCCGGCGATCAGTTTATCAATGACGCGGCTGTGAAAAAGCAGCTCAACGAACGCTATGCGCCCGCCGCAACCGAGATGGAAGGCGCTGCAATCGGTCACGCAGCGTTTATGTTCGGCGTGCCGTTCCTTGTCATCCGCACCATGTCGGATGCCGCCGATGACGATGCCGATGAAAGCTATGATAATTTCATCGACGATGCCGCCGCTTCCTCCGCGGGCATTATTCTCAAAATGCTGGAGCTCAGCAAATAACAACCCGCTCAATCCGCAAACACAAACCGGAACGACTCCATTTTGGGGAGCTGTTCCGGTTTGTTCTTTCTCCACACTATATCAGGATGGGCTGAACCTGTTTTCCCTCCAGCGCCGCCTGCACGGTTTTGGGGATATCCTCCATCACGGCAACCATGGAGCGCGGCTTGGTCATCGGTGCATCCTGCCGCATCGGCGTAAAATACACGTTTCGACGGCAGAGTAGCTCTGCAATATTCTTTGCCGAGCCGGCGAGCGCATCGTTGCTGGAAACGGCAATTACAACCGGACGCTCTACTCTTAATTGAGATTTGACCGCCAGAGAAACCGGTGTATCGCTCAGCCCGTGCGCAATGCGCGCCAGTGTACTGCCGGTACACGGTGCAACCACCAGCACATCCAGCAGCTGCTTCGGTCCGATTGGTTCGACCTCCTGCAATGTCCTGAGCGGCTTATGTCCGCAGATTTCCTCCAGCTGATCGCAGAAATCCGCCGCCTTACCGAATCGGGTATCCATTTCCGACGCGCAGAATGACAGAATCGGCACGACATCCCAGCCGTCCTTTACCATGCGTTCCACCACGACAAACACGCGCGAGAGTGTGCAGAATGAGCCGCACAGAGCAAATCCGACCGTTTTCATAGCTTCCCCTCCTCCTGTAAAATATGGGTGATGGTGTCGCGGATATAGGATGCCGCCGTGACCGGCGCGACCTTTCCGGGCAGAGACAGCGCATGAATTGCCCTCCTGCCGAGCTCTCCTGCCGCCGCGAAATCCGTCCCGCCCGGGCGGGATGCAAGGTCGATCAGCACCACATCCGGACGACACTTTGCCAGTACTGCGCGCGTGACCACCGGATGCGGAACGGTGTTGAAGATCAATGCAAATTCTCCGACCACCGGCGCAAGCGCACGGGTATCCGCCCACTTCATGCCGCCATCACGAATACGGGCGAAATCATCATACCGACGCGCAGAAACCGTGACCTCCGCACCGAGTGCGTGCAGACGGTGTGACAGCGCCTTGCCGATTCTTCCGTTGCCGATGACGAGCGTTTTGGTACCGTGCAGCGTGACCGGCAGCTCCTCCATCGCAATCTGGATCGCGCCCTCCGCGGTCGGGATGGCATTGAGCACCGCAAGCTCCCCGCGCTCCAGATAATCGGTCACAGTGATTCCGCGCCGCTGTGCCATTTCGTGCACCGCCTTGGGCACTGCACCACCGAATACCGTTTTCCCTGCTGGAATTGCGTCCAGCACCTCTGTCATTTTATACGGCGCATTGGCGAGCGGTGCATTCAGCCGCCCGCGTTCCCCCATCACCGGCATGGGCAGAATAATTACATCCGCAGCCCGGAATGCCTCCATTCCCTGCGATTCCAGCTCCTCGCCGTGCCGCTCCAGCGCAACCGTACCGGTTCGGAAGCCGTCCTCCCGCAGCAGCCGACCGAGATAAATCTGCCGCATATCGCCGCCTGCCAGCACCGCACTCAGCGTTCGTTTCATCCAACCCCTCCCATCATCCATGCATCAGTCTATGCAATCCGGGTCGTTCGGGTACAAAAAAACGGATGGAGCAGCGCTCCATCCGCAGTCTATTTACTTCGCAAGAAAGAAATACAACAGCACGACAATACCGAGTGCAATACGGTAATAGCCGAACACCTTGAAATCATGCTTTTTGATGTAATCCATCAGGAATTTGATGACGATGATGGAAACCACAAAGGATACGATCATGCCGACCAGCAGAATGGCCGCCTCCATCGCGGTGAATGCCAGACCGAACTTGACGATCTTGAGCAGGCTCGCACCGAACATGACCGGAATTGCGAGATAGAAGGTAAATTCCGCCGCCACCTTGCGGGATACACCGATGAGCAATGCGCCGATGATCGTCGCACCGGAACGCGAGGTTCCCGGGAAAATCGCTGCAATCAGCTGGAATGCACCGATAATCAGCACCGCCTTCATGGTCAGCTGATTGACATCCGTCACGCGCGGCGTGCGCGTTTTGTTCCAGTTCTCAATCACGATAAACGCGATACCGAATACAATGAGCGCGATTGCCACGACATAATACTTGTAAAACAGCGCCTCAAACAGGTCATTGAACAAAATTCCGATGACCGCGGCCGGAATGCACGCGACCAGAATATTCACCCACAGCCAAAACTGCTCTTGCTTGATGTGCGCCAGAATGCCGCTCTTGCCCATCGCAAGCTCCGGCTTGTTGGTAAACGGAAAGATTTGATTCCAGAAAATGACTACAACTGCGAGAATGGCACCCAGCTGAATGACCACCTCATACATACTCCAAAATCCCTCGGACACATTTTTGAACGAGAGGAATTCCTCCGCCAGAATCAGGTGTCCGGTGCTGCTGATCGGCAGCCACTCCGTGATGCCTTCGATAATGCCAAAAATCACGGATTTGATTAAATCCAACATCTGTTTTCTCCTTTATTGATATTGATTTTGGTCAGTCGGTGACGACTGCCGTACCGCTGACGGTCACCATCAGCATCCCGTTGTCCGCGCCCAGAACCTCATAATCCACATCGACTCCGACCACAGCGTTGGCACCGATGCGTGCTGCGCGCTGCTCCATCTCTGCCAGTGCGCTCGTGCGCGCATTCATCAGCTCCTCCTCATAGGCGGCAGAACGTCCGCCGAAGAAATTGCGCAGTCCCGCGGTAAAGTCCTTGACAAAATTGACGCCGGAAATCACCTCGCCGAACACAATGCCCTTGTATTCGCGAATGGTCCTGCCCTCAATCGCAGGGGTTGTCGTGATAATCATAAAGCTGCACCTCCATCTGCTTTTGCGTTTCTAGTATATCATACTTTGACGCACAGTCAAAATATTTGTCAGGTTGCTTTCTCGCTATTCCTTCCAGATAAACACCGGAATGGGCACATCGCCCTTTCGGTTGTAGAACTGCGACAGCAGTACGGTGTATTGCCTGTCATCCAGCGTTTTGAGATATTCCAGCATCGCGTCACGTTCCTCGTAGCCGGAACGGCCGCCATAGTAGATACAGATTGTCATCACGCCGCCGCGCTTGAGCAGACGCAGACCCGCTTCAATCGCCTGCTGCGTGCTGTCCGGACGGGTAAAAATGGAATGATCTCCGCCCGGCAGCCAGCCGAGATTGAACACAATGCAGTCCACACTCTCCGGCTCGGCATACTGCGCAAGGTTCGCGTGCGAGTCCTGTACAACCGTACCGACTGTGTCATATCCCATCTCGTGCAGACGCGCGCGGGTGTTCGTGACCGCCTGCTCCTGAATGTCCAGCGCAAGCACTTTTCCGCTCTCACCGACCAGGCCGCAGAGGAACGCGGTGTCATGCCCGTTCCCTGCCGTCGCGTCGATGCAGAATGCGCCCTCCTGCACCGTCCGGCGCAGAAAATCATGGTTTACAGATAAGGTATTCATGCTATTGTCCTCACTGATATCGTTTGAGCGAGAGGATGATGCGTCCCTTTTTGCTTTCTCCCAAAATCTGCTCCACCTCTCCCCGTCCGGTGCCGCGCAGGGTAATGCGTGCGCCCTCCGGCACCTCACGGTCTGCATTCAGGCACTGCCGGTCGTCCAGATACACCGCGCCCCTGCGCACTGCCTCCGCCGCCCGCGTGCGCGACAGCCGGAACAGCGCCGCTGTAACCGCGTCCAGCCGCATGGATGCCACCGTGTCCCGCAGGTATTCTATGCTCTGCTCGGGCAGGATCAGGTCGGACAGCGGCACCTCGGACAGCTCCAGATGCTTTCTGCCCGCCTTTCCGTAATGCGTCAGCAAAAACGGCAGCAGCTCGCGCAGGACAAGAATATCCGCGCCGTGATCGGATACCAGAATATCGCCCACGCAGTCGCGCCGAATCTGTAAGCCCATCAGGGAGCCGAGATAATCTCGGTGCGTCAGCTCATCCGCGCGGTGCTTGATGCATCGCAGCACAGCAATCGGGTCGTCCTCGCTGCCCGGAATGTCCTCCGGCCGAGCATAATCCGGCACAAACACAATCACCCGGCGTTCCGCCCGTTCCCAGCCTCCGTGAAAAAACCACTGCGGTGCGGCATACTGCCTGAGCGCCTGCTCCGCAAGCGTACTCTGGCGCAGATCCAGAAACCGGCTGGCAGTCACATAGCATTTCTGCGCACAGGCATCCGCACGGTCGAGCAGATGCGTCAGCAGCGCGACGTCCTCCGGCTGCTGGGCAAGCGAGCGTGCAATCTCAGTCTTTTGCTTCATGAAAATTCCTCTCGTCTTTTTTTGTTCTTTTATATTGTACCAAATCTGATTATCGTTTACAATGAGAAGGAATCGAAACCATTCCGCATACCGTGTATCGGTGTGCTTTTCCCGGAGGATATCTGCTATGGTACGTGATGACGTTCTTGCCGCGCTGGAACAGCGGCGCGGCGAGGTGATCTCCGGCGGTGCGCTTGCCAAACAGCTCGGCGTTTCGCGCACCGCGGTCTGGAAGGCAATCACCTCTCTCAAAGCGGACGGTCATGTCATCGAATCCGTCCCCGGAGAGGGCTATCGCCTGTCTCCGCAAAATGATGTGCTCTCCGCCGCGGGCATCCGCGTCCGGCTGCATACAGCCGAAATCGCCTCCTCGCTGGAGGTTGTAGAGCAAATCGAATCCACCAACACCGTGCTCAAGCGCCGCGCCGCGGAGCTTCCGAACGGCTATGCACTCGTGGCGGACAGCCAGACCGGCGGTCGCGGTCGGCGCGGGCGCAGCTTTCTGTCCCCGTCCGGCACGGGCGTTTATCTGAGCATCCTGCTGCGCCCGGAGCTTCCGCTCGCGCAGGTCAACACGCTGACCATCGGTGCAGCGGTTGCGGCGTGCCGCGCCTTCGAGGAAGCCGCAGGCTTCCGCCCGTCCATCAAGTGGGTCAACGACGTCCTCAAGGACGGCAAAAAGCTGTGCGGCATCCTGACCGAGGCGTCGATTGAGGCGGAAACCGGTGCGCTTTCCTATGTTGTCGTCGGCATCGGCATGAACGTGCGCACACCGGAAAGCGGCTTTCCGGAGGAGCTGCGCGCCATTGCCGGCAGTCTGGAGGATTTTTCGGCGCATCCGGTTGACCGCAACCATCTCACCGCGGCATTTCTCAATCATATGGAGGAATGCTACCGTCTGATCTGCGCAAACGACCTGTCCGCGCTGCTTGCGCAGTACCGAAGCTATATCGACTTTCTCGGACAGCCCATCCGCATTCTGGAAAACGGCAGCGCGCGCGAGGCGACCGCGCTGGAGATCGACGACTGCGGTCATCTGATCGTGGAGTCGAACGGCACACGCGAAACGCTGTTTGCCGGCGAAATCTCCATCCGTCTGCCGGAGCAGACCATTTAGAAAAAAGGCACTTTCCACGCAATCGGGAAAGTGCCTTCTGTTTTTTAGATGTTAGATTTCCATGATAACCGGCAGGATCATCGGGCTTCTCTTGGTCTTCTTAAAGAGGAAATCCGAGAGATCGTTCTTGATCGCCGACTTGATGGTGGACCAGTCACGCACGCGCGTGTCAATGCAGCGGTCGAGTGCAGCCTGAGAGATTTTTCTCAGCTGCTCCATCAGCTCCTCGGCCTCCTTGACGTAGATAAAGCCGCGGGAGACGATGTCCGGTCCTGCAATAACCAGACCGGTTTCGCTGTCCAGCGTGACCACGACCACCAGCAGACCATCCTCGGACAGATGCTTTCGGTCGCGCAGGACTGCGGTGCCGACATCGCCGATGCCCAGACCGTCCACCAGCACCTTGCCGGACGGAACCGGATTGAGCAGACGTGCGGAGTTCGGTCCCAGCTCAACCGGACGTCCGATGTCTGTGATAATAATATTCTTCGGAATGACGCCGCACTGACGCGCCAACTCTGCGTGCTGACGCAGCATACGGTGCTCACCGTGTACCGGAATAAAATACTTCGGTCGGGTCAGCGCCAGCATGAGCTTCAGCTCCTCCTGGCAGGCGTGACCGGAAACGTGAATGATCGCAGAGCGGTCGTATACGACATCCGCGCCCTTGCGGCACAGCTCATTGATGACATTCTGAACCGACTTTTCGTTGCCCGGAATCGCGGAGGCGGAGATGATAATCTTATCTCCCGCGCCGATTTCGATCTGCTTGTGACCGGAGAACGCCATGCGGTGCAGAGCGCTCATGGACTCGCCCTGAGAGCCGGTGCAGACCACGACAATGCGGCTCTTCGGATACTTGTTGATTGCGGACGGCTCGATGATTACGCCCGGCTTCGGCTCGTGCAGATAGCCCAGCTCCATCGCAACCGAGGAAATATTCTCCATGCTGCGTCCACAGATGGCGACCTTTCTGCCGTTGTTGGCGGCAGCGTCCAGAATCTGCTGAATACGGTAGATGTTGGAGGCGAAGGTTGCGACGATAATGCGCTGCTCACAGCCGCGGAACTGCGCCTCAAGCGTCTTGCCGACCTCCATCTCGGACGGCGTAAAGCCGGCGCGCTCGACGTTGGTCGAGTCGCTCATCAGTGCCAGCACGCCCTCGCGTCCCAGCTCACCGAAGCGGGTCAGGTCGATCATCTCGCCGGAAACCGGAGTCGGGTCGATTTTGAAGTCGCCCGTGTGGATGATCGTGCCGAGCGGCGTGCGGATGGCGAGCGCGACCGAATCCGCAATCGAGTGGTTGGTATGAATGAACTCAATGCCGAAGCAGCCCAGCTTGATGCGGTCGCCTGCCTTGACGATGTTCATCTTGACCTTGTCGTTCATCTTGTGCTCCGCGAACTTGGAGGACAGAATGCCGGCGGTCAGCTTGGTGCAATACACCGGCACGCGCAGCTCCTTGAGCACATATGGCAGTGCGCCGATGTGATCCTCGTGTCCGTGAGTGATGACAATACCGCGCACCTTTTTCTGATGGTGGCGCAGGTACGAGATATCCGGAATGACCAGGTCAACGCCGAGCATTTCGTTATCCGGGAATGCCAGACCGCAGTCGATCACAAAAATGTCACCGCTGCATTCGATGACCGTCATGTTCTTGCCGATCTCATTGAGTCCGCCGAGCGGTATGATCTTCAGTTTTTCTTTCATAATCTTGGTATCACTTTCCTTATCTATTCTAAAAAGCGGGCGGAAACGGCTTCCTGTTTTTGCACACAGCAAAGCAAGGGTACCCTGCCTTGGTGCCCGTTTTCCGCTTCTAAACACAATATTTTGTTGGTGTTGATTACTGGGGTCAGTTGCGTCAATCCGAGTTGCCGAAAGAATCATTTCTTGCGGACACACATCAAAAATATTGCTTTTATTTTATCATAGTTTTCCTGCTTTGTACAGAGCAACCCATCGCAGATTGCGACAAACTGCGTATTGTCCAAAATTCCGCTGTGTTGAAATCGCATTTTTCGCCACATTGCCAAATCCCGTCCTGCTTTCATTGTTTCACCGCATCGCCGCATTATTCTTCACTTTTTTCATGATTTCCGCACGTATCATTCTGCTCCGTGAATCCTTGCGTTTCAATAGGAAATCCTGTATAATGGAAATGCTACCCTCTCAAATTACAATTTATACAAAGGAATGATATACATGAAAATCAGGCAGATGTTTGACAATAAAAACACTGTATTCTCTCTCGAGGTATTTCCGCCGAAGAAAACCTCCAATATTGACACGATCTACACAACGCTGGATCAGCTCTCCGAGCTCAAGCCGGACTTCATCAGCGTCACCTATGGTGCGGGCGGCTCGGGCGGCATCGGCACCGGCAGCCTGACCGCAAAAATCGCCGGTGACATCAAGTCCAAATATCACATCGAGCCGATGGCACATCTGACCAGCATCTATACGACAAAGCCCAGTGCGCATGCCATTCTGACCGAGCTTCAGGAACTGGGCGTTGAGAACATTCTCGCCCTGCGCGGCGACCGTATGCCGGAGCGCGAGCCGGAGACCGATTTTGTCTATGCAAGTGATCTGACCAAGTACATTGCAGATTTCGGCGGCTTTGACATCTGCGGCGCGTGCTATCCGGAGGGACATCCGCAGTCCGCTTCCCTGATCGAGGATACCATCGCCCTGCGTCACAAGGTAGACGCTGGCGCATCCCATCTGGTTTCCCAGCTGTTCTTTGACAATCAGGATTTTTACGACTTCCGCGACCGTATGCACCTCGCCGGTATCAATGTTCCAGTGGAGGCAGGCATCATGCCGGTGCTGAATAAGAAAAACATCGAGCGCATGGTCACCATGTGCGGTGCGAGCCTCCCGAAGAAGTTTGCCAAAATGCTCGCACGCTACGAAAACAATCCGGAGGCACTGTTTGATGCAGGCATCGCCTATGCCGTGGATCAGATCATCGACCTCATTTCCAACGGCGTGGACGGCATTCACCTGTATGCGATGAACAACCCGAAGGCGGTCTACAAGATCTACGAGCGTATTGAGACCATTCTGCACGCCTCCAACCGCGCATGAGAGAATTAAAACTTTCCGAGGTGCTGCGCTACATGGGACAGCACGGGGATGATCCGCAGATTACGCAGACCGCACAGCGGGCGATTGACACGCTGAACCGTATCATGGTACCGCGCAGCTGCCGGATCTGTCTGCCGGTGGAAACCCTAGATTTCCTGACCGGCAAGGATATCCGCCGTCATCTGCACGGCTGTACGGAGGTCTACATCCTGTGTGCCACGCTGGGTGCGGCGGTGGACCGTGAGATCCGTCGGGTCGAGCGGCGCAGTATGCTGGACGCGCTCGCACTGGACGCGGCGGCGGGCGAAGGCATCGAAGCCGTCTGCGACGAAGCGGAGGATCAGATCCGCGCGGCGGAGGCGGCACGCGGACGCTATGTGACCGGACGCTTCTCCCCCGGCTACGGCGATCTGCCGCTGACCATTCAGCCGCAGGTGCTTGCGCTCTGCGATGCCGCACGCAAAATCGGGCTGTCTGTCACCGAAAACAATATCCTCACACCGAGAAAATCCGTCACCGCCTTTCTGGGCGTATCGGACACTCCCGCAGAGGGACGAAAAAAGGGCTGCGGAACCTGCACACTGGCAAAAACCTGTGAATTCCGCAAGAAAGGAACCACCTGTGGAGCTTAAAGAATATCTGAAATCAAACTTTCTGGTTCTGGACGGCGCAATGGGCACCATGCTGCAAAATGCGGGCATGGAGGCGGGCGCGCTGCCGGAGCTTTACAACCTCACCAATCCGGAGCTGATTACCTCCATTCACCGTCAGTATGTGGAGGCGGGCTCGGACATGGTACTCACCTGTACCTTTGGCGCAAACGAGAAAAAAGCCGCCGGCTGCGGTCATGAGATCGAGGAGCTGATTACGGCTGCCGTTGCAAATGCACGCGCCTCCGGCGCAAAATTCGTCGGTCTGGACGTGGGTCCGATCGGTGAGCTGCTCGCTCCGACCGGCACACTGGATTTTGACGACGCCTACCGCATGTTTGCGCGTCAGATTGTCTGCGGCGCACAGGCGGGCGTGGATGCGATCTACATCGAAACCATGACCGACCTGCTGGAAACCAAGGCAGCGGTGCTCGCGGCAAAGGAAAACTGCGATCTTCCGGTGTTTGCCACGATGTCGTTCGAGGCAACCGGACGCACCTTCCTCGGCGTGCCGCCCGAGGCGGCAGCAATCACACTTCAGGGTCTGGGCGCGGATGCCATCGGCATCAACTGCTCGCTCGGTCCGGTTGAGATTCTGCCGATTGCGGCGCGCATGGCGGAATATGCCAGCATTCCGCTGATCCTCAAGCCGAATGCCGGACTGCCGGTTGTATCCGACGGCTCATTCCACTATAACATCACCCCGGAGCAGTTTATCGAGGCGCTGCGCGACTATCTGCCGCTGCGCTTTACGATCTTCGGCGGCTGCTGCGGCACCTCTCCGGAGTATATCAAAAACATCCGAACCATGCTCAGCGGCGCAGAATTTGCCCTGCCGGAGCGCAAGCGCACCGCCGCCCTTTGCTCGGGCACCAAATTTGTCCCGGCAGACGGAGTCTGTGTCATCGGCGAGCGCATCAATCCGACCGGCAAGAAAAAGTTCAAAGCGGCGCTTCAGGAGCACGATATCGACTACATCATTGACCAGGGCATTGAGCAGGCAGACGCGGGCGCACACATTTTGGATGTCAACGTCGGACTGCCGGGCATCGACGAGCGCGAAATGATGCTCGAAGTCACGCAGGAGCTTCAGTCCGTGCTCGACCTCCCGCTTCAGCTGGACTCGAACGATCCAAACGTGCTTGAGGCATCCCTGCGCCGCTACAACGGCGTGCCGATGATTAACTCGGTCAACGGCGAGGAGGCGAGCCTGAACGGCATCCTCCCGCTCGCCGCAAAGTACGGCACCATGGTGGTCGGTCTGACGCTGGACGAAAACGGTATTCCGGATTCGGTCGAAAAGCGCATTGCGATTGCGGAAAAGATTGTCACCCGCGCGGCGCAGTACGGCATCCCGCCGGAGCGCATTGCCATCGACTGCCTGACGCTCACGGTTTCCGCCGAACCGTCCGGCGCGATGCAGACCCTCTCCGCGCTGACCGAGGTCAAGCGCCGCTTCGGCGTCAAAACCTGTCTGGGTGTCTCCAACATCTCGTTCGGTCTGCCGCAGCGCGAGCGCATCAACGCACATTTCCTTGCAATCGCACTGGCTGCCGGACTGGATTTCCCGATTATCAACCCGAATATTGCCTCCATGATGTCCGCAGTGGATGTACACAATCTGCTGCACATGCGCGATGAGGGCAGCGTGCATTATATTGAAAAGTACGCCGTAACCGAAAGCACTGCCGCGGCTGCACCGACCTCCACAAAGGAAATGGATATCGCCACCGCAGTCAGGAAGGGACTGGGCGATGAATGCGCCACCGCGACCGAGCACCTGCTGGACAGCAATGATCCGCTGGTCGTGGTTTCCGACCATCTGATTCCTGCGCTGGACATCGTGGGCGATCTGTTCGAGCAGAACAAGCTGTTCCTGCCGCAGCTCATCCGCGCGGCGGAGGCGGCAAAATGCGGCTTTGATGCAGTGCGTGCCCGCCTTGCCAAAACCGGCAGCGCGGAGCCGAGTGCAAACAAGGTGATTCTCGCCACGGTCAAGGGCGATATCCACGACATCGGCAAAAACATCGTCAAGGTCGTCATGGAGAACTACGGCTTTTCGATCATCGACCTCGGACGCGACGTGCCGCCGGAGCGCGTGGTACAGACCGCACGCGAGCAGAATGTACGTCTGGTCGGTCTGAGCGCACTGATGACCACCACGCTCGGTGCAATGGAAGAAACCATCCGCCAGCTGCGTGCGGACGGCTTTGACGGCAAGGTCTTTGTCGGCGGCGCAGTACTCACGCCGGACTACGCCGAAACCATCGGCGCGGACTACTACTGCAAGGATGCCAAGGCATCCGTCGATGTGGCAAAGGAGTTTTTCGGAGCGTAACCCAATTTCATTCCCCCGCAAAGGAGCGAACGATATGAGCAAGCGACCCCACAGTCCAAAGCTGGCGCTGCTGCGCCTGACGATCAGCTTTCTGTATGTGCTGATCCTGCTTCTGACTGTCATCGAGGTCGTTCGCTTTGAGGAAAAGCATCTCACGCCGCTCGGCACGTTCAAGCTCACCTTCTACTGCTCCTGTGAGACCTGCAGCGGACAGTGGGGCACCTCGACCGCGCTCGGCACGGAGACCATTGAGGGCTACACCGTCGCGGTGGACCGCAATGTCATCCCGCTCGGCACCGTGCTCTATATCGAGGGCTATGGTGACTTCCTCGCGGAGGATGTCGGCGGGGCAATCAAGGGCAGCCATATCGACGTCTATGTTGAGGATCATCAGCGCGCGCTGAGGCTCGGCGTGGACGAGGCGCAGGTATACCGCTATCCGGAGGGAACCGAGCTGGACAAGCGTTCCGCTCACACGATTGAGCCATAAACCAATGCATAACAAAGAGGACGTACCCGCATGGATACGTCCTCTT
>JAEDEU010000191.1 GCA_016293155.1 Clostridiaceae bacterium | reverse complement strand
TTAATCATCTTCGGGTTTGCCTTGCCCTTGGATGCCTTCATGCACTGGCCGACCAGGAAGCCCATTGCATTCTTCTTGCCGTTCTTGTAGTCGTTGACCGACTTCTCGTTGGCAGCGAGAACCTCATCAATGAGCTTCTGGATTGCACCCTCGTCGGATACCTGCTTGAGTCCGAGCGCCTCGACGATCTCCTCCGCGGTCTCGTCGGTCTCGAACAGGCGGACGAGCACCTTCTTGCCCGCGTTGCCGGAGATGACGTTCTTCTCGATCATCTCGATCATGTCAACCAGCTTGGCAGCGGTCAGCTTGGTGTCGCTCAGCTCAACCTGCTTGTCGTTCAGGTACTTGGAGATGTCGGACAGGATCCAGTTTGCAATCAGCTTTGCCGGAACGCGGCCGGTTGCGGCTGCATCGTCCATCAGGGTTGCCTTCTCGAAGGAATCCATCAGCTGACGCGCCTCCTTCGGGGTCAGACCGACCTCGTCCACATAGCGCTCGTAGCGGGACAGCGGCAGCTCCGGAATCTCGGAAGCGATCTGCTGCATCCATGCCTCGTCGATCTCGACGGCGATCAGATCCGGATCCGGGAAGTAGCGATAATCCTGTGCATCCTCCTTGGTACGCATGACGAAGTTCTTGAGCTTGACATCGTCCCAGCGGCGGGTCTCCTGCGTGATGGTGCCGCCCGCTTCCAGAACGTCAATCTGACGCTGGATTTCGTAGTCAATCGCGCGGACTGCGCCGGAGAACGTGTTGACGTTCTTCATCTCGACGCGGGTGCCCAGCTTATCCGAGCCCTTCTCGCGGATGGATACGTTGATATCACAGCGGATGGAGCCCTCCTCCATCTTACAGTCGCAAATCTGGAGATAGGACAGCGTGGTCTTAATCATCTCCAAAAATTCCTTTGCCTCGGCGGAGGAATGCAGATCCGGACGGGTTACCATCTCGATCAGCGGCACGCCGCAGCGGTTGAAGTCAACGATGGTGCCCTCGCCCTCATCGTGTACCAGCTTGCCCGCGTCCTCCTCGAAGTGGATGCGCTCGAAGCGGCAGGACTTCTTTTCGCCGTCTACATAAAAGTCCACACGTCCGTCCTCACAGATCGGGACGTCGAACTGGGAAATCTGATATGCCTTCGGCAGGTCCGGATAGAAGTAGTTTTTACGGTCGGACTTGCATACGCGGTTGACGCGGCAGTTGGTTGCCAAACCCATCTTTGCCGCATAGTGTACGACCTGACGGTTGAGTACCGGCAGAGAGCCCGGCATACCGGTGCAGACCGGGCAGCAGTGTGTATTGATATCCGCGCCGAACTTTGCGCTGCATCCGCAAAAGATCTTGGTCTTGGTGGAGAGTTCGGCGTGCACCTCAAGACCGATCACTGGTTCATAAATCATGTTGGTTCTCCTTCCGCTTAAAGTGCGACGATGTTTGCCAGACCGGAGGCCTGCTCAAAGGCAAGACCGGCATTCATGAGCGTCTGCTCACCGAAGCGCGGTCCGATCAGCTGCATACCGATCGGCAGTCCGCCCTCGTCAAAGCCGCACGGCTGTACCATTGCCGGCAGACCTGCGATGTTGACGGATACGGTGCAGATATCGCCCGCGTACATCTGAAGCGGATCTGCGGTCTTTTCGCCCAGCTTGTATGCCGTGGTCGGCGCAACCGGGGTCAGGATCATGTCGCACTGCTTGAATGCCTCGTCGTAGTCCGCGCGGATCTTGCGCTGAGCGGCGCGTGCCTTCTTGTAGTACGCGTCGTAGTAGCCGGAGGACAGCACATAGGTGCCGAGCATGATGCGGCGCTGTACCTCTGCGCCGAAGCCCTCGCTGCGGGACTTGACGTACAGGTCAATCAGACCGTCAAAGTCCTTCGCGCGGTAGCCGTACTTGACGCCGTCGAATCGCGCCAGATTGGAGGATGCCTCCGCGGAGGACAGGATATAGTAAACCGGCAGGGCGTACTCGGAGAGCGGCAGGGAGATCTCAAACACCTCTGCGCCCAGGCTGCGGTAGGTTTCTGCCGCCTTGAGGACAGCCTCGCGCACCGGAGCGGAAATGCCCTCGGAGAAGTATTCCTTCGGCAGACCGATCTTCATGCCCTTGACGTCCGGATTCAGATTCTGTGCCAGAGAGGTGTACTCGCGCGGCACAGAGGTGGAATCCATCTTGTCGTAGCCCATCAGGACATCCGCCAGCATCGCGGTATCCTTGACTGTGCGGCCGAACGGGCCGATCTGATCCAGAGAGGATGCGAATGCGACCAGACCGAAGCGGGAAACCGCACCGTAGGTCGGCTTAAGACCGACAACGCCGCAGAATGCCGCCGGCTGACGGATGGATCCGCCGGTATCCGAACCGACGGAAATCGGAACCTCGCCCGCTGCAACCACTGCTGCGGAGCCGCCGGACGAGCCGCCCGGAACACAGTTCAAATTGTGCGGATTGCGGGT
>JAEDEU010000041.1 GCA_016293155.1 Clostridiaceae bacterium | reverse complement strand
TTGTAGAAGAAGTAGCGGACATCGTACTTCTTGAAGATCTCGAGGATGCGCTTGTAATCGGTGTCATCGACATCCGGATCAGCGATCTTGTAGCGGCAGGAGCCCAGTGCGGAAGACGGGGTGTACTTCAGCAGCTCCAGCTCAGCCGGATCTTCCTTCTCCATCACGTACAGCTGATCGTTCAGAACGCCGACGATGCCGTTTGCAGCACCGTAAACAGCGGTAACGGACTCAGAGTCCAGACCAGCCTTGATTGCACCGTATGCGCTTGCATTGATGACGGAAGTCGGACCGCCCGACTGGCCGATAATCATTGCGCCTTTTAACTCACTCATTGTTGTAACCTCCTGTTAGTTAAACAGCCAAACAGGACAAAACGCACAAAATACGACCTGTCCCGCAGCTTTTTGGTAAATAAATCATATCACAAACAAATGAGAAAATCAATTCTTTTGCTCCAATCTGTATGAAGTTATACAGAAGTTTACCAAAAAAATGGGCATAATCACACGCTCATGGAAATTTTGACATAAAGATACGCAACAAGCCTTGATTTTGTTTGGGAATCTTGGTAAAATAAATACACATGACCGCACAAATATTGCGGTACCAATGTTGAAAGGAAGATGAACATGCCACTTGTAACTACTACTGAAATGTTTAAGAAGGCTTATGATGGCGGCTACGCTGTCGGCGCTTTCAATGTAAACAACATGGAGATCGTACAGGGTATCACCGAAGCTGCCGGCGAGCTGAACTCCCCGGTTGTCCTTCAGGTTTCCAAGGGTGCTCGTGCTTACGCAAACCACACCTATCTGGTAAAGATGGTTGAGGCTGCTGTTATCGAGAATCCGAACATCCCGATCGCTCTGCATCTGGACCACGGCGATTCCTTCGAGGTTTGTAAGTCCTGCATCGACGGCGGCTTTACCTCCGTCATGATCGACGCTTCCTCCAAGTCCTTCGAGGAGAACATCGCTCTGACCAAGCAGGTTGTTGAGTACGCACACGCTCACGGCGTTGTTGTAGAGGCTGAGCTGGGCACCCTGGCCGGCGTTGAGGATGAGGTTGTTGTCGAGGCTGGCAACGAGAGCTACACCCGTCCGGAAGAGGTTCAGGAGTTCGTAGAGCGTACCGGATGTGACTCTCTGGCAATCGCAATCGGCACCTCCCACGGCGCTTACAAGTTCACCCCGGAGCAGTGCACCCGCAATGAGGAAGGCATCCTGGTTCCGCCGCCGCTGCGCTTCGACGTTCTGGAAGAGTGCATCAAGCGTCTGCCGGGCTTCCCGATCGTTCTGCACGGTTCTTCCTCTGTTCCGCAGGAGTTCGTAAAGCTGGTCAACACCTACGGCGGCGCTATGCCGGATGCAATCGGCATCCCGGAGGCACAGCTGCGTGAGGCTGCTAAGCTGGCTGTCTGCAAGATCAACATCGACTCCGACATCCGCCTGGCAATCACCGCTTCCATCCGCAAGCACTTCGCTGAGCATCCGGATCACTTCGATCCGCGCCAGTACCTGAAGCCGGCTCGTCAGGCTGTCAAGGAAATGGTTGCTCATAAGATCGTTAACGTTCTGGGCTCCAACGACAAGGCATAAGAATAATTTTATTCATTGCAGTTTATCAGACCGCTTTCTTCGGAAGGCGGTCTTTTCTATGCCCGCAATGAAATTGTGCAGCTGTTAGGAGAGGAAAAACCGGCTGGAGCAGCTCGGGAAATGAATGAACAGCATCGTATGCGTCAATACGGTGCCGTTTTTCCGTCATATTGGGGGAGGAACCGATTTTTTTTCGGATAGCACTTGAAAAATCAGATAAAGTTATATACAATGAAAACGATATATAATATTATGATTTAACGCAATCGCGAGAAAAGAGTGAAAAAAATGCTGGATATTAAACTGGCACCGGCAACCGAGCACAAGGCAAAGCCGGATGAAAGCAAACTGGGCTTCGGTATCTACTATACCGACAATATGTTCATCGTGGACCATACCGAGGGCATCGGCTGGCATGATGCACGCATCGTGCCGTATGCACCGATCGCACTGGATCCGGCGGCAATGGTTCTGCACTATGCGATGGAGTCCTTCGAGGGCATGAAGGCTTACCGCACTCCGAACGGCGACATTCAGCTGTTCCGCCCGGACAAGAACGCAGAGCGCATGATTAACACCAACCGTCGTATGTGCCTGCCGTCCCTGCCGGTTGAGGATTTCGTACAGGCTGTCAAGGCGCTGGTATCCGTCGAGAAGGACTGGGTTCCGCATCAGCCGGGCACCTCTCTGTACATTCGTCCGTTTGTCATCGCAACTGAGCCGCATCTGGGTGTCCGCACCTCCAAGACGCATCAGTTTATCATTATCTGCTCTCCGGTCGGCGCTTACTACTCCACCGGCATCAATCCGGTCAAGATCTTCGTCGAGGACGAGTACACCCGTGCATGTCCGGGCGGTACCGGCTTCACCAAGTGCGGCGGCAACTACGCTGCATCCCTGATCTCTCAGGTCAAGGCACACGAGCTGGGCTATGAGCAGACCCTCTGGCTGGACAGCCAGGAGCACAAGTACGTTGAGGAAGTCGGCTCCATGAACTGCTTCTTCAAGATCGACGGCACCGTTTACACCGCTCCGACCGTCGGCACCGTTCTGCCGGGCGTTACCCGTATGTCCTGCATCGACCTGCTGAAGAAGTGGGGCATTCCGGTATCCGAGGATCGTCTGCCGATCGCTGACGTCATGCAGGCAAGCAAGGACGGCAAGCTGGAAGAGGTATTCGGCACCGGTACCGCAGCGGTTATCTCTCCGGTTGGCGAGCTGAGATATGAGGGCGACGTTGCATACATCAATAACGGCGAGATCGGTGAGATCTCCCACAAGCTGTATGACACGCTGACCGGCATCCAGTGGGGCATCATCGAGGACGATATGGGCTGGACCGTTAAGGTTGACTGAGTATCCTGTTGATAAATCAAAAAGCTGTGAGATTGATTCTCACAGCTTTTTTTCGTGCATATGAAGCGGTTTGAGTCGCACCTCTGAAATATGAGGCAGATAGGGACGGACGGTGTTTGCCAGATTGATGCCGCAGCGTCCGAGCTTCTGCGCATAGCGGATGGTGTATTCCGTCCCGCCGGGTGTGCCGTCAAAGTAGCTGATGACTGCGCTTGAGGCGTCAATCAGCGCCTTGTCGCGGGACTGATGGCACCATGCGGTGTAGCGCGGCTCCACACTGCCCGACCATGCGGCGCGGGAGTGGGCATATAAAAAGCGCTCATGCCACTCCGGCTCGCCGCGGTGATCCATTTCGGGATAGGGCAGCAGCGCCCAGAGGTCGAGCTTCAGACCGGCATCCTGAAGCTGAAGCACGGACTCCGCCGCCCAGAGGTCAAAGCCCCTTGCCATACCGGAGAGAAAATGACGAAAACCGTATTCATATGCCAGCTCAATGCTTTGGCGGAGCGCCAGCTTGATTTCTCGAATATAGGGCTCGGATTCCTCGCCGCCGTGCGGCATTTTTTCCGGACGGTAGCCGGTGAAGGTGCACACGGTGTATGGGGTATCCGGAAAGATGAGCGAATTCATCATAGCGCCTCCTTGCAAAAAGAGGACAGGAATGCGCTCCTGTCCTCTGAATCGGTGAATTGGATTGAATTACGGCTCCAGTCTCTGCATATCGCGCGGGAAGTTGGAAGCCTCGCGGATGTTGCTCAGACCGAGCAGCTGCATGGTCAGGCGCTCCAGACCCAGACCCAGACCGCCGTGCGGCGGCATACCGTACTTGTGCATGATGGTAAAGGACTCGAACAGGCTTGCGTCCATGCCGCGTCTGTTCAGCTTATCCATCTGCTCCTGATAGTCGTGAACACGCTGACCGCCGGTGGTGATCTCCAGACCGCGGAACAGCAGGTCGAAGCTGCACGCCAGCTTCGGATCGTTCTCATCGTCCTTTGCGTAGAACGGGCGCTTCTCGGACGGGAAGAAGGTGATGAAGATGAACTCGGAGCCAAACTCCTCCTTTGCGTATTCGCACATCATCTTTTCTTCCTTCGGGTCGAGGTCGAAGCGGTTCTTGGACTTGTGACCGAACTTCTCCAGCATGATCTGCTTTGCCTCGTGGAAGGTGACAGACGGAATGGACTCGCCGATTTCCGGAACGTTTGCCTTGAGCAGCTCCAGCTCCGGCGCGCAGTTCTTCTTGACGTACTCCATGACATACTTGAGCATACCGGTCTCCATTGCCATAACGTCAAACATGGAGTCGATGTAAGCCATCTCAAAGTCCAGACCGATGTACTCGTTCAGGTGACGGGAGGAGTTATGACGCTCCGCACGGTAAACGCTGCCGACCTCGAATACGCGGCCCATGATGCCGCACATATACTGCTTGTAGAACTGCGGGGACTGTGCCAGATATGCACGGGTGCCGAAGTAGTCAACCTTGAACAGGTCTGCACCGCCCTCGGCGCCGGCAGATACGATCTTCGGAGAGGTCATATGGACAAAGCCCTGAGAGATCATGTACTCGGAAAATCCGTTTGCGATTGCAGACTGCACGCGGAAAATGGCGCGCTTGACCGGATGACGCAGGGTGATCGGGCGCAGCGGCAGGTCAACATCCAGAGACAGACCCATGTATTTTTTGCCCAGCGGAACCGGCAGCTTGTCGTACGGCTTGCCCAGAATCTCGACTGCGGACAGCTCGACCTCGAAGCCGTTTTCTGCGCGGACCTCCTCGTGCACGCGGCCGGTTACCTTGACAACCATTGCGTCACGAACATCCTCGCGGCGGATGCCGCCGATTTCCTCGCCCTGGAACAGGCACTGAACCAGTGCGCGGTCGGTGCGGACGACGATAAAGGAAAACTCCGGGAAGGAGCGCACGCGGTGTACCGTGCCGCTGAAGGTCACCTGCTCACCCATGTGAGCCTGACACTCGGCAACGACATCCACGTAGGGTTTCGGAAGAGAAATGTATTCCATCGTTTGAAAGCCTCACTATCAGAATTATTTACATTTTAGTATTATAATCAATTTTTGCCGCATTATCAAGTATTAACGCGGGCGATACACAAAAAAATACGGATTTGACGCGGGTTTTGGTGAATCAGGCAAAAAACGCCCGCGGGAGGAAGGAAAAATCCGTCAGCCTCACTCGATTTCGCCGAGCGCGTGGCGGGCGCGCAGGTAATACAGTACCGCCTCCGGCTGCTGCGCAATCTGCTCCTCGGTCAGCCCGCGGTGTACCAGAATACGGTACCGGATTTCCTCCGAGCCGGATACGGTGTAGTATCCGCTGCCAAGCTCCATGCAGACCGTAATCGGGCGCGGCTTCCAGACCAGCCCAAAGGCGGCGGCGCGCCGCTCAAAATCCTGCTTTTGCAGGGCATACTGCTCCGCCCCTGCGCCACAGTTTTCCAGCTCAAAGCAGCGGATGTCCAGCTTTCGGTATTTTGCCGCCGAACAGGCGCTGTCCTCGCGCAGGGTCAGATCATCCGGTGCACAGATCATATCGTCCGGATAATGCGCTTCCATAAGCTCCAGCGTGAAGCGCTTCACAAGGCTGTGCTCCGCCGGAAGCGGTCGGAGCGGATAGACAGAGGTGATATATTCTGCGGTTTCTGCGGGCGTATGGGCGCAGGGCTCCGGAGGGTAATCACGCATCAGGCGAGCACAAAGCTCGGCAAGCGGCGCGGAAATCGGCTCGGAAAAATCAAACAAATCATTCATACAAGATACCTCATTTCAGCGACAGTATAGCATATTTTGCGGATTTCCACAATCATATGCGGGTTGGAAATGCGTCAAATCGCCGTCAATTGAAAAAAACAACGAAAAATGTCAAGCGGTACAAAACAACTCGTGCAAACTAAACAATCTTTGCAAAAAACGGTAAAATGGACTTGTCAAACCCATTCAGAACAGATAGAATAAAGATGTATCCTTTACATCATGTGTCCGGTTGAGGAAAGGAGCTGTCGAAATGCTGTGTAATTGTGCGTTTTTTCATGCAACACAGGGATTCGTGCATCGTTCGGTGTATCAGTGCGGCTTTTTTTGCGGCGGCACAGCTATATAAAAAACGCAGGACATCTGTCACGATGTCCTGTTTTTTGTGTTCCGAAATAGGAGGGATCATACGTGAAAAAGGTATGTATTGTCATGGGATCGGACAGCGATCTCAAGGTTATGGAGGGGGCAGTTGACCGCCTGCGCGATTTCGGCGTGCCGTTTGAGGTGCGCGTTGTCTCCGCGCACAGAACGCCGGCGGCGGCAGAGCAGCTGGCAAAGAACGCCAGAGCAAACGGCTTCGGCGTCATCATCGCCGCAGCGGGCAAGGCGGCGCATCTGGGCGGCGTCATCGCGGCTTATACCACGCTGCCGGTCATCGGCGTGCCGATCAAGTCGTCCCTGATGGACGGTCTGGACAGCCTGCTTTCCATGGTACAGATGCCGAGCGGCATTCCGGTTGCCACGGTTGCAGTCAACGGCGCGGACAATGCTGCGATTCTGGCGGTTCAGATGCTGGCGCTGGAGGATGAGGAGCTGGCGGCAAAGCTGGATGCATTCAAGGCGGAGATGGCAGAGAAGGTTGCGGCAAAGGACGCAAAGATTCAGGAGCAGTTCTCCTGAACCGCGGACAAAACCGTTTATCTATATTATAGTTAATCAACAAATTATGTCGGAGGAATAGAATCATGGTTAAGAAGTTAGAGCAGCTTTACGAAGGCAAGGCAAAGAAGGTTTACAGCACCGATGATCCGGAGCTGCTGATCGTTGACTACAAGGACGACGCAACCGCATTCAACGGCGTGAAGAAGGGCACCATCGTCGGCAAGGGCGTCATCAACAACCGTGTTACCAACCATCTGATGAAGATGCTGGCAGGCAAGGGCATCCCGACCCACTTTGTCGAGGAGATCTCCGAGCGCGAGACCATCGTCAAGAAGGTTACCATCGTACCGCTGGAGGTTATCGTCCGCAATATCGTAGCAGGTTCTCTTGCAACCCGCGTCGGTCTGCCGGAGGGCACCAAGCTCAACAGCACCGTTCTGGAGTACAGCTACAAGGACGACGCACTGGGCGATCCGATGATTAACCAGTACCACGCATTCGCTCTGGGTCTGTGCACTCCGGAGGAGCTGGCTACCATCGACAAGTACGCACTGGCAGTCAACCAGTATCTGGGCGAGTACCTGGCTGATCTGGGCATTGATCTGATCGACTTCAAGCTGGAGTTCGGCAGACTGTCTGACGGCACCATCGTTCTGGCAGACGAGATTTCTCCGGATACCTGCCGCTTCTGGGACAGCAAGACCGGCGAGAAGCTGGATAAGGACCGTTTCCGCCGCGATCTGGGCGGTGTCGAGGACGCTTATCAGGAGATCCTGCGCCGTCTGCTGGGCGAGTAATTTTTTCGCAATACGATAACGCATCAGTCGCATAAAAAAGGGAATTAGATTATGAAATATTGGATGAAGAAATCCAGCCGTGTCCGCCGTACGGTTACACCGTTCACGGATGCAGTGCATGAGGAATGCGGTGTTTTCGGCATCTATCTCGGCAAAAAGGATGTCGGCCGCATCAGTCCGGCACATGAGGCGCATACCGCATTGTTTGCGCTTCAGCACCGCGGTCAGGAGGCATGCGGCATCGCAGTCAACAACGATGGCGTAATCAAATGCCACAAGGATATCGGTCTGGTCAATGACGTATTCAATCAGCGCATTCTGGACAGTATGCCGGGCAATATGGCGATCGGTCACGTCCGCTATTCGACCACCGGCGTGCAGTCCCGCGAGAACGCACAGCCGATTTCGATTACGCATATCAAGGGCAACCTTGCACTGGCGCACAACGGCAATCTGGTCAATGCAGGCGAGCTGCGCCGCAAGTTTGAGCTGAACGGCGCAATTTTCCGCGCCTCCAGTGATACCGAGGTGCTGGCATACACGATTGTACAGCAGCGCCTGACCAGCGGCAGCATCGAAAAGGCAGTCCTGAATGCCATGAGCATTATCGAGGGTGCTTATTCGCTGGTCATCATGTCTCCGCGCAAGCTGATTGCCGCGCGCGATCCGCACGGTTTCCGCCCGCTTTGCATGGGTAAAATGGGCGACAGCATCATCTTTGCCTCCGAAACCTGCGCACTGGACTCCATGGGCGCGGAGTTTATCCGCGACATCGAGCCGGGCGAGGTGGTTGTCGTAGAGGACGGCGAGATCCGTTCCATGCACTGCGGCATCCACTGCGAGCACACGACCTGTGTATTTGAGTACATCTATTTTGCCCGTCCGGATTCCATCGTAGACGGCGCATCTGTTGAGATTGCGCGTCAGGAGGCAGGCCGCTATCTGGCAAAGGAGCACGCCGTCGAGGCGGATGTCGTCATCGGCGTGCCGGATTCCGGCATTCCGGCAGCCATCGGCTATGCAAAGCAGTCCGGCATTCCGTACGGCGTAGGTCTGATTAAGAACCGTTACATCGGCCGTACCTTCATCCAGCCGGGACAGGACAAGCGTGAGCGTTCGGTGCGCATCAAGCTGAATGCGCTCAAGCACGCGCTGAAGGACAAGCGCGTGGTCATGGTGGACGACTCCATTGTCCGCGGCACAACCTGTGCACGTCTGGTACAGCTGCTGCGCGATGCGGGCGCAAAGGAAGTGCATATGCGCGTTTCCGCACCGCCGTTCCTGCATCCGTGCTTCTTCGGTACGGATGTCCCGGATCGCAAGTATCTGATTGCACACGGACGTACAGTAGAGGAGATCCGCGACCTGATCGGCGTGGACTCTCTGGGATATCTCTCCGTGGAGGCAGCACACAAGATTGCCGTCGGCGCGAACTGCGGCTTCTGTGACGGCTGCTTCACGGGCAAGTATCCGGTCAAGACACCGGATACGGTTGAAAAAAATATTTTTGAAAGTGGGATTGGTGAAAATGCTTAACAGCCGTTCTGAGAGCTACAAGGCAGCCGGTGTTGACGTAACTGCCGGCTACGAAGCAGTGAAAAAAATGAAGCCGCTCGTTGAGAGCACATATATTCCCGGCGTACTCGGTTCGCTGGGCGGTTTCGGCGGTATGTTCGAGCCGCCGATTCAGGGCATGAAGCGCCCGATTCTGGTTTCCGGTACGGACGGCGTCGGCACCAAGCTGAAGCTGGCATTCCTGATGGACAAGCATGACACGGTCGGCATCGACTGCGTTGCAATGTGCGTCAACGATATCGCCTGCTGCGGTGCACAGCCGCTGTTCTTCCTGGACTATCTGGCTGTCGGCAAGAACTATCCGGAAAAGATTGCAGAGCTGGTCAAGGGCATTGCAGAGGGCTGCCGTCAGGCAGGCTGCGCACTGGTCGGCGGCGAGACCGCAGAGATGCCGGGCTTCTATCCGATTGACGAGTACGACATGGCAGGCTTCTCGGTCGGTATCGTAGACCACGACAAGATGATCGACGGCTCCCGTCTGGAGGTCGGCGACGTGCTGATCGGCGTGGCATCCTCCGGCGTTCACTCCAACGGATACTCTCTGGTGCGCAAGACGCTGGGCATTAACGAGCAGTCGGTCAAGCGCTACATTGACGAGTTCGGCAAGACCCTCGGCGAGGAGCTGCTGACCCCGACCAAGATCTATGTCAAGACCATCCAGTCGCTGATCGCAAATGCGGATGTCAAGGCAATCAGCCACATCACCGGCGGCGGCTACTACGAAAACATTCCGCGTATGCTCAAGGACGGCATCAACGCCTCCATCGAGAAGGCTGCTATGCCGGTTCCGGCAATCTTCGACCTGATCGCAAAGACCGGCAACATTCCGGAGCGCGATATGTACAATACCTTCAACATGGGCGCAGGTCTGGTTGTTGCGGTTTCCAAGGACACCGCAGACAAGGCGATTGCAGCAGTTGAGGCAGCAGGCGAGAAGGCATACATCATCGGCGAGTGCAAGTCCGGTGAGAAGGGCGTTACGTTATGGTAAATATCGCGGTACTGGTTTCGGGCGGCGGCACCAATTTACAGGCGCTGATTGATGCACAGCAGGCGGGCAGCATCCCGAACGGCAGAATTGCCGTTGTTGTCGCATCCAACCCGAACGCATACGCCATCGAGCGCGCAGCGAAGGCGGGCATTCCGTCCGTCGTCCTGCGCAAAAAGGACTACAACACCGAGCAGGAATATACCGATGCGCTCACTGCGGAGCTGGAAGCCCGCGGTATCGGTCTGATCGTACTGGCGGGCTTTATGACTGTGCTTTCCGCAGCATTTTGCAGCCGCTACGAAAACCGCATCATCAACGTGCACCCGTCGCTCATCCCGGCGTTCTGCGGGGATGGATACTACGGTCTGCACGTACACGAGGCGGCACTCGCCAAGGGCGTTAAGGTCAGCGGCGCAACCGTACACTTTGTCAACGCAGTGACGGACGGCGGTCCGATCATCGCGCAGAAGGCAGTGTGCGTGGAGCCGGATGACACTCCGGAAACCCTGCAAAAGCGCATTATGGCTCAGGCGGAGCATATCCTGCTGCCGCAGGCGGTCAGCCTGTTCTGCGACGGCAGACTTTTGGTAGAAAACAATATCGTCCGCGTGACGGACTGAATAAAAGAGGAGCAGACATGAAGATTCTCAATCTTGCAGAGGAACTGCGCAGCAACGCATATCCGGGCAGAGGCATCGTCCTCGGCCGCAGCGCGGACAACAAGTGTGCGGTGATCGCATATTTCATCATGGGCAGAAGCGAAAACAGCCGCAACCGTATCTTTACCGAGACCGAGGACGGCATCCGCACCGAGGCGTTTGACCCGTCCAAGATGGTTGACCCGTCTCTGATTATCTATCATCCGGTTCGCGTGCTGGGCGACCGCACCATCGTCACCAACGGCGATCAGACGGATACCATCCGCGATTATCTGGCAGAGGGCAAGAGCTACTTTGAGGCACTGCGCACCCGCGAGTACGAGCCGGACGGTCCGAACTACACCCCGCGTATCTCCGGCATCGTTGAGGCGGACGGCGCTTACGAGCTGTCCATCCTGAAGAGCTTTGACGGCGATCCGTCCTGCTCCAAGCGCTTCTTCTTTGAGTACGACAAGCCGATTGCCGGCAAGGGTCACTTCATCCATACCTATCAGGCAGACGGCAATCCGCTGCCGTCCTTCGAGGGCGAGCCGGATACCGTTGTGATTGAGGGCGACATCGACTCCTTCACCGCAATGGTATGGGAAAACCTGAACGCAGACAACAAGGTTTCTCTGTACACCCGCTTCATCAATCTGGAGACCGGTGAGGTACAGAGCAGAATCGTCAATAAGCATCAGTAATTCGGAGGCAAATGAGATTATGAAAGAACTGGCACTGAAATACGGCTGCAACCCGAATCAGAAGCCGTCCCGTCTGTTTATGAAGGAGGGCGAGCTGCCGATCGAGGTTCTGAACGGCAAGCCGGGCTATATCAACTTCTGTGACGCATTCAACAGCTGGCAGCTGGTCAAGGAGCTGAAGGAAGCAACCGGCATGGCGTCCGCCGCATCCTTTAAGCACGTTTCTCCGGCAGGCGCGGCAATCGGTCTGCCGCTGTCCGACGACGAGAAGGCAATCTATTTCGTTGAGGGCGAGGAGGAGCTGTCTCCGATCGCCTGCGCATACATCCGCGCACGCGGTGCAGACCGCCTGTGCTCCTACGGCGACTGGGTTGCACTCTCCGATGAGTGCGATGCGGTAACCGCAGCATATCTGGCAAAGGAAGTGTCCGACGGCATCATCGCTCCGTCCTACTCCGATGAGGCGCTGGAAATCCTCAAGACCAAGCGCCGCGGCACCTACAATGTCGTCAAGATCGACCCGAACTATGTTCCGGCTCCGATCGAGCAGCGCGACATTTTCGGCATCACCTTCGAGCAGGGTCACAACGACCTCAAGATCTCTGAGGAGATGCTGGGCAACATCATCACCGAGAACAAGGAGCTGGACAAGCAGGCAAAGCTCGACATGATCGTTGCACTGATTACCCTGAAGTACACCCAGTCCAACTCGGTCTGCTATGTCAAGAACGGTCAGGCAATCGGTGTCGGTGCAGGACAGCAGTCCCGTATCCACTGCACCCGTCTGGCGGGCAACAAGGCGGACAACTGGTGCCTGCGCCATCATCCGAAGGTCATGGGCTTACAGTTTGTGGATAACATCCGCCGTCCGGACCGTGACAATGCAATCGACGTATACATCTCCGACGAGTACGAGGACGTACTGGCAGAGGGCGAATGGCAGACCAAGTTCAAGGTCAAGCCGGAGCCGCTGACTCTGGAGGAGAAGAAGGCGTGGATCGCACAGCAGAGCGGCGTAACCGTCGGCTCGGATGCATTCTTCCCGTTCGGCGACAACGTTGAGCGCGCAAAGAAGTCCGGCGTCAAGTACATCGTACAGCCGGGCGGCTCCATCCGCGACGACCATGTTATCGACACCGCAAACAAGTATGGCATGGTTATGTGCTTCACTGGCAGCAGACTGTTCCATCACTAATTCACTGACAGCATCAAATCAGGGCGGAGAAATCCGCCCTGTTGCGTTCTATTATAAAATATGGTAAAATAATAGCGCAATTTCGACCAATGGAGGAATTCCCATGAAGGTACTGGTTATCGGCGGCGGCGGCCGCGAACATGCAATTTGCTGGGCGCTGAACAAGAGCCCGAAGGTAGACAAGCTGTGGTGTGCACCGGGCAACGGCGGCATTGCGGCAATTGCAGAATGTGTTGATATCAAGGCAACCGACATCGACGGTGTCGTTGCGTTTTCCAAAAAGAACAATCCGGATCTGATCGTGGTCGCACCGGACGATCCGCTGGCGCTGGGCATGGTAGATGCTCTGACCGAGGCAGGCTTCCGCGCATTCGGCCCGAAGAAGAATGCGGCTGTGATTGAAGGCTCCAAGTCGTTTGCCAAGGAGCTGATGGCAAAGTACAACATTCCGACTGCGGCATATGCGGTATTTGAAAACAGCGACGAGGCTGTGGAATATATCAAGCAGCAGGGTGCACCGATCGTGATCAAGGCGGACGGTCTGGCACTGGGCAAGGGCGTTACCGTTGCGGCAACCGAGGAGGAAGCAATCGCTGCGGTACGTGATGCGATTGACGGCGGTGCATTCGGCGGCGCAGGCGCTCGTGTTGTCATTGAGGAATGCCTGACCGGTCCGGAGGTTTCCGTGCTGGCATTCGTAGACGGCAAGAATTTTTCCACCATGCCGTCCGCGCAGGATCATAAGCGCGCATACGATAACGATGAAGGCCCGAATACCGGCGGCATGGGTGCGTTCTCCCCGTCCCGCTTCTATACCAAGGACATCGAGCAGCAGTGCATCGACACCATTTTCCGTCCGACGGTTGACGCAATGGCAGCCGAGGGCCGTCCGTTCCAGGGCGTACTGTACTTCGGACTGATGCTCACCCCGAAGGGTCCGAAGGTCATCGAGTACAATGCACGCTTCGGCGATCCGGAGACGCAGGCAGTTCTGTCCCGTCTGGAGAGCGATCTGTACGATATCTTCAATGCAGTCATCGACGGCAAGCTGGATGAGATCGAGATCAAGTGGGC
>JAEDEU010000040.1 GCA_016293155.1 Clostridiaceae bacterium | reverse complement strand
GCGACCTTGGTGAGCTGCTCCATATGCTCGCGCAGCAGCGTCTCACAGCGCTCGTATGCCTCGGAAATGATCGCTCTGATCTCGCCGTCGATCTCCGCCATGACCTCCTCAGAGATCGAATTGGAGGTCGTAAAGTCGCGTCCTAGGAATACCTCGCCCTGATCCGAGCCGTAATTGATCGGACCGATCTTATCGCTCATGCCGTACTTGGTAACCATAGCGCTGGCGAGCTGGGTTGCGCGCTCGATATCGTTGGACGCGCCGGTGGAGATATCGTCCATCGTGAGCGCCTCGGCAACGCGTCCGCCGAGCAGCGTGACGATGTTGTCGCGCATCTCGTTGCGGGAAGCGTAGAACTTATCCTCCTGCGGCAGGCTCATGGTAAAGCCGCCGGCACGTCCGCGCGGAACGATGGAAATCTGATGCACGGGGTCCTGCGTCGGCAGCAGTCGAGTGACAACTGCGTGACCCGCCTCGTGGTAAGCGGTCAGCTTCTTTTCCTTTTCGCTCATCACGCGGCTCTTTTTCTCGGTGCCCATGATGACCTTGAGGAAGGAATCCTCAATTTCCTCCATGGAGATCAGCTTTTTGCCGCGGCGCGCCGCCAGCAGTGCTGCCTCGTTGAGCAGGTTTTCCAGATCCGCGCCGGTGAAGCCGGAGGTGGACTTTGCAATGGAGTCGAAGGAAACATCTGAGTCGAACGGCTTGCCCTTGGCGTGCACGTGCAGGATTGCCTCACGACCCTTGATGTCCGGTGCGCCGACATAAACCTGACGGTCGAAGCGACCCGGACGCAGCAGAGCCGGATCCAGAATATCCGGGCGGTTGGTTGCCGCGATGATGATAACGCCCTCGTTTGCGCCGAAGCCGTCCATCTCAACCAGCAGCTGGTTGAGCGTCTGCTCGCGCTCGTCGTGTCCGCCGCCGAGACCTGCGCCTCTGTGACGGCCGACTGCGTCAATCTCGTCGATGAAGATAATCGCCGGGGAATTTTTCTTTGCCTGATCGAACAGATCACGGACACGGGACGCGCCGACACCGACATACAGCTCGACGAAATCCGAACCGGAGATGCTCAGGAACGGTACACCCGCCTCGCCCGCAACCGCACGTGCGATCAGCGTCTTGCCGGTACCCGGAGGGCCGACGAGCAGTACGCCCTTTGGAATGCGTGCACCGATTTCGGTGAACTTGCGCGGGTTTTTCAAAAACTCGACGATTTCCTGAAGCTCCGCCTTTTCCTCGTCCGCACCTGCCACATTGTCAAACGTGACCTTGCGCTTGTCATCGCCCGCGAGCTTCGCGCGCGCCTTGCCGAACTGCATTGCGCCGCGTCCGCCGCCGTCCTGCTTGTTGAACATGAAGTACCAGAACAGGGCAAAGATGACCATCAGCACGATATACGGCACGATGCTCATCCACCACGGCAACTCCGTGCGCTGCGGATCATACGATTTGATGATGCCGCGCTCGTGCTGATCCTGAATGGTTTCGCCCATCTGCGTCCAGAACAGGCTCTCGTCCGCAAGCGTATAGGTGATGGTGGAGCCGTCCTTGAGCTTTGCGGTGAGTACATTGTCCTTGGTGACGAATTCTGTGACCTGCTCGTTTTTGAAGTAGTCGATCACATCGGAATACGCCAGCTTCTCCGTCGGATTGGACTGCATCAAAATGGCAACTGTAGCGACCAGAATCAGCACGATCAACGCATAAAATCCGTATCCCTGCCGCTTTCCGCCGCTTCTATTGCCGCGTCCGTTGTTGTTATTGTTATTTGGATTCAATGATCTATGTCACTCCTTTTTCGGTAAAACCGATATGCAATTACGTTCCGCAGCCGCGTGTGCCGGTGACTGCATTCCGATTGATTACTTTTGATAAATCTCTGGCTTGAGTACGCCGATATACGGAAGATTGCGATAGTTTTCCGCATAATCCAGACCATAGCCGACCAGGAAGGCATCCGGAACGGTAAAGCCGCTGTACTTGGCCTCAACCTCTACCTTGCGTCCGCTGGGCTTATCCAGCAGGGTGCAGATTTCGACCGATGCCGCATCACGCGCCGACAGCAGGCGCATGAGATTGCTCAGCGTTCTGCCGCTGTCCAGAATATCCTCGACCAGAATCACATGGCGGTCGGTGACCGGATAGCTCAAATCCTTGAGGATCACGACCTCGCCGGACGATACCGCGCCCTTGCCGTAGCTGGACACCGCCATAAAGTCGATGGTGCACGGAATGTCGATCTTTCTCACCATATCGGCAAAAAACATACAGGAACCCTTGAGGATTCCGACCAGCAGCGGATTTTTCCCTGCATAATCCCGCGAGATTTTCGCGCCGATTTCCGCAGCCTTTTCCGCCAGCTGCTGCTCACTGAACATGATTTCCTGAATATCCTGATACACCGTAGATCCCTTCCCTCTGTTCGTCTTGGTTATCTATCTCTCTTGTATGGTGATTTGAAGCCCGCCGGCAGCCGCCAGACGGCTTTTGTCGCATCCGACCGCATAGGCGGCAATCACGCCGTGCCGGTCGCACAGCACCGGATACCGGTCTCTGTCCTCCGGAGCAATGCCGCGCTCGGCATACAGCCGCTTCAGACTGCGCGCGCCGCGCGCCTCCGGCAGCCAAAGCCGATCCCTTGCAGTCCAGCTGCGCACACTCAATGTTTCAAGGTCTATTGTATCATACCTGAGTGCAAATTTGTTAAACGAATTGTTAAAAACTTTTCGTGTTTGTTCGTCCGTTTTTTGCGCCAGAACCAAAAACGCTCCAAATACCGCGGGCTGTCCGATGTGCAGCGCACAGGACTGTGGCTTCCGCGCGTTTTTCACCGTTTCCAGCACGCCGTTCCGGCAGCGCAGCACGATGCCGCCCGGCAGGCTGAGCTGTCCGCGTCCGGTCTGCACCAGACGCTCCGCCGCCTGCATCTGACGGCCTCCGACCTCGCCCATCGGCACGCCTGCCGCCTGCATCAGCTGCCGCAGCCGCCGCGTGCGCAGCACGGACGGCGCCGCGCGCAGAACCTCGCAGTCAGGCTCGATCTGAGCCGCCTGCGCGTCCAGATATTCGTTGTCCTGCCGGAGCAGCTGAGCGGCGTGAACCGCATTGACTGCCGCCGCCGGACACAGCTCGCGCAGCACCGGAATCACCGCATGGCGAATGCGGTTGCGCGCATAATCGTCTGTCTGGTTGGTGCAGTCTGTGCACCAGCTCTGGTTATTTTGTGCAAGATATGCTTCAATCTGAGCGCGTTCGCATTCGATCAGCGGACGAATAATGCGTCCGCGCACGGGCGGGATGCCGGACAGGCCGGCGGCTCCGCTGCCGCGCGCCAGATGAAAAATCATAGTTTCCAGATTGTCGTCCGCCGTATGCGCGGTTGCAATGCGCACTGCGCCGAGCTGCCGCGCCGCACGCTCAAAAAACGCATACCGCGCCTCGCGCGCCGCGGTTTCCAGAGATACATGTAATCGGGTGCGGATATCCGCTTTTTCGGCGTAAAACGGGATGTCTAGCTGCGCGCAAAGTGATTTGCAAAAGTGTTCGTCCCGTTCGGATTCCACCCCGCGCAGCTGATGATTCAGATGGCAGGCGCACACCTCCGCGCCCAGCTCGCGCAGGCAGAGCAGCAGGGCGACCGAATCCGCTCCGCCGCTCAGGCAGCACAGCACACGACCGTCCGCCGGAAGCATCTGATAGCGCCGGACGGTGCGCCGTACCGCGCGGATCATTGCTGATGGACGTTATCCGGATTGGAAAACGCCGTGTACTGTCCGACCCATTGCAGCATGGTCGAACCCGTCGCGCCGTGACGGTTCTTTGCAATGATAATCTCTGCCTGATTGCGCTGCTCGGATTCGTCATCATAGTAATCGTCGCGGTAGATGAACAGCACGATGTCCGCGTCCTGCTCGATCGCGCCCGATTCACGCAGATCGGACAGCATCGGCTTTTTGTCCTCGCGCTTTTCCACCGCACGGGACAGCTGGGACAGGCAGATGACCGGCACATTCAGCTCCTTCGCCATGATTTTCATGGAACGGGAGATTTCGCCGATCTCGTTGACGCGGTTTTCCGAGCGCCTGCCCGACTGCATCAGCTGCAAATAGTCGATTACGATCAGACCCAGATTGTCACCCAGACGGCGGCATTTCGCCTTGATCTCCGCCACGGTGATGCCCGGATTGTCGTCGATATAGATATTGGTCTTGGAGAGCTCGTTGGAGGCGCGGGCGATCTTCATCCAGTCGTCCTGATCCAGCTCGCCGGTCTTGAGCTTCTGCGCCTCGATGTACGCCTCCTTGGAGAGCAGACGCGCCGCGACCTGATCGCAGCTCATCTCCAGCTGGAAGATAACCACGTCCTTCTTGCTCGCCTTGGCGGCATTGAGCGCGATGTTCAGCGCAAACGCCGTCTTGCCCATGCCCGGACGGGCGGCAATCAGGATCAGGTCGGACTTGTTGAGTCCGGTCAGTCTGCGGTCGAGATCGTGGAAGCCTGTCGTCAGACCGGGCAGTCCGGTGTCGCTCGCCGCCAGCTCGTCCAGATGGTTGTACAAGTCCAGAATGACGCTCTTGATGTGCGTCAGTCCGCGTACCTCGCGCCCGTGGCGCACGGCATAAATGCGCTGCTCCGCCGCCTCTGCGATGTCGCCCGCCTCGCCTGCGCCCTGGTATGCCATGCTCTGGATGTCCCCCGCCGCGCTCGCCAGCTCGCGCAACAGGCTCTTGTCGCGGATGATCGCCGCGTATTCGCGCACGCCCGCCGCGGTCGGCGTGACCTCCATCAGCTGGGTCAGATACGCTCTGCCGCCCGCCTCGTCGTAGTATCCGCCGATTTTCAGCTCATTGAGCACGGTCACGGCGTCGATGCGCGCGGAATTGGTAAACATGGAATAGATCGTCTTGAAGATGATCCGGTTTTCCTCGATATAAAAATCCTCCGGCCGCAGCAGCTCGATGACCTCGGGAATGCAGGCGGTGTCAATCAGCATCGCGCCGATGACCGCCTGCTCCGCCTCAGTCGCCTGAGGCATCTGGCGGGCTAATAATTCGTCCGGCACAAAGCCAACCTCCTCTCATAGCAGAATGGCGCGGCAAGCCGCGCCATTGAAAAATAAACCGGGTTTATTCCTCTGTGACCTGAACCTTCAGGTTTCCGGTGATCTCCGGATACAGCTTGACCTTGAGCACGAAGGTGCCGAAGGACTTGATGCTCTCCTTCATCACGATCTTCTGCTTCGGGATGTCGATGCCGTGCTCCTTCTTGAGCTGGGATGCGACCTCCTTGGAGGTCACGGAGCCGAACAGACGGCCGCCGGTGCCGCTCTTTGCGGTGATGTGGACGGTGATGTCCTCGAACTTCTGTGCATACTCGCGGGCAGCCTGCTGCTCAAGCGCAACACGGCGCGCCTGCGCCTCCTCCGCCTGTCTCATCACGTTCATATTATCTGCGGTTGCAGCAACTGCCAGCTTGCGCGGGATCAGGAAGTTTCTGCCATAGCCCTCGGAAACCTCGATCATCTGACCCTTCTTGCCCTGACCCTTTACGTCCTGCTGTAAAATGACCTTCATGATTTTTCTTCCTCCTGAGATAACTGTTCAAAATAATCCTTGACGGCGTCGCGGATGGCCTGCTCCGCCTCGCCAATCGTAATGTCCTTCATCTGCGCGCCCGATGCGGTCAGGCTGCCGCCGCCGCCCAGACGCTCTGCAATGGCCTGCATATTCACCGCGCCCATCGAGCGCATGGAGACATTCACGCTGCCGTCCGTCGTCTGGAAGGCAACGATACTGCCCTGTACGCCGATGATGTTGAGCAGCTCATCCGCCGCCTGTGCGGCAACTGCCCGTCCGGCCTCAAAGTCAACCGCGGCAATGACAATGCCGTTCATCTCCTGCTTTGCGCAGGAAATGATGCGCTCGCGCTCCATATAGGCGGAGAACGAGTTGAGGAACAGGCGCTTGACATCCACCATGTCCGCTCCTGCGCCGCGCAGATACGCCGCCGCCTCAAAGGTACGGGTACCCGCCTTGATGGAAAAGCCCTTGGTGTCCAGATAAATGCCCGCCAGCAGGCATTCCGCCTCCAGTCTGCCGATTTTCTTATCCGGAACCATGTACTGCAGCAGCTCACAGACCAGCTCGCTCGCGGACGAGGCGGACGGCTCGTGCATGTTGACCGCAACGCGCTCGATATACGAGGCGGCGCGGCGGTGGTGGTCGATGACCGCAACGCGCGGCACCAGCTGGAGCAGCTCCGGCACCTCGGCAAAATCCGGACGGTTGGTGTCCACGACAATCAGCAGCGTATTGCTGTCCGCGAGGTTGAGCGCCATTTCCGGCGTAATCAGCACGTTGGCATATTCCTCGGAGGCATCCAGCTTGTCGATGAGCGGCTGCGCCAGTGTTTTGGCGCGGTCGATCACGATGCGTGCCTCCTTCCCGCGGCTGCGCACGGCGCATACCATGCCGACTGCCGCGCCCAGGGCATCCATATCCGAGTTCTTATGACCCATGATGAGCACCTGCGGGGAATCGCGGATGATCTGCCCCAGCGCATTTGCCATGACGCGGGATTTGACCTTGGTGCGCTTTTCCACTTCCTTGGACGCGCCGCCGAAGAACTCAAAGGCAAAGCGGTTTTTGATGACCGCCTGATCGCCGCCGCGCGCCAGCGCCATCTCAAGTGCAAGCTGTGCAAACTCATACTTCTGCTCCAGAGAATCGCCGTCGCGTCCGATGCCGATGCTCAGCGTCGCGCCGATGCCGTTCTCCGAGGCGATTTCATGCATCGCCTCCAGAATGGAGAATTTTTCCTCCAGCAGACGGGAAAATTCCTTTTCCTCCAGCACGAAGATATACTTATCGCGGTCATATTTGCGCAGCAGACCGTGCATCGGTCCCGCCCATTCGTTGACCTTCTGGTCGATCTGGGACAGCACCTTGGATTTTTCCGAATCCGTGATGCCCTTGACCAGCTCCTCATAGTTGTCAATGGAAATGACCGTTGCAACCGGATTGCCCTCCTCCAGACGGCGGCGGCAGTCCTGATCCTCCGTGCAGTCATGCCAGTACAGCGTCATCAGCGTGCTCGGCGTGCCGTCCGGCTGGCTGACGATGCTGCCGTAAATCTCATAGACGCGCCCGCCGACATTCACCGGCGTCGGATAAACACCCTTTGCGCCGTCCATCTCCAGCAGCCAGTTTGCGTCAAAGCCGTGCGCAAAATCCGTCATGCGCTGCTCCATCACGCTGTCCCCTGTGCGCATGATGTCCTCAAACAGCTCATTCCACCACAGAATGCGCCCCGCTCCGATCGTTGCGATCACGACCGGCATGGGGAAATTCATCATGACATCGCGCGTGGAGCCCTGGGTATGGTCGATCAGCGTTTCCAGATACTGTCCGGTCTCCCGCCGTGTGCGGTACTGGCTGAATTTATAGTAGGCAAACAGCACAATACACGCCAGCAGCTCCGCGACGGCGAGGCCGATGCTGAAAATCGAACTGACCGCCGCAAACAGCAGCAGACAGAGAAAATATACCATAAAACTGGGCTCCAGGATTTTTATCAATCGCTTATCCATCCGTTCCCTCCCGCATCGCCTTTCCAAAAAACAGGCGATATAATTCTATATTATATCAAACTCATGTACAATGTACAATATTTCTTTTTGTATTCATGAAAAAAGGACGGAGACGGCCGCAGATGCAGCCGGTTCCGTCCCTGGAATTATGATTGATTATCTTGCTGCTCCGGTGCCTCCGGCTGCTTCTGCGGCTCGGTTCTGTAAATTTCTCCGGTTTCCTCATCCACCTCGCGGACATGGCGGTATTCCGCCGTTGCCAGCGGCAGACCGCGTCTGTCCAGCAGGCGGTTGACCCCGTCCGTGAGCAGATGCAGCAGCACCGCGGTGATCGGCACGCCGATAATCATGCCGACAAAGCCGAACAGTCCGCCGAATACCAAAATGGAAAACAGCACCCAGAAGCTGGACAGACCGGTGGACTGTCCCAGAATTTTCGGTCCCAGAATATTGCCGTCAAACTGCTGAAGCACCAGAATGAAAATGATAAAATACACCGTGTGCACCGGGCTGGTCAGCAGGATCAGAATCGCACTCGGAATCGCGCCAATGAACGGTCCGAAGAACGGAATAATATTGGTCACGCCGATCACAACGCTGATGAGCATGACATACGGCATCCCCGGAATGAGTGACAGTCCGATGCCGCAGATCACGCCGATGATGGCGGAATCCAACAGCTTTCCGGTGATAAAGCCGCCGAACATCTGATGGGTATAGCGCACATTGTCCATAATGATATTGCCCACGCGCGGACCCGCCACACAGTACAGCAGCTTGGTCGCCTGCGCCGCAAACATTTCCTTGCTCGCCAGCAGGTACACTGCAATGATAATGCCGATGATAATATTTTTCAAAAAGTTAAAGGTATTGACCAGTCCGACCGACAGGTAGTCGAAAAAGTTTTGCAGATACGGCGTGATATAGTTCTGAATAAACTCCTGTACGTTCTGCTCGAACTGGGTGTACAGCTTGTTGATCTCGACCGCCAGCTGATCATCCGGCACCAGCGTGTGCACGATGCTGGTGAACGAGACATAGTTGTCGGACATGGAAAACGAATCCAGCAGGTTGGTGATGCTGCGCACCAGCTCCGGGATAATCATCGCCAGCAGTCCGGCCACCACCGCAAGCAGCGCCGCCATGGAAATCAGAATCGCCAATGCGCTCGCCGCACGCTGCGTTCCCTTTGTCGGCGCCCGTCCCTTCTGCGAAAACAGCTTTTGCAGCTTTTCGCGCAGCCAGTTGTACAGCGGCGACAGCAGATAGGCGATCACGGCGCCGTAAATCACCGGCATCAGGATGCCGATCATCGTGCCGAATGCCTTTCGGAACATCTCCATATTCTGAAGCACGAAAAACAGCACAATGCTGATGGCGACAACCGAAAGCGCGGTCAGCCCGCTGTAAATATATTTTTTCATCAATGCGTTGTGTTTCAATGGTTTGCGCCCCTTTTTGCGTCAAGAACGGGCATCACGGCAGCTGCCGCAGACCCATAAATTTATTCTAACAGATTTTTTTTACAGATGATATGGAGTTTTCACTTTTTTTACAAAATTTTTCCCTCACTTTTCCACACTCTCCCAAATTATTTTCAAAATATGGCAAGTTTCCCATTTGAATTTTGTGCATTCCGTCGCTTGAAAACAAATGTACATCTATATTATAATCAAGATGTTCAATTCAAAACACTGAAAAGACAGTGACGGAGAGAGTAACCGTCGTGTGAAGCGTCCCAGCGAGCCGGAGACAGTGCAAGTCCGGTACCAGTAGCGCACGGTGAAAATCACTCCCGAGTTGCCGATCGAACACCTGCGGGCTATTAGATCGTGCCGGTTCCCCCGTTACAGGGAGCGCGTATGTTGGTATGCAGTATTGGTGGTACAGCGAAATGTCTGTCGGCTTTCGTCCTTTTGCATAGGGATGAAGGCTTATTTTTTTGCAGATCCGAAGCGCGCGCGGGCGTGATGTCGGATCTTTTTGTGTTTTCTGCGTGAAAAAAATTATTTGAGTATATATGGAGGTATTCCCTATGAACAACACGGTTGAAATCCGCTGGCATGGCCGCGGCGGCCAGGGCGCCAAGACCGCATGTCTGCTGCTGGCTGACGCTGCATTCAGCTCCGGCAAGTATGTACAGGGCTTTCCGGAATACGGTCCGGAGCGCATGGGCGCACCGATTACCGCCTACAACCGCATCAGCGATGACCGCTGTACGGTTCATTCCAATATCTACAATCCGGACTATGTTGTTGTCGTTGACGAGACCCTGCTGGAGTCCGTCGATGTCACCCACGGTCTGAATCCGGACGGTGCGATCATCATCAACACCGACAAGACCCCGGACGAGATCCGCCCGATGCTGAGCGACTACGCCGGCAAGGTCTGCACCATTGATGCCCGCGCGATTTCCGAAGAAATCCTGGGCAAGAACTTCCCGAACACTCCGATGCTGGCAGCCGCTGTCAAGGTCAGCGGCGTTGTGGAGCCGGAGCGCTTCGTTTCCGACATGCGCGCTTCCTTCCAGCACAAGTTTGCGACCAAGCCGCAGGTCATCGAGGGCAACATGCTCGCCCTTACAAAATCTATGCAAGAGGTAAAAGTAGGATGATTCACGCAAAGGATATCAACGAACAGTCCACCTGGCAGGAGCTGACGCCGGGCTGCGAGATTTATGAGCCGGCTACCGCCCGCCTGACCATCACCGGCGAGTGGCGCACCATGGCGCCGGCATGGGAGCCGGAAAAGTGCCGCCAGTGCCTGCTGTGCGTTCCGTTCTGCCCGGATGCTTCCATTCCGGTGACGGACGGCAAGCGCGCCGATTTCGATTTCGACCACTGCAAGGGCTGCGGCATCTGCTACAAGGTATGCCCGTTCCAGGCAATCACCTTCGGAAAGGAGGAGAAGTAATATGTCCATCCGCGACAGACTTTCCGGCAACGAGGCAGTTGCCTATGCGATGAAGCAGATCAATCCGGACGTCATGGGTGCATTCCCGATCACCCCGTCTACCGAGATCCCGCAGTATTTTGCGCAGTACGTCGCAAACGGCGAGGTTGACACCGAGTACGTCACGGTCGAGTCCGAGCACTCCTCCATGTCCACCTGCATCGGCGCAGAGGCAGCCGGTGCCCGCGCGGTCACTGCAACCTCCTCCTGCGGCATGGCGCTGATGTGGGAGCTGCTGTACGTCGCTTCCTCCTACCGTCTGCCGGTTACGCTCGCACTGGTCAACCGTGCACTGACCGGTCCGATCAACATCAACAACGACCACTCGGATTCCATGGGCGCGCGCGACGCGGGCTGGATTCAGATTTATGCCGAGAACAACCAGGAGGCATATGACAACTTCCTCCAGGCAATGCCGATCGGCGAGAATCCGGATGTCCGCCTGCCGGTCATGGTATGTCAGGACGGCTTCATCACCTCTCACGCAGTCGAGAATATCGAGCTGGAGGAGGATGCGGCAGTCAAGGAATTCGTCGGCGAATACAATCCGGAGCACTACCTGCTCAAGCATGAAAACCCGCTGGCTGTCGGCCCGTACGGTGTTTCCCCGTACTACATGGAGGCAAAGATGGCTCAGGTGCAGGCGATGAAGAATGCCAAGAAGGTTATTCTGGAGGTCGCTGAGCGCTTTGAAAAGACGTTTGGCAGAAAGTACGGCTTCTTCGAGACCTACCGCATGGAGGATGCCGAAACTGCAATGGTACTCATCGGCTCGTCCGCCGGCACCGCGCGCGCAACCGTTGACAAGCTGCGCGCAGAGGGCCGCAAGGTCGGCATGATTAAGATCCGCGTCTTCCGTCCGTTCCCGGCGGAGGAGCTGGCAGAGGCGCTCTCCGGCGTGAAGGCAGTCGCCATCATGGATAAGGCAGAATCCTTCTCGGACAACGGCGGCCCGCTGTTTGCGGACACCCGCGCGGCTCTGTACGATCTGGACAACCGCCCGCTGACCGTCAACTACGTCTACGGCCTCGGCGGACGCGACTTCCGCGTGGAGGATGCCACCTACATCTTCGACGAGCTGGATAAGATCGTCGCAAGCGGCAGCGCAAAGCCGTATTACAGACATATCGGACAGAGAGGTTAAATCCCATGGCATATAATCTGAAAGAAGAATTATCCAAAGAGGAGCGCTTTGTCGGCGGCCATCGTCTGTGTGCGGGCTGCGGCGCCGGCATCACCGTGCGTGCGGTTCTGCGCGCGCTGAACCCGGAGGACAAGGCGGTTGTCACCAATGCAACCGGCTGTCTGGAGGTTTCCTCCTTCCTGTATCCCTACACCGCATACACCGACAGCTACATCCACTGTGCCTTTGAAAATGCCGCTGCAACCTGCGGCGGCGTAGAGTCCGCCTACAAGGTGCTCAAGAAGAAGGGCAAGATTCAGGACAACTTCAAGTTCATCACCTTCGGCGGCGACGGCGGCACCTATGATATCGGCTTCCAGTCGCTTTCCGGCGCGATGGAGCGCGGTCACGACATGGTTTATGTCTGCTACGACAACGAGGCGTACATGAACACCGGCATTCAGCGTTCCTCCTCCACCCCGCGCTTCGCGGATGCGACCACCACTCCGGTCGGCACCGACGGCTACGGCAAGGTGCAGAACAAGAAGAACCTTTCCGAGATCATGGTTGCGCACAACATCCCGTATGTCGCACAGACCACCTTCCTCGGCAACTTCCGCGACCTGCACGAGAAGGCACACAAGGCAATTTACACCAAGGGTCCGGCATTCCTCAACGTCATGAGTCCGTGCCCGCGCGGCTGGCGCTATCCGACGGAGGACATCGCAACCATCTGCCGTCTGGCGGTAGAGACCTGCGTCTGGCCGCTGTACGAGGTCGAAAACGGCGAGTACAAGATCAACTACATCCCGAACAAGAAGCTTCCGGTTGAGGAGTTCATGGTCAAGCAGGGACGCTTTAAGCACTGCTTCAAGCCGGGCAACGAGTGGATGATCGAAGCTGCTCAGGAATACGTAGACCAGAAGTGGAATGCACTGCTCGCAAAGTGCAAGTAAGCATCACAAAATCGCATATTTATAGATAGATCAACCCCCGGCAGAGCCTGTGCTCCGTCGGGGGTTTTGGGTTATAGGAATCATAAAGCGCATCAGCACCCTCTCCCCAAGGGAGAGCCGGCGCGAAGCAACTGAGCGGGCTTTGCTCTTTCTCTCACTTCTTCAGCGTGACTGCCGTGCCGCGGACAACGAAGTACACGGTGCCGGATTTCTCGTCGCGGTCATACTGGTGCTTGACATCCACAACCGCGTCTGCGCCGCGCTGTGCCGCCAGCTCCTCCAGCTGAGCCATTGCCCGAGCGATGGCATTCGGCGCACTGCGGTCGGAATACTGCGTACTGTCAAAGGCGTACAATACGCCGAGGTATTCACTGATTTCTCTGCCCTGAAGCGTCTGGGTGGTAGTCGTAATCATCGGATGGACTCCTTTCGGTTCGCTGTTGTTGAAATTCATCGAATCATATGTTATTCTAATGATGGCACTGCCAGTTTACGGTAGGCGGTTGTCCCTCGACAGAGGGAATCTTCTTTGCCCTCTGATCTTTCGAGAGGAGGGCTGCTCATGGTTACACACGCGGAACTGTATCAGTATACGTTAGTTATCATCGGCATTATCAGCCTGTTTTTCATGGTAAATAGAAAGAAGTAACCGCCCAGTCTCCCAAAAGTGCGGTTACTTCTAAAGTAATTAATCTTTGGGACAACCGTCTGCCGGCAGTGCCCTTTGTTAATTACAGTATAATCGCTATACCCGAATTTGTCAACGCCCCGATCCGCGGATCGGGGCGTCTGTGTTACTCCACGCGCTCCTTGTCGAACAGCGCGCTGTACTTTTCATATTGGTTCACTGTTGTTGAAATTCATCGAATCCTATGTTATTCTAATGATGGCACTGCCAGTTTACGGTAGGCGGTTGTCCTCTCATACGCAGAGGACACCTTCTCTGTCCTCTGTTTCATCTGGAAAGGAGGGCAGCCCATGATTACTTGGATGGATATTTTTACCTATACCTTGGTC
>JAEDEU010000190.1 GCA_016293155.1 Clostridiaceae bacterium | reverse complement strand
TTTTGGTGGACACTAACGGTCTCGAACCGCTGACCTTTCGCACGTCAAGCGAATGCTCTACCAACTGAGCTAAGTGTCCGTTGCGAAGTATAGTATATCATCTCCGCAGCGGGCTGTCAACAGTTTTTTTGAGATGGAATCAGAATCGAGTTCGTTCGGTAATAAAGGGCTGCTGTGCGGCGATCAGCAGGAGCAGCTTAACGCGGAATCGCTCGTCATCCTTTTTGATTTTGGTAATATATGTGCTGTGAATACGGGCATCGTATTCTTCCGCAAACTTTTTGGAATCGCTTCGGGAAAGTCTGCCGATTTCCTCGCCCTCCTCGGTATAGACGAAGCAGCGCGCACGCTTGGAATCATAGCTGATAAACACGTGCTGACCGGTAAAGCAGTTTTCCAGTGCCTTGATGCAGTGCGGCTTGGTCGTGCCGCGCAGCCGGAGCACAATACGCTGCTCCGCATTCAATCGTTTGTCATGAGAGGATTTTTTTCCGCTTTTTTTCATTTGTGCATCACGCTCCAACAAAGGAACCGATTTTTCGGGACTGTCCTGTACGGCCTCGGGCGGTTCGACCGGAGACTGCGCCGGTGCAGCGGGCTGAACCGGTTCGGAGGAAATATCCGGCTGTACCGGAAAATCCGGTTCTTCCGCGACCGCAGGGATACTTAATTCGGCGTCAGATGTCTCCTCCGGCGGGTGATCCGCCACATCGTCTGGCTTCGGGATGACAGCTTCTTCCGGTATCGACTCGGAGATCTCGGCTGTTTCGGCGCAGCACGCGTCTGAAATAGGTTCCGGATCGGCGGATATTGGGATATCCGGAAGCTCGGGCTGCTCTGCGGCAGGCTCGGACTGTTCCGGAATATTCTCTGTATGCGGGGCAGAGCGGCGCGATACCGGAACCGGTGTGACACGCATAGGCACGGTTTTCTTGGCTTGTTCCTCCGTCATGCTGGCAGAAACCGAATTGTCAATGCTCGCCAATACCGCCTTGATTTCCTCGGACAATTCGGAGGAATCTGTAGCGGGAGCCGGCATTTCCGATGGCGCTGCGACCGGTTCCGTATTGTGTTCGCCGGCTGCTTCCGGAGACTCCAAATCCTTGTCCCAATTCTCGATATCCTTCTTTCGACCGAATAAAAATTGAAATAGTCCCATTGCGCTCATTCTCCCATCCTATGTAAAGCAACGCTTTTCTTATATTTTAATCATACCATTGCCGTTGGTGAAAATCAACAGGAAATACAGGAAAATGACAGGGAGAGTTGTGAAAAGAATGAATTTTTATTTTGAAACCATCGCATACTTGTTCAGAAAATGATTGAGAAATTCCTGCGCAAGGCTGTTTGGGGCAATCTGCTCTGCCGCCTGCTCGAAGGAATACCACTGCGCAAAGTCCACCTCACTGGTCATACCGCTGAGATCCTCGGTATCTGCCACACAGGAAAAATTGAGCATCAGAGTATTGGATGGCTCAAAGAATTTGCTCTTTTGAAACCGAACGTCGGACACGTGCAGTCCCATTTCTTCGCGTACCTCGCGGACAACGGTGTGCTCGGCACATTCGCCGCGGTTGACGTAGCCTGCCACCAGAATGTTTCGTTTTTTGCCATACTGCCGGATGAGCAGGATGCGGTCTTTGGACGGATTCAGCACTTCCATGCTGACGGCAGTATTAAAAATCGGAAAGCGGAACGCCTTGCAGGACGGGCAGTAGGGGATCATGCCCTCGCCGGGGCAGTCACGCAGCTCCAGTTTGGTTCCGCATTCAATACAGTAATTCATTGGGTCTCCTCCTTCTGACAGTATTTTATCGGATATGAGAATAAAATGCAAGCGAACCTGTGCGCCGGTTCTGCATAGGATGAAACGGAAGTACCAACCATTTCGATTTGGAGGCAAGCAACATGTCTGAGAAAAACACTCCCGGATGCAATTCCGGTTTTCGGGAGGCGGTCTGTGTCCATACGCAAAAGGTATATGACGCCTGCCGCTCCAAGGAATGTATACAGGATCTGCGCGTTTACCTGACGCGGGACTCGCAGGAGGCCGCAAACCGTGCCATCAGCGTCAAGGCGCGCCGTGCAGAGCTGCTCTGGGTTTATATCGACGTAGAGCCGGTCGCATTTAATCGGGGATTTTTCAGCGTAGATGTGAAGTTCTTCTACAAAATCTATGCGGATGCCATGTTCAGCTGCGGACGTCCGCAGGAAATCTGCGGTGTTGCAACCTATGATAAGCGCGCGATTTTGTTCGGCAGTGAAGGCTCCGCGCGCATCTTTTCCTCGCGGTATCGCGCGGATGCACCGGATGCCCAGACGATTGAGCAGAGCAACAAGCCCAAGGCTGTGGTAGAAACGTTGGATCCGATGATTCTGTCCGTCAAGCTGGTAGAGCCGGGCTGCCGCTGCGGCTGTGCCTGCGATATCACCGACCTGCCGAGCGGAATCTGCTGTATGTTTGACGAGGACATCGTGCTGTCCGGCGA
>JAEDEU010000039.1 GCA_016293155.1 Clostridiaceae bacterium | reverse complement strand
GAAACAATATGTTTGTAAAAAATCAAATATATAGGTAATGATATCACTTTTGGGATGGTTATGCAAGATGTGCGCGTACCGTCAGCGCAAAATAATGCAGACAGGAATGCGTTCCTGTCTGCTCGTTTTAATCCAGCTGCTTTAAAACTGCATCAAGGTTTCGGTCACATCGTCCGTCCGGTGCTTTGCCTCCGCCAGTGTGCGCGGATGTCCGCCCGCCATGGCATAGCTGTGCTCCGCCTGCCGCATCAGCCCGATGTCGTTTTCGTTGTCTCCGAACACCATGCACTCCTCCGGCGTGATGCCCAGTGCACCCTGCAAATGCGCCAGCGCCGTGCCCTTGTGCACGTCGGAATGGAAAAAGTCCAGCCAGCACCGTCCGCCCAGTGCTGCCGTCATATCCGGCTGCACCAGCTCGTTAAAATACCGGTGCGTCGCCTCGTCCACGCCGTTCGGGTCATAGAGCGAAATCTTCAAAAACGGCTCCTCCACCGCGCAGAGATCGTCCACGATTGTAGTGACATTGCCGACGTGATGCACCAGATGATCGACATAGCTCTGCCGCTTGGGCTGGACATAGCAGGTATCCACGCCGGACAGCAACGCCTCGCACTGCGGTACCTGCATAATCTGCCGCATCAGGCTTTGCCCGCGGCCGCGCTCCACCTCATCGCGGAACAGAATGCTGCCGTTATGGATGACCAGCGCACCGTTTTCGCAGATATAGCTGATCTCGTCCGCCACCGGCGCAAACAGGCGGCGCAGGTTGGCATACTGCCGCCCGCTCGCGGCGGCGAATACAATGCCGCGCTTGCGGAACGCCCGAATCAGCTGAAACAGCCTCGGATCAATACGACGTGCGGTTTCGCTCAGCAGGGTGCCGTCAATATCGCTGGCGATGAGTTTTATCATAAAGTTCTCCTCTGTCTGCGTCGGTTAATCGCGCATCAGCTCCGCCAGCTCATCAATGAGGCTGTCAAACAGCGAGAGCGCCTCGGTGATCGGCTTGGTGTCCGCCATATCCACGCCCGCGCCGCGCAGCAGCGTGATCGGGTCCGCCGAGCAGCCGCCGGAGAGGAAGCCCAGATAATCCTTGACCGCCGGTGCGCCCTCGTTCAGAATGCGCTGAGACAGTGCAATGGCAGCCGAATAGCCGGTTGCGTACTGATACACGTAGTAGTTATAGTAAAAATGCGGAATGCGCGCCCATTCCAGATCAATCTCGCGGTCAATCACGATGCCGTCGCCGAAATACTGCTCATTGAGCTTTCGATACAGCGCACACAGGCTGTCCGCCGTCAGCGGCTCGCCGCGGTCATTCATCCGTCCGATCTCCACCTCGAACTCCGCGAACATCGTCTGACGATACAGCGTGGTGCGGAACTGCTCAAGGAAATAGTTGATGAGATAAGCGCGGCGGCGCTTGTCGGTCGTGGTCTTGAGCAGATACTGCATGAGCAGCGCCTCATTGCAGGTGGACGCGACCTCCGCGACAAAGATCACATAGTCCGAATACACCGTCGGCTGGTTCTGATTGGACAGATAGGAATGAATCGCATGACCCATCTCGTGCGCGAGCGTGAACACGCTGTCCAGCGTGCCGGAATAGTTGAGCAGCACATAGGGATGCACGCGGATGCCGGCGGAGTATGCGCCTGAGCACTTTCCGGTGTTTTCGTATACGTCAATCCACCGCTCGTCAAAGCCTTTTTTGAGAATCGCACGGTATTCCTCACCCATCGGCTCAAGGGCATCATAGACAATGCGCTTTGCCTCCTCAAACGGGATATTCATGTCCACATCGCTGACAATCGGAGTGTAGAGATCGTACATGTGCATCTCGTCCAGTCCCATCAGCTGCTTGCGGAGCGCGACATAGCGGTACATCGGCTGCATATTCTGGTGCACTGCATCGATGAGGTTCTGATACACCTCGACCGGCACCTCGGTGCCGTCCAGAGAAGCGTGCAGCGCGGATTCATAGCGGCGCGCATCGGCAAAAAACTTGAGCTGCTTGACCTGTGCGGTCAGGATTGCCGCGGCGGTGTTGCGGAAATTGCCATAGCTGCGGTACAGGCTGCAAAACGCATTTTTTCTCAGCGTGCGGTCCGCGCTGTGCATGAGCGGGATATAGCTGCCGTGCGTGACCGGATGCTTTTCCCCTGCGCTGTCCTCCGCGTCGTCAAACTTCAGGTCGGCATCCCCGAACATGGAATAGATGCTGTCCGGCGACTGCGCCAGCTCGCCTGCCGCTGCCAGCAGCTTTTCCTCCGCATCCGACAGGATGTGCTCGCGCTTGCGGCGGATTTTGTCCAGATAGCGCTCATACAGGCGCAGCTCCGGCAGCTGACGGTAAAACTCCTCCAGCGTCTCGTCCGGAATCGCCAGAATCTCCGGCGTTTCAAAGGCGCTCGCACTGTCGCAGGCGACCATCAGCGAAATCACCTTGGACGCCATGCCCTGATACAGCGATACGGTGGTATCCTCATCGCTTTTGCGCTGTGCGTAGCCGTACAGGCTGTCAAATGCGATGCTCATCTGATCGCCGAAGGTCAGAAATTCATACAATGTCGTCGCGGAGGTGCCGAGCTTCCCGCGATAGGACGCTACGGTTTCGGGAAACGTCTTTGCGCGGTCATATGCCGCCTCCCACAGCTCCTGCGACGCAAAAATATCCTCAATCGCCCAGGTATCCTCGGTGCGCAGCTCCGAGCGGGACGGAATCTTCTTTGCCATCGAATAACCCCTTTTCTGAAAAGTAATGTGATTCAAATTTAGTATACCACATTTTGCCACGCGGCAAAAGAAAAACACGCACAGAACTTGTCTATACGTGTTTTTCTTTTTGTTCCCGAATGACCACCCGTGCGCCGAATTCCTCGCGCAGACGGGTCAGGTTTTTCTTTTTCTGTCCGACCGCGCGGGACATCTCACGCCGCGGAAATGCAAACTGTCCGTCCGCACCTTCCAGCATCGCCCGGCGCATCCGCCAAAAATACAGCTCTCCATACGCCAGCTCGCCCATCGCGGGATGATAGGCACCGGCGAGCACCGCGCTGCCCAGCTCCTCGGTCGGATTCAATCCCACGCGCAGCACCGCAATGCCTTCGCGCTCGAACACCTCCAGCGCATCCGCGCACCATTCTGCGGCGGTCTGGAGCGTCAGCGGGGTGTATTCTCCGCGCCGCCACAGCTCCGCGAGCGGCGTATCCGGCAGCACCGCCACCGGATAAATACGCACGCCGTCCGGCTTCAGCGCGGCAATGCGCTCCGCGGTTTCGCGCACGGTCTCCCGCGTATCGCCCGGAAGCCCCGCCATCATCTGCAAAATCAGCTCAAAGCCTGCGTCCTTGACCAGCTTTGCGGCGCGCTCGGTGTCCTCCGCCGTGTGTCCGCGCGCGGAGGCGCACAGCACCGCATTGTCCATGGACTGCGCGCCCAGCTCGATGGTGCGCACGGCGTGCCGCCTGAGCCGCTCCAGGGTGGGCGGATCAATTGCATCCGGCCGCGTGGAGCAGCGCACGCCGCTCAGCCGCCCTGCGGCAATCAGCTCGTCCGTCACCGCGAGCAGCGCCTCCTGCTCCGCTTCCGGAATCGCGGTAAAGCTGCCGCCGTAAAATGCCGCCTGCGGCGGCGTCTGACAAATACGCAGACCCGCTTCCAGCTCCGCGCGCGCCCGCTCCGGCGTCATGCGTTCGGTCTGCCCCGCAATGGTGCGCTGATTGCAGAACACGCACCGGCACGGACAGCCCGCGTGCGGCACAAAGACCGGCAGGATGGACGCCATCAGTCGATCATTCCCATCAGCTCGAGCGCAGCCTTCGCCGCCATCTGCTCGGCATCCTTCTTGCTTCTGCCCGTGCCCTTGGCAAACACATTGCTGTTGAGCAGGACGTGCACGGTAAACCGCTTGTCATGATCCGGTCCGCTCTCGCCCGCCAGACGATATGCCAGTGTCTCCTGACGGTTCTTCTGCACGATCTCCTGCAATGCAGTCTTGTAGTCCTTAAACGCGCGTCCGTGCTCGGCAAGATCCACCTTGCCCGGCAGCCAGCGCATGATAAACGTGCGCGCCGCCTCCAGACCGCCGTCCAGGTAGATTGCGCCGATCAGCGCCTCGACCGAGTCCGCCAGAATGGACGGGCGCTTGCGTCCGCCGCCCATCTCCTCGCCGTGACCGAGCAGCAGCTCCTCGTCCAGTCCGAGTTCCACCGCGACCTCATACAGGGTTTTTTCGCAGACGACCGCCGCGCGCAGCTTGGTCAGCTCGCCCTCCGGCAGGCTTGCAAAGCGGTGATAGACATAATCTGCCGAAACCAGACCCAATATGGAGTCGCCGAGGAACTCCAGACGCTCGTTGTGCTGCATATGCGTGTCCCGATGCTCGTTGGCATAGGACGAATGCGTCATTGCAGTGAAAAACAGCGATTCATTTGCAAAGATATAGTCAATGTTTTGTTTTTTCATCGGTTTCCCTCCTCTGTTTTATTGTCGATAGACCGGCAGCGGGCGCGCAATGCGCGCCCCTACGGTCTCTAAATGCGTTTCCGCTCGTCTTACAGCGTCATGTATTCCACGTTGTCCGTGATGTCCTTGATGATGCCGGACTCAACGTACTTGATCGCCTGTCCGACGGCAGAGCAGATCGCGTATTCATCCGACGAGCCGTGCGCCTTGAGCACCGCCTTGGAAATGCCGAGGAACGGAGCGCCGCCGACTGCTGCCGCGTTGAACATCTTTTTGAACTCCGCAACGCCGTCCTTGACCAGCAGGTACGCGAGCTTGCTCTTGACGTTCTTCATAAAGATCTTCTTGATCTGGTTACCCAAAAACTTTGCCACGCCCTCGGTGACCTTGAGCGCGACATTGCCGGTAAAGCCGTCCGTGACCGCGACATCGCACGCGCCCTTTGCCAGATCATCGCCCTCGACGTTGCCGACAAAGTTGATGCGTCCCGCATCGCCCGCCGCCTTGAGCAGCTTGTAGGTCTCCAGACGCAGCGCGTCGCCCTTGGTGTCCTCCGAGCCAATGTTCAGCAGACCGATGCGCGGATTGGTCACGCCGACCACCTTGCTCATGTAGTAGCTGCCCATATAGGCAAACTGGAGCAGGTACTCCGCGGTGCACTCCGCATTTGCACCTGCGTCGATCAGCATGACCTGACCGGTCGCGGTCGGCAGCATGGGCGGCAGCGCCGCGCGGCGGATGCCCTTGATGCGCTTTGCGATCAGGGTTGAGCCGGACAGCAGTGCACCGGTATTGCCCGCGGAAATCATCGCGTCACCCTCGCCCTTGGCGACCATCTGGAATGCAACCGCCATGGAGGAATCCTTCTTTTTGCGCAGCACGGTGGACGGGTCATCGTGCATATCTACAACCTCGGTCGCATTGCGCACGCGGATGGGCAGACCGGAGCCGCCCTCCTTTTCGATCAGCGGACGCACAACGTCCTCCTGTCCGACCAGAATGTATTCCTGTCCATACTGCTTTGCGGCCATGACCGCGCCTCTGACCTGTGCCAGCGGTGCGTTGTCACCGCTCATCGCGTCGATGATGATTTTCATCAAAATTCCTCCTGTCGCTGTTTATTCTGCGTTGTTGTAATTGATCTCATCCAGCAGCCCGTCCAGCTTTTCCAGTGCACGGTTTGCAATCTGCGTATTTTTTTCGCGCTTGCCCTTGACGCGGTAGCCAAGCGGCTCGATAATGCCGAAATTGATGTTCATCGGCTGGAATTTGCCGCATGCCTCGTTGGATACATACAGTCCGAGTGCGCCGATGGCGGTCAGATTGGTGAACTCAACCGGCTCCTGCCCTGCCAGCTCGCGCGCAAGCGTAAAGCCCGCGAGGAAGCCGGAGGCGGTGGACTCGATATAGCCCTCCACGCCGGTCATCTGTCCGGCAAAGCGGATGCGCGGTTCGCTTCTCAGCCGGTAGAACCGGTCGAGCAGGCGCGGTGAATCCATAAACGTATTGCGGTGCATCACGCCGTAGCGCACGAACTCCGCATTCTTCAGTGCGGGAATCATGGAGAACACCCGCTTTTGCTCCGGAAACTTCAAATGCGTCTGGAAGCCGACCAGATTGTAGAGTGAGCCGGCGGCGTTGTCCTTGCGCAGCTGAACGACTGCATACGGGTCGCGTCCGGTGCGCGGGTCGCGCAGTCCGACCGGCTTGAGCGGACCGTAGAGCAGCGTGTCATGTCCGCGGCGGCCCATGACCTCGACCGGCATACAGCCCTCAAACACCTTTTTGTCCTCAAAGCCGTGTACCGGCGCTTCCTCCGCCGAACACAGTGCCTCCCAGAACGCATCGTACTCCTCGCGGCTCATCGGACAGTTGATATAATCTGCCGTGCCCTTATCATAGCGCGAGGCAAAGTATGCCGACTCCATATCCACGGTCTCAAAGCTGACGATGGGCGCGGCGGCATCGTAAAAATGCAGGTACTCGCGCTCGCCCAGCCGGTGGCGGATGGCGTCAAACAGCGCATCGCTCGTGAGCGGACCGGTGGCGATGATGACATCGCCCTCCGCCGGAATTTCGGTGACCTCGCCCTCCACGACCGTGATGTTTGGATGGCTTCTGACTTTTTCGGTAATCATCGCCGCGAACGCCTCGCGGTCAACCGCCAGTGCGCCGCCCGCCTCAACGCGGGTTGCATCCGCGCAGGCGATAATCAGACTGCCAACGCGCCGCAGCTCCTCCTTGAGCAGTCCGGGCGCGGTGCAGATCTCCGCGCCGCGCAGCGAGTTGGAGCAGCACAGCTCCGCGAACTGATCCGAATGGTGCGCCGGAGAACGCTTCTGCGGCTTCATCTCATGCAGCGTCACCGCGATGCCGCGCTGTGCCAGCTGCCATGCCGCCTCGCAGCCCGCGAGACCGGCGCCGATTACGGTTGCATGGTTCATTCATTTCCCTCCGGTGCTTCGGTTTCCGCCTTCTTTTTCCGGGTGGTGCGCTTCTTGGGCGCCTCCTCACCGTCCTCCGCCTTTTTTGCTGTCTTTTTGGCGGTTTTTGTCGTGGTCTTCTTTGCGGTCGTTTTCTTTGCCGCAGTCTTTTTCGCCGTGGTTTTCTTTGCGGCGGTTTTTTTCGTCGTCTTCTTCGGAGTCTCCTCGGTTTCCGCGGTCTCTGCCGATGCGGCTGCCGTTTCCTCCGGCTCCTTCTTTTTGCGCGGTGCGCGCTTGGAGATCAGCTTCTTATAGCCGCAGCCCTCGCGGTAGCAGACCTCAGTGGTCTCGCCGGTCTCGCGGTCATAGTGCTTGAACAGTGGAGAGTCACAGTCCGGACAAGTGCTCTTGAGCACCTTATCCCAGGTCATAAAGGTACAGGTCGGCTCCTTCTTGACCGTGTTTTCGCACGCCAGATAGTGATACTTTCTCTGACCCTTCTGCACGGTGCGCTCGACAATCTTCGCGCCGCACAGCGGGCAGTTCACGCCGACATCCACGGTGATCGGCTTGGTGAACGAGCAGTCCGGCCAGCCCGGGCAGGCAAGGAACTTGCCAAACCGTCCGGACTTGATGACCAGATTCTTGCCGCACTCCGGACAGATTTCATCCGTCACCTGATCCTTGATCTTGATGCGCTTGCCCTCCAGGTCGATCTCCGCCTGCTTGAGCGCGCTGTCAAAGTCCCCGAAGAAGCGGTGCAGAACCTCGACATAGCCGATTTTGCCGCTTTCCACCTCGTCCAGCTGATCCTCCATGTTCGCGGTGAACTTGAGGTCGGCAACCGAGGTGAACTTATCCACCAGCAGCTCGGTCACGCCCTCGCCGAGCGGGGTCGGACGCAGGCTTCTGCCCTCCTTGACGACGTAATCGCGCGCCAGAATGGTGGAGATGGTCGGCGCATAGGTGGACGGACGTCCGATGCCCTTTTCCTCCATCATCTTGATGAGCGATGCCTCGGTATAGCGTGCCGGCGGCTGCGTAAAGTGCTGCGCCGGAATGAGCTTTTCGCAGTTGACCGGATCGCCCTCGTCAAACTTCGGCAGCGGCTTGCCGGCAACCGAATTGCTGCCGCTGTCGCTGGACTCCTCATACACCTTGGTAAAGCCCGGGAAGGCAACCGTGTGACCGGTCGCGCGGAACACGTGACCCTCGGAGAGGATATCCGCCGCAACGGTATCCAGCAGCGCCTCCGCCATCTGGCAGGCGACAAAGCGGCTCCAGATCAGCTTATACAGCTTATACTGATCCGCGCTCAGGTATTTTTTGATGGTGTCCGGCTCCATGAACACATTGGTCGGGCGGATTGCCTCGTGCGCGTCCTGCGCGCCCTTCTTGGTGCGGAACACGCGCGTCTTCGCCGGATAGTAATTTTCGCCGTAGTGACCGATGATATATTCCTTTGCCGCGTCGGTCGCGTCCACGGAGAGGCGGAGCGAGTCGGTACGCATGTAGGTAATCAGACCGGTCAGTCCCGCCTGACCGATTTCAATGCCCTCGTACAGCTCCTGTGCGATGGACATGGTGCGGCGCGGAACCATGTTTAATTTGCGGGACGCCTCCTGCTGGAGGGTCGAGGTGATAAACGGCGGCGGCGGGCTCTTTTTCTTTTTGCCGCGCTTGACCGGGCCGACCACAAACGGCTTTCCGGTAACCGCCTCGACCACTGCCATGGTCTGCTCCTCGGTTTTCAGCTCCACCTTGCCGGTGCCGTCGCCATAATAGTAGGCGGTAAACAGTCCGCCGTCCTGCGTGGACAGCTCGGCATCCAGCGACCAGAATTCCTCCGGCACAAAGGCGCGGATTTCCTTCTCGCGATCCACGACCAGACGGGTCGCAACCGACTGCACGCGGCCCGCGGACAGTCCGCGCTTGACCTTGCGCCACAGGAACGGCGACAGCTGATAGCCCACGATGCGGTCGAGAATGCGGCGCGCCTGCTGCGCGTCCACCAGATCGAGGTCGATCTCGCGCGGGTGCGCAATACCGTCCTTGACCGCGTGCTTGGTGATCTCGTTGAAGGTCACACGTCCGGAGTGCTCGTCGTCCAGACCGAGCAGCTCCTTCAGGTGCCACGAAATCGCCTCTCCCTCGCGGTCGGGGTCGGTTGCGAGATACACATAGTCGCTTTCCTTTGCGGCCTTTTTCAGCTCGCGGATGGTCTTATCCTTGCCCTCAATCGGAATGTACTCCGGCTGAAAGTCGTGCTCGATATCCACGCCCATCGTCTTTCTGGGCAGATCGCGCAGATGTCCCATGGATGCCTTGACCACATATCCGCTGCCAAGGTATTTTTCGATGGTTTTGGCCTTCGCGGGAGACTCCACGATGACTAATTTAGACATGAATTGATTTCCTCCTGTTGTGTGCCCGAACCGGGTTCGGGTCTTATGGCATTGCTGCCCTCTATGGTTGAACCCGCTCCCATACGGAAGCGCGGGAATTTGCTGTTACAATGCGCGCAGCCGGCTGCCGTCCCGCTCCACGAGATCGTTCATCTCCAGAACGGTGACAATGCCGAGCACCTGCGCGGCGGAAAATCCGGTTGCCTCAGCGGCGGCGTCCATGCTGCCCGCTCCGGCGCGCACAGCGTCCAGCACGCGCTGCTCCTCCGCGCCGAGCGAAAACATCGGCTGCTTCAGCTTCTCCACCTTCGCCTCGGGAATCCGAACCTGTGTCAATTCGGGTTCGGGACGTTCCCTGCGCCGCCGGGACGGCGGCTCAGGCGATGCCGTCCGCGTTTTCTGCACCGCGACGCCGCGGTAGCACTCTAAAATATCCTGCGCGCAGGTGACCAGTGCCGCCGCGCCCTGACGAATCAGATCGTTGGTGCCCTCGCTGTTTTTGACGTGCAGATTGCCCGGAACCGCGAACACATCGCGTCCCTGCTCCAGCGCACAGTCCGCCGTGATGAGCGAGCCGGAGCGTTTGGGCGCCTCCACAATGACCACGCCTGCGCTGAGACCACTGATAATGCGGTTGCGCACGGGAAAATTGTGTGCGTTCGGTGCGCTTCCCGGCTGAAATTCACTGATTACCGCGCCGTGCACGATGATCCGCTGCATCAGCTCCTCGTGCTCGGCGGGATAACAGACGTCCACGCCGCTGCCGAGCACCGCAATGGTCTCGCCTCCGTACTCCAGTGCCGCGCGGTTTGCCATGCCGTCAATGCCCAGCGCCATGCCGGAGACAATGACACAGCCGGATTTTGCGAGATTCGCACTCAGCCAGCGCGTCACGCGCATTCCGTATTCGGACGATTTGCGCGTGCCCACCATGCCGATGGCGAGCTTTTCCGAAGCGGGCAGCCTGCCGCGCACGTAGAGCACCGGCGGCGGATCCGGAATATTTTTCAGGCGGTCGGGATACTGCTCATCCGCCAGTGTGACCACTGCGATGCCTTTCGATGCACAGTACTCCAGTGTATGCTGCGCATTTTCCAGATGTTTGCTGACAAGACTGTCCACCGCAGACTGACGCAGCCATTTCAGCTCCCTGAGCTGACTGCGCCCTGCCTCCCATACCGCCTCCGGCGAGCCAAACTCCAACAGCAGCCGATCGACGGTCAGCGCGCTGCATCCCGGACGATGTGCCAGCCACAGCCAGTGCTCCAGACTCATTGCACACCTCCGTCGCCGCGCGTCATCTCGTACAGCACGATGGATGCCGCAACCGATGCATTGAGCGACTCTGCGCGTCCGCGCATCGGGATGATAATCTTCCGGTCGCACAGCGCAAGCGCCCGTTCGGATACGCCGCGCCCCTCGTTGCCGATGATGACGGCGGAGCGGCTCAGCGGCACCGTGCTGAGCGGCACGCTGTCCTCCGCCAGCGCCGTGGCATACAGCGGCAGACCGAGCGAACGCACCAGCTCCGCCGCCTGCTCCATCGGGCAGCTGACCAGCGGAATGCGGAATACCGCGCCCATAGTCGCGCGCACGACCTTAGGAGAGGCAGGATCGACACAACCCTCGCACAGAATCACGCCGTCTGCGGCAAATGCATCCGCAGTGCGTAAGATCGTGCCAAGATTGCCGGGGTCCTGTAAGCCGTCCAGCAGCATCAGACGCTGTGCGCCCGCAAGCTGTTCGGGTGCGCTGATTGGTCTGGCGCAGGTAAACACCAGTCCCTGCGGCGTTTCCACGCCGGAAAGCTCTGCGAGCAGACTTTTGCTGACCGCGCAGAGCTGTGCGCCCTGCGCCTGCGCCCGCGCCAGCAGCGTCTCGTCTGCCTCGCGTCCGGATTCCATCAGCACCTGCTTGACCAAAATGCCGCTGTCCAGCGCCTCTCCCAGCATTTTGGGGCCTTCACAGACCATTTCATCCTGTTTGCCGCGGTACCGGCGGTCGCGCAGCAGGCGCAGGATATGCCGGATGAGCGCATTGTCCCTGCTTTCAATCTGTTTCACAGTGCCTCCAATCTGCGGATGCTCTTATCGCTGCCGAGTACAACCACGATATCATCCGCGTGGAACCGGTATTTCGGCTCGATGTTAATCGTAATCTCTCCGTTGTGCCGGATCGCCAGCACGTTGACGCCGTAGGCGGCACGCACGCCCAGCTGTAACAGCGATTTTCCGACCCATTTGCCCGGCGTCGGCATCTCGACAATGGCAAACTCATCCGAAAGCTCGATGAAGTCCAGCACATTGCCGGAGGATACAATCTGCGCCACCCGTGCGCCCATGTCACGCTCCGGAAATACCACGCGGTCCGCGCCGATGCGGCTGAGCACCTTGGCGTGGGAATCCGAGAGCACCTTGCACACGACATAGTTCGCGCCCATCTCCTTGGCAAGCAGCGTAATCATGACGCTGTCCTCGATGTTGGTCGTGGCGACGATCACGCCGTCAAAATTGCGCACGCCGACCGACTTGAGCACCGCCTCGTCCTTTGCGTCTCCGATGACGACATGCGTCAGCTTTTCCGCCGCGATCTCCGCACGCGCCTCATCCTCCTCGATTGCGACAACGTCGTGATGCAGCATACTCAGCTCCAGCGCAACCGCCGTGCCAAACCGTCCCAGCCCGATCACTAGAAATGATTTCATAAGAGTTCCTCCTCCAACAGCCGGTCAGCAGTGCTGCTCTGACCGCTTCAAAACCGAACATTTTTGCACTGTCCGTCGGGCATCCATCCCCGGACAGCACCGCAGAAATCCGGTCAGCCGATCATCAGCCGCGCCTCCGGATAGCTGATCTTTGGATCAATCGTATGGCGGGTAAAGACGCCGACCGCCATCGTCAGCAGACCGACTCTGCCCAGATACATCAGGACAATCAGCACCACACGCGAGGCGCCTCCCAACGCGGCAGTGAGATTCTGTGACAGACCCACTGTGCCAAACGCGGAAATTACCTCGTATACCACCGCCCGCAGACCGATGCCCGGCTCAAAAATCGAAATCAGCAGCGTACCCAGACCGATCAGCAGCACGCCGATGACTGCCAGCATGGATGCATTGAGCACCGTGCGGCTCGGAATGCGCCGTCCCATCAGGTTGACATCGCGCTTGCCGCGCATGACCGCCAGGATGGACATGATGAGTACGGCAAGCGTAACCGTTTTGATGCCGCCCGCCGTGGAGCCCGGTGAGCCGCCGATGAACATCAAAAAGCAGGAGACCAGCACGGACGGCGCGGTCAGTGCGCCCTGGTCCACCGTGGCAAAGCCCGCCGTGCGCAGCGTGACCGACTGAAACAGCGCCGCCAACCATTTTTCGCCTCTGCCGGAAAGTCCGCCCAGTGTCTCCGGGTTATTGCATTCAAATGCGTAAAACAACACGGTACCTCCGACAACCAGCACCGCCGTGACGATAATTGCAACCTTTGTGTGCAGTCTGCTGCGGACAAACGGAACCTCATGCTGCACATCCGACCAGACCACAAAGCCGATGCCGCCGATCACGATCAGCGCCATGACCACACCGCACACCACCGGATCATCCACGTAAGACATCAGGCTGCTGCCCGGCTCCTTCTGTCCCATCAGGTCAAAGCCCGCATTGCAGAAAGCGGAGATAGACGTGAACACACCCTTGATAATGCCGCCCTTCAGACCGAAATCCTGCACAAACCGTGCGGAAAGCAGCACTGCTCCCGCCAGCTCAAAGCCAAGCGTGGTAATCAGCACATTGCGCGCGAGGCGCACCGTACCGGAAATATCGTCCGTATTATATGCCGTGGACAGGACAACGCGCTCGTGCACGGAAATGCGCCGATGCGTCAGGAAGGAGGCAATCGCCATCAGGGAGACAAAGCCCAAACCGCCGCACTGAATCAGGCACAGAATCACGAGCTGCCCGAACATCGTCCAGTGCGTATAGGTGTCCACCACCGTCAGACCGGTGACGCAGGTCGCAGAGGTGGCTGTGAACAGCGCATCCAGCACGCCGGTCGTCATACCCTCCTTCGTGGAAATCGGCAGCAGCAGCAGCAGCGTACCGAGCAGGATGACCAGCGCAAAGCCCTCCAGAATAATTTGCGACGCAATGCGTCCGCCCTTGGCGCCCTTGTGTCCAAATTTTTGAATCAGCCATGCGAATAACTCCCGCATTCCATACTCTCCTTCCGTCTGCATCCGTCCCGCCGGACTTGCAGGAAAAGCCCGGACAAGGTTTTTTTGTCCGAGCTTGCTTGTTTATTCCTCTGTTTCCTGCTCCTGCGCAGACTGAACTCCAATCGGCTTCATCGTTGGGAACAGCAGGACATCGCGGATGGACGGGCTGTCGGTCAGGAACATGACCA
>JAEDEU010000189.1 GCA_016293155.1 Clostridiaceae bacterium | reverse complement strand
CCGGAGGCTGTCTATCACAATGTGGTGGCACAGCCGACAGAGATTCAGCAGGCGATGGTGCAGGAGCTGTCCGAGCGCGCTGCCAAAGTCCATGCCGGTGCAGTGGACGCCAGCGTGGACAATATGCTCCGCATCACCACGGACGGAAGAAAGCTGGGACTCGACCAGCGCATCATCAATCCCGATCTGCCGGATGACCCGTCCAGCAAGGTCAATATGTGTGTGGATAACATCTACCGCATCTGGGACGAAGGTCAGGCGGACAAACTGACCCAGTTGGTGTTTTGCGATTTGAGCACACCCAAGACCGGCGCGCCGGCAGCAAAAGCAGCCAAGGCGGTCGGCGGTAATCTGGATAATCCGGAACTTCATGCTGTCGCAGGTGCGGTTAAGGATGATCCTCCGGAACCGGAGTTCACCGTCTATGATGACATCCGGGAAAAACTGGTGGCAAGAGGCATTCCGCGAGAACAAATCGCCTTTATCCATGAGGCCAATACCGAAGCACGGAAGAAAGAACTGTTTGCCAAAGTCCGCTCCGGTCAGGTGCGTGTGCTGATGGGCAGTACCTTCAAAATGGGGGCAGGCATGAATGTGCAGGACCGGCTTGTGGCGCTTCATGACCTGGATGCGCCGTGGCGGCCGGGCGACCTGGAACAGCGCTCCGGCCGAATCATCCGTCAGGGAAACAGGAACAAGCAAGTCCACATCTTCCGCTATGTGACGGAGGCCACCTTTGACGCTTATCTCTGGCAGACGCTGGAAAACAAGCAGAAGTTTATTTCGCAGATTATGACAAGCAAAAGCCCTGTGAGAAGCTGTGAGGACATTGATGAAACCGCGCTGTCCTATGCGGAGATCAAGGCGCTCTGCGCCGGTGACGAGCGCATCAAGGAGAAGATGGATCTGGATGTGGATGTGGCACGGCTGAAGCTGATGAAGGCCAATCATCAGAGTCAGCAGTACCGGCTGGAGGACAACATTCTCCGCCACTTCCCGGAACAGATTGAACAGAACAAGGGATTCATCGCAGGGTTTCAGGCAGATATGCAGACGCTGGCGGAACACCCCCATCCGCAGGACGGCTTTGCCGGTATGACAGTGCGGGGCGATGTTCTGACCGATAAGGAAAACGCCGGTGCGGCGTTGGTTGATGCCATGAAGGAAGTCAAGGGGCTGGAGCCGGTGCCCATCGGCAGCTACCGGGGCTTTCAGATGTCTCTGACGCTGGAGGATTTCGGCAAGCAGTATGTGCTGACCCTCAAGGGGAAAATGTCCCATCGTGTGGAGCTGGGCAAAGACCCCAGGGGCAATCTCATCCGCATCGACAATGCCCTTGCCGGCATGGAGACGCGCCTTGCCCGTGTGCAGGAAAAGCTGGATTCCCTTTATGCGCAGATGGAGACCGCCAAAGCGGAACTGGGCAAGCCCTTTCCGCAGGAGCAGGAGCTGAAGGAGAAATCTGCCCGTCTGGCGCAGCTGAACATTGAACTGAATATCGATGACAGAACGCCGATGGAAGCAATGGCCGAGATTGCAGACAGCGAGCCGGAGGTGCGCCCTGCTGTCAGTGCAAAATCCGAAAGGCCGTCTGTGCTGGCCAAACTCCATGCCCCGCTGCCGCAGCGGGACAGTCATCCCAAACAGAATGAAACCGAGAAGGAGGTTCGCTGAACATGGAAAAGAAAATCGCAACGGATACGCCGTTATACCGGCATGATGCAGCCTATGCCCGCGAGCATGGAGAACTGCCGCTGTACAGAGAATCCTATCAGGCCAACATCGCCTGCAAGGAGGCGATTGAGGAAGCCATTTCCGAGAATTACGGCAACAACCGTCTGAATTCTCAGGCGGTGTTTGATGCGGTCAGTGCGGAATTCAGCATGGAGAGAATCCAGTATGTGCTGGCCAATACCGTGCAGTATAAGGATTGGGACGGACGCATCAGCCGCGCCAACCGGGAGTGGGCGCAGACCGTGCCGGTCGTGCCGAATCCCGATTCCTGGGGCGGAGACCGCAACTGCTATTTTGTGGTGGACAGACCGCACACCGGCCTGACGGATCTGTTCATTACCCATTTCCGAAAGGAACTGGAGAAAGCCCCCAGAGAGAAAAAGCCGTCTGTTCTGGAAAAGCTCCAGAAGCCCCTGCCGGACGCCGCGCCGAAACCCAGTAGGGATAAAGCGCAGGAGCTCTGATGATGGCAGACACCAGGGACATCAGTATGCACTTCTGGGCAACGCAGGAGGAGTATGACCTGATTCAAAAGAACATGGCGCTGTCGGGCAGTACGAACCTCAGCGCATTTCTGCGGAAGATGGCTATTGACGGCATGGTCATCAGGCTGGATATGCCGGAAATTCAGGAGATGCTGCATCTGCTCAGGCGTGCAAACGCCAACATCAATCAGATTGCAAGACATCTGCATGATACCGGACGCATCTACGATACCGATCTGGAGGAAATACTGGGGTTTCAGAAAGAAACCGCTGCCCGC
>JAEDEU010000188.1 GCA_016293155.1 Clostridiaceae bacterium | reverse complement strand
AGTATAATAATGGCTGAGTTTAGACTGGAGGTGGATAAAATGTTTCTTGAAAAAATGAATTATCTGGACGTCGAAAAATATCTGAAAACCCGCGATACGGTTGTAATCCCGGTTGGCAGCATCGAAAACCATGGAAAGCACATGCCCCTCGGCACGGATACGATGATACCACATCGCATTGCAGAGCTGTATTCAGCCATGTCCGACACAGTGATCGCGCCAACTGTGAACTATGGTGCGACAGCGGATATCGTCGGCTTCCCCGGAACGATTTCGCTGGGCGTGGAGGGACTTCGCGCCCTGCTGGAGCGCATTTGCGATCAGCTCTATGATTATGGTTTCCGTCATTTTATTATTCTGAACGGTCACGGTGGAAACAGCAAATCCATCACGGAGGTTGGCCATCATCTGTATGCAAAGGGCGCGATTCTTGCTAACCTGAACTGGTGGTTGATTGCCGGAGAGCTTCGTCCGGAATGGAAGGGCGGCCATGGCGGCGGCGAAGAGACCGCTGCAGTGATGGGTATTGACCCGGCATTGATCCATACGGAATACCTTGAAGAGGGCGAAGGCATCCGCAACGACGTTTCCAACGAACTCCCCAGCGCCAGCTGGATGGACGTCAACTTCAAGGGGGGTAGCGTTACGATTCCCAGGCCGATTCGCTCCATTACGGACAATGGCTGGCTGACGCATGGCATGTCTATCGATCCGCCAACGAAGGCAACGCAGGCATGGGGCGTGGAAATGCTCAATACGATGGCAGAATACATGCGCGATTTTACCGTTGCGTTTGATAAGGTTGCGCTTCCAAAGATCAAATGAGGAGATTCGCAATGCTTCAGGATAAAATGATGAACTGTATGACTGTGATTGTGGGCAAAGCTGTGTCCGCAAGCGGGCGCGTGCTCGTCGCACACAACGAGGATGATCCGGGTCATGTGATTGTCCGGCACGCAATCGTGCCCGCAGCGGATCATGCGTCGGGCGAACTGATACCGGCAGAGAAAGGGCTGGCACGCATTCCGCAGGTTCCGCATACGCTCGGCTATTACTGGGTGGAATATGTCGAGGATGAGGGCGGCGTTACCGCTGCGGATGCTTATCTGAACGAGTGTGGCGTTGTTATCACATCAAATTCGATGGGTTGGTCCAAGGAAGACGATGACGACCCGAACGTCGTTAAGGACGGCGGGATTGGCTATGTGCTGCGCCGTGCGCTGGCGGAACGCGCACATACGGCGCGCGAGGGTGCGCATGTGCTGATGGCGCTGATTGACGAATGGGGCTACGCTCCTTCCGGCCGCGCCTATACCATTGCCGATAAGAATGAGGCGTTCATGTTCCAGCTTGTCCGCGGGCGGCATTATGTCGGTGCGCGCGTACCGGATGATGCGGTGGTCGTCATGCCCAATCATTATACCTTCCATACGCTCAGCGATTGCCCGGAAATGTTCTATTCGAAGGATATTGTGCGCTATGCCGTCGAAAAGGGCTGGTATGTGCCCAAAACGACGGATTATTCCGACTTTGATTTTGCCGAGGCGTATCAGGGTGAAAAGACCTGGAGGCATGCGGGGAATTTGCTGCGCCAGAAGCATGGGCAGCGCATTGTGCTCGGTCGAGATTGGGATATTGAAAGGGAAGGCACGCCGTTCTGCGTGTATCCGCATAAGCCGATAGATATCGAAACGCTTGCCCGGGTGATGAGTTGTCACTACGAGGGCACGCAGGATGACGTTGACCGCTTTGGTCCAGGACGTTCACCGCACAATTCTCCGACCGCGCGCCGCATTTGCACTGGAACGACGCTGGAAAGCGATCTTTGGGAATTTGCGGATGAACCGTGGCAGACCTGCGTATACACGGCGTTTGGCCGCCCGTGCCAGGTACCGTATCTGCCGATACATCCGTTGATGGGGCTGCCCGAGAGCATAAAGGCCGATGGGAGCGGCGCGGAGCTGATGGCGCATCATCTTGAGCGTCAGCCCGGCGCGACCTGTGCAAACGACAGCGCCTTTGATCGCTTCCGCAGGCTGTGCGGCGCGGAAGAAATGCTGCACAGCGATGTGTTTGACGGCGTGCAGCCGCTGCTGCGCGAAATTTTCGCCGAGGCGCGCAGGGAGAGCGTCGAGGCGCTGAAGCTGAAGGATGCGGCGGTGCGGGACGAAGCCTTCTTGCAGGCGGCGCTTGCGAAGCTGGAAGCGTATGCGAAACGGAAATTCAATATGGTTGAAGTCGTAAGCGCTTCAGAAATGCGTCTGAGCACTGAAGCGGCGGCGATTTCGGTGGAATTTGCGATGGAGGGAATTCCACAGGAAGATACGCTGCGCTTTGGTGTGGAGTTTACGCATGTTATCGATGCGTTTGCACCGGCATGCGGCGGCTCGTTGCGCCGCGAGGGCAAAAACCACTGGGTTGCGGAATTTGAATTCGAGCCGATGAAGAAGGTTTTGCCCTGTCCAGGTCGCCACACATTCTTTCTTGGCGGCAGGCTTGAAGGCGGCCCCGCTTTTGCAGGACGCATCGTCGCCGAGGTGAAGGCAT
>JAEDEU010000187.1 GCA_016293155.1 Clostridiaceae bacterium | reverse complement strand
CGATCTACATATCCGAGCGCTTACAGGAGAGCCTGCGGCCCATCTCCCGCTGCGCTCTGACCACGGTGGTGGCCCCATGGGCTACGGCAAAACAACGGCGGTAAACTGGTATCTGGAGCAGCGGACCAAGGTGGAGCCGCTGCGGATCGTCCGTATCAGCGTATATTCTGACAACCTTGCGATTTTTTGGAAAAGCGTGCAGGACGCCTTTGGCCGGGCGGGCTTGGACTTCCTGCGGGACTATCCCTGCCCCACGGATGCCGCCGGGGCAGGACTGCTGACGGACGACCTCTGCCATGAACTGGCGGGAGAAACCGCCTACTACATCTTTATTGACGATTTTCACCTATTGACGGACCTGCGTGTTTCCAGGTTTCTCTGCACCCTTGCAAACCGCCTGCCCGGCAATGTGCATCTGATCGCCGCCAGCCGGGACCGCTTTCTGCCCGCCGCGGAAACCGTCCGGCTGGGGAGCAAGGTTTACCGGATCGGTACGGAGCAGCTGCGGCTGAACCACACGGAGCTGGCCATCTATGCCCACCGCTGCGGCACGGAGCTTTCCGATGCGCAGGTCGAGGCCCTACTCTATTCCAGCGAGGGCTGGTTTTCCGCCGTCTATCTGAACCTGCGGACCCTCTCCGAGCGTGGGGTGCTGCCCGACCACAACTCCGACATCTATGCCACCTTCACCGCCGCTATGATCGACCCGCTCCCCGAAAAGCAGCGGGAGTTTTTGGCGGTCATGGGCCTTGCCGATGAGTTCACCGTGCAAATGGCGCAGTTTGTCACCGGCGACGCCCATGCGGAAGCGCTGCTGACCGCGTTGACGGAACAAAATGCATTTGTAAAATGTCTGCCGGACGGCGTGACGTTCCGGTTCCACCACATGATGAAGGAATGTGCCGAGCGCACCTTCCTGACAATGGAAACGAGAAAACAGGCCCTCTATCTGGAGCGGCTGGGAACCTGGTACGAGAGCCACAGGCAGTATCTGCACGCCATCACTGCGAACCGGCGGAGTGGCAATTACGACGCCCTGCTCCGTGTTGTGGAACAGGACGCAGGCATTCTGCTCTCCTCGCTGGACCCGCAGACGGTGCTGGATGACATTGCAGCGTGTCCCGTTTCCATTCTGAAAGCCCATCCTCTTGCGCTCCTGGTGCTGATGCGCAGTATGTCCAACTGGCGGAATATCCCCAAAATGCTGGAATTGAAAGAACTTTTGCTGACCGCCATACGGGAGCAGTCTGAGCTATCCCCGCAGGAGCGAGGCAATCTGCTGGGTGAGTGCGACCTGATCATGAGCTTCCTCTGCTACAACGATATCAGCGCCATGAGCCGTCTGCACCGAAGCGCCAGCGCGCAGATGTCCCGCCCTGCGATCAGCATTCACAAAAGTGGCGGCTGGACCTTTGGCTCACCGTCCGTCCTGATGATGTTCTACCGTGCGCACGGTGAGCTGCAAAGCGAGCTTGCGGAGATGGACGAATGTATGCCCCACTATTATAAAATCACCAACGGCCACGGACATGGCGCGGAAAAAATCATGCGGGCCGAGGCGGCGTTCATGCAGGGCCATTTCACGGATGCGCACATCGAGCTGGAAAGCGCCTATGCCCAAATCGAGGGCAACGGGCAGGAGAACATGGCGCTGTGCTGCGACTTTTTGGCACGGCGGCTCTGTCTGCATATGGATATGGAGCAGCGCTATTCCTTCGAGGAACGCCGTGAGGCTTTGCTGCGCAAGCACAACGCCGCATGGCTGAACATCTGGAGCGCCACCAGCGCCTATTACCACGCACTGCTGGGCGCGACGGACAAGATCCCGCCTGTTTTCGCAGAGCACCAGCTCTCCACCATCCATTTCCTTGCGCCGGGCAAGCCGATGATGGAGATGATTGAGAACCAGGTGTATCTGGCCCAGGGCGCTTACGCCAAGGTCATCGGCCGCAGCGAGGGACAGCTGGCTGTGTGCGATACCATGCACTACGCATTGGTGACCCTGCACCTGCGCATTCAGGTGGCTGCGGCCTATGAGATGCTGGGCAAACGGCCGGAAGCGCGGGAAGTGCTGGAGCAAGCGCTTCGGGATGCAGAGCCGGATGAATTTCTGATACCGTTTGTGGAGAACTACCGCTATCTGAGGGACTTGCTGGGATGCTGCGCAGAACATAATACGCTTGTCAAACGCATTGTGCAGCTTGGCGATGGGTATGAGGCGCGGCGAAAGCAGATGCAGGATCAGGCGGTGCGCCCCGCAGTGCTGGCTCCGCTGACGGAGCGGGAGTGGGAGATCGTAGGTCTGCTGGCCGAACGTCTGTCCAACCGGGAGATCGCGGAAAAGCTGTTCCTCTCCGAGGGCAGTATCAAACAATACATCAATCAGATTTATTCCAAACTTCATATCGAGGGCGATACCCGAACCAAGAGAAAGAAGCTGTCTGATCTGTTCTCGCAAAAGACCTAACCTTTGGTTAATGTTTTTTCATTAAAATCCACCGTACAATGATCGTGTACGGTGGATTTTTTATACCATAGGCGAGGAGGA
>JAEDEU010000038.1 GCA_016293155.1 Clostridiaceae bacterium | reverse complement strand
TGGTGCGGTCCGGAATTATACTGATACAGTAACAATTTATTATATCAGGTTTGCGCCGGTTTGGCAAGCGCCGCGCGGGAGGGAAACCGCGGAAATACAAATTTTGAATTGTGGAAAAGTTTGTAAAAACTGCGCATCCGGCGGTCTGCATAATTGCGCGTCCCGCGGGCATACTGAGTACGGACACAGGAAAACCGGCGCATATGTCTGCCTGTGCGGACCCATCCGCCGATTTGGAAAAAAAGTGAGGTGCATCGAAAATGTCCAACGAATTTAACAGCCGTAACTGCCATCGCCAGCAGAACGACCAGAACAATCAGCAGAACCAGAACAACCGCAATCAGCAGAAGCAGCAGAACAATCAGAATAACCAGAACAACAATCAGAACCAGCAGAATAACAATCAGAACCGGCAGAACAGCCGAAATCAGTCCGAAAACAGCAGAAAACGTCAGCAGTTTTCGGAGAACTGAGGGTTCTGACGGGAAGCAGAAGGGGCAGCGGAATTTCCGCTGCCCTCTTTTTATCCCTGTATGGTGTTTAAAATGATGTCAAACAGCTCGTTGAGCCGGTCATACCGCTGCTTGAGATACAGCCAGCCGAAGAGCGCCTCCAGTGCGGTCGCATAGGAGTAGTCCGCGACGCTGGCGGATTTGGGCATGTGATGCGGCTTGGCATTACGTCCGCGCAGAAGGACGGAACGCTCGTCCTCGCTGAGCAGGGGCAGAATGGCGCGTGCACCGGCAGCCTGCGCCGCCGCGCAGACGATGCGCACGGTTTCCTTGTGCAGGGTGCGGTTGGTGGTCAGCCCGTTGCAGGTGAGATAGGCACGGGTCATCATTTCATATACACAGTCGCCCATGTGCGCCAGCGCAAGCGAGCTCATGCGGGTCAGGGCGGCATCGTCCATGACGGGATGCAGGTAATCGGTCATAAAAAATCGCTCCGTTTCTCCGCCGGGGGCAGGAAATATAAAATTTGCCGGAAGACTTCACACGGACGGCAAAAAAGAGTATAATACAGGAAAAACAGTATAGTACTGCCTGTGCAGACCCCGGTGTATGTGTCATTATACCGTATCGGGCGCTGTTTTGCAAAACCAAATCGAGAAAAAAGAAAAGGAAATCTGGAAAGGGTGAGGAAATATGTCTATCGCAGCCGTTTCGGAGGAGACATTTGACAGCGAGGTGCTGGGATCCGACCGCCTGGTGCTGGTGGACTACTGGGCGGACTGGTGTGCGCCGTGCCGTGCAATGGGACCGGTGCTTGAGGAGCTGGATCGTGCCTTTGAGGGCAGGCTCAGGATCTGTAAGGTCAACATTGACGAGAACCCGAGGCTGGCGCTCGCCAACCGCATTGTGTCCATTCCGACGCTCTGCCTGTATCAGGACGGCAAAGTGGTCAAGCGTATGGTCGGTTTGCAGGAGCCGGAGGAGATGAAGGAGATCATCCGTCCGTATCTTGCCAAATAAAAAAATGATATCTGCCGCCCGGTGGGAGCAAATCCTGCCGGGCGGCGGTTTTTTTTTCCAGCATCAGCGGCGGGCGAATGCGGCATACTACGCACAAGATGGGAGGAATGGAATAAAGTGAAAAAAGAGCCTCCCTTGCGGGAAGCTCTTTGGGGATTCACGTTCTGTAAGACAGTAAATTAAGCGTTGTCAACGGAAGCCATGTGCTCGATCAGCATCAGCAGCTTGTTGGAGTAGCCCCATTCGTTGTCGTACCAGGAAACAACCTTTACGAAGGTGTCGGTCAGTGCGATACCAGCCTTCTTGTCGAAGATAGAGGTGCGCGGATCGCCCAGGAAGTCGGAAGAAACAACGTCGTCCTCGGTGTAGCCCAGGATGCCCTTCAGCTCGCCCTCGGAAGCAGCCTTCATAGCAGCGCAGATCTCGTCGTAGGTTGCCGGCTTAGCCAGGTTAACGGTCAGGTCAACAACAGATACGTCCAGGGTCGGAACACGCATGGACATACCGGTCAGCTTGCCGTTCAGCTTCGGGTAAACCTTGCCGACTGCCTTTGCAGCGCCGGTGGAAGACGGGATGATGTTGCCGCAAGCAGCACGGCCGCCGCGCCAGTCCTTCTTGGACGGACCGTCAACAACCTTCTGGGTGCCGGTAGCGGAGTGAACGGTGGTCATCAGGCCATCGGTGATGCCGAATGCCTCGTCCAGAACCTTAGCGATCGGAGCCAGGCAGTTGGTGGTGCAGGAAGCGTTGGAAACGAAGGTCATATCCTTGGTGTAGGTGTTCTGGTTAACGCCCATAACGAACATCGGGGTGTCGTCCTTGGACGGAGCAGACATGATAACCTTCTTAGCGCCGCCGTCGATGTGAGCCTGAGCCTTCTCCTTGGTCAGGAATACGCCGGTGGACTCAACAACGTAATCAACGCCGTCTGCGCCCCACGGAATGTTCTTCGGATCCATCTCAGCGTGGAACAGAATCTTCTTGCCGTCAACGATGATAGCGTCGTCGGTGTACTCAATGGTGCCGTCGTACTGGCCATGCATGGTGTCGTACTTCAGCATGTAAGCCATGTAATCCGGAGTCATGAACGGATCGTTAACTGCTACGAAGTCGATGTTCGGGTTCTTCAGGCCTGCACGGAATACCATACGACCGATGCGGCCAAAGCCGTTGATACCTACTTTGATTCCCATAGTAGTGATATCCTCCTTAAAAATGGTGAATTAAGAATTTTTTTGGTTCACGACATTATTATACCATCCCATTCTAATTGTTACAATGCCCGATTTGTAAAAATCATCATACGAAAATAAAAAAATTTCATTGCGATTGTTCAAAACACTCGAAAAGACTGGTATAATGGTGGTAACATTCTGTCGAATTTTGTCGAAAAAGACAAAAAGGGGAGGAAATGATGCAGGAAAATTTCTGGGAGGTGCTGGACGCCGATGTGCTGCGGCGCGTCTGCGGCGATGCGGCGGCAGGGCGGACGGCTGCGGTTGTCAGCGAGCTGCTGTTTGTGCTGCGGCAGACCGAGGCGTGCGCCGAGCTGCTCGAACACGGCACCTTTTATTCCTTGCAGGATGTGCTTTCGGTGCACGCCTGCAAGATCCTGCGCGACGCGGTACACAGCGGAGCGGACGGGGTGATAGAGGAACAGATTGGCGGCAGATGGTACCGCATGGAATATTACCCGTGTGCAGAGGGGCTGCTGCTCCTGTTTCATGAGGTGCGGCGGAGTATGCCGCTGCTGCGCGAGGAGGTGCGCCGGCTGAGAGAGGTCTGTGGAAACCTGCTGCTTGCGGCGGGGGACGGAGCGGATGCACAGTCACAGCGTGTCCGGCGCGAGGCGATGCGGCTGCTGCGGCAGGCAGCGCATCTGGCGGCGCTCTCCGGCGAGCCCCCGGCGGGGGAGGCGCAGTACTGCACGGTGCGCGAGCTGCTGGAGGAAACGGCGCGGCATCTGCGTCAGCTGACCGGCGTGCAGGTGACGGTGCACTGCGGCATTCCGGACAGACGCCCGCTGCTGTGCCTGCCGGACGCGGTGTACGGCGCGCTGTATGCGCTCGCGGGCAACAGCATCCGCTGCGGCGGGGCGGAGGTCACCATTGCGCTCGGTGCGGCGATGGACGGGGACGCATATATCCTGAGTGTGCGCGACAACGGTCCGGGACCGAGTGAGCAGGCGCGCCGCTGGCTGCTGAGCGGCTGGGAGTCGCCCGAGGCGCCGGAGGAAGCCTGCGGACTGGGCATCCCGTATGCCGCGCGGATTGCCGAGGCGCACGGCGGCAGGCTGGTGCCGGTCATGGATGCGGACGGCTTTACGGTGCGTCTGGTGCTGCACGGGCTGACGGAGGAGCAGATTCTGCGCGCCGAGGCGGTCTGGGCGGATGCCTTTGACTTTACCGATCCGGCGCTCGTGGAGCTGAGTGAGCTGCTCCCGCCGGAGTGCTACTGAGCGCAGAGAAAAACAGAACGGACGGACCGGGCGGTTCGTCCTTTTCTTTTTGCCGCGTCCTTATGATTTGCCAAAAGTGGAAAATGTATGCAAAATGCAGAGATTTTTGTCCGATTGTCAGATCGTTTTTGCGAAAGCGGATAAATTCCCAAAAGATAACAAAAAAAGATGGTCAAATTCATTGAATTTTTTGCAAAAATGAGTTGCCTTTTCAGGGGCTTTGACAGTATAATTTGAATGTAGCATGGCGCGTTGTCTGCGGGGGCGGTGCGCTGTGCGTTCGGTACACGTCCATCGTGCGGTGAGAGAGCCGCACATATATGAATTGAGAGGTGAATCCATAATGGCGTACACGTTTCGTGGCGGTATCCATCCGGGAACTCATGCAGATCCGGGATACAAATCCGCAACAAACACAAAGCCGATCGAGCTGATGAAGGCTCCCGAACAGGTCATTCTCCCGGTCTCGATGCACATTGGCGCACCGGCAAAGCCGCTCGTCAAGAAGGGTGATATCGTTGATCTGGGTCAGATGATCGCAGAAGCGGGCGGATTCGTCAGCGCACCGGTTCATGCTTCGGTGTCCGGCAAGGTCATCGACATCAAGCCGATGCTGCATCAGAACGGCTCCAAGGTGATGTCTATCATCATCGAAAACGACTATGAGGACAGACTGCACGAGTCTGTCAAGCCGTACGACTTCGATTCCATGAGCAACGACGAGCGCATTGATGCGATCTGGTCTGCCGGCATCGTTGGCCACGGCGGCGCAACCTTCCCGACCCATGTCAAGATCAAGGGCGCAATCGGCACGGTAGACACCGTTCTGATCAACGGCGCGGAGTGTGAGCCGTACATCACATCCGACCATCGCCTGCTTCTGGAGCGTCCGGAGGAGATCGTGGAAGGCGTGCGTATGCTCGCAAAGATCATCGGTGCAAAGAAGGCGTACATCTGCATCGAGATCAATAAGGAAGATACCTTCCCGGCAATCGAGAAGCTGATCGCAGGAGATCCGGTACTGGAGCTGGCTCCGCTGGCGTGCAAGTACCCGCAGGGCGCAGAGAAGCAGCTCATCAATGCCGTTACCGGCCGTGAGGTTCCGTCCGGCAAGCTGCCGAGCGACGCCGGCTGCGCAGTATTCAATGTCGATACCGCAGGCGCGGTTTACCGCCGCTTTGCCAAGGGTATGCCGGTTATCCGCCGCGTTGTTACCATCTCCGGTTCCGCAATCGCAGAGCCGAAGAACGTAGAGGCACGCATCGGCACCCCGATCGAGAAGCTGATCGACTTCTGCGGCGGCTTCAAGAAGGCTCCGAACAAGCTGCTCGCAGGCGGCCCGATGATGGGCATCGCGCAGTTCTCCCTTGAGCCCCCGATCATGAAGGGCAGCAACGCATTCCTGGCGTTTGCAGAGGATGAGGACAAGAGAGTTGCAGACCCGCACTGCATCCGCTGCGGCAAGTGTATCGGCGCATGTCCGATGCATCTGATGCCGATCTACATGAATATGTATGCGAAGAAAAACGACCTGGAAGGCTGCGAGGAATACAATGTACTCGACTGCATCGAGTGCGGCTCCTGCTCGTATGTCTGCCCGGCCCGCATTCCGCTGGTACAGCAGTTCCGTGTTGCCAAGATGCGCGTTATGGATAAGCGCAAGGCGGCAGCAGCAGCGGCAAAGAAGTAAAGGAGGAGCGAAATGTACGATTTAAGTAAAGTTGTAATTACCTCCTCGCCGCATATCAAGGCCAGCGAGGATACCCGCTCGATCATGCTCGATGTCATCATCGCGCTGATTCCGGCAATGGCGGTTGCGGTCTTCATGTTTGGACCGCGCGCACTGCTGCAAACCGCAGTTACGGTCATTGCCTGTGTTGTTTTTGAGAAAATTTTCTGCAAGGCTGCCGGCAGACCGGATTCTACCGGCGACCTGTCCGCAGTTGTCACCGGCGTACTGCTTTCCTTTGTATCGCCGGTATCCGCTCCGCTGTGGGTCATGGTGATCGGTGCTCTGTTCTCCATCATCTTTGCAAAGTGCCTGTTCGGCGGCATCGGTAAGAACTTCATGAACCCGGCGCTTGCAGGCCGTGCGTTCCTGCTGGCTTCCTGGCCGGTTGCCATGACCACTTGGGTCAAGGCAGGCTCCTGGATGCCGATCCTCGGCGCTTCCCAGGATGATATCAATGCAATTTCCGGCGCTACCCCGCTGGCAATCATCAAGGGCTCCGCGGAAGGCGAGCTGCCGAGCGTATTCCAGATGTTTGTCGGTCAGACCGGCGGCTCCATGGGCGAGGTTTCCGCTCTGGCTCTGCTGATCGGCGGCGCATATCTGGTATACCGCAAGGTAATTACCATTAACACTCCGGTCGCGTTCATCCTGACCGTCGCTGTTATCACGCTGCTGTTCCCGACCGGCGGTATGGGCAATCTGGATTCCATGCTGTACAACGTATTCGGCGGCGGCCTGATGCTGGGCTCCATCTTCATGGCAACCGACTATGCGACCTCTCCGGTTACTCCGAAGGGTCAGATCGCATTCGGCATCGGCTGCGGCCTGATTACCTGCCTGATCCGTTACTTCGGCGGCTATCCGGAGGGCGTATGCTACTCCATCCTGCTGATGAACTGCGGCGTATGGCTGATCGACCGTGCAACCCGCCCGACCAAGTTCGGTGCACCGGCTAAGGCAAAGAAGGAGGGCTAATCATGGCTAAGAGCAATGGAAATGAAATGATCAAGCTCGGCGGTATCCTCTTTGCAATCACCGCAATCGTTGCACTGCTGCTGGGCGGCGTCAATGTGATCACCGCTCCGGCGATTGCAGCAAACGATCAGGCAAAGCTGGAGAGCGCTCTGGCAGTTCTGGTTCCGGACACCGAGGCGAGCGAAAACCTGCTCACCGAGGCAAAGACCTACGACGGCGCACCGAACGGTGCAACTGCGGTCTCTGCGATTTACGAGATGAAGTCCGGCGACGAGACCAAGGGCTACTGCGTACAGGTTGCTCCGAACGGCTTCGGCGGCGCGATCAGTATGCTGGTCGGCATTTCGTCCGCAGACCAGACCGTAACCGGCATTCAGATCCTGAGCATGGCTGAGACCCCGGGTCTGGGCGCAAATGCGAGCGATCCGGAATGGCAGGCACAGTTTGCGGGCAAGGCCGCAGACGGCAGCCTGGAAGTAATCAAGAATGCGACTGCGGAGGGCAAGATCACTGCGATCACCGGCTCGACCATTACGTCCAAGGCAGTTGTTACCGGCGTTAATGCTGCTGTTGCAGCCGTTAACGAGTACGCAGGCTAAGGAGGGTAAACCATGACTGTATCTGAACAGATCAAGGGTGGTCTGATTACCAACAACCCGGTTCTTGTGCAGCTGATCGGCATGTGCCCGACGCTGGCAACCTCGACCTCCCTGACCAATGGTATTGGTATGGGCCTGTCTGCAACCGCAGTTCTGGTCTGCTCCAATATTGTAATTTCCCTGCTGCGCAAGATCATCCCGAGCAAGATCCGTATCGCAGCTTACATCACCATCATCGCGGGCTTCGTAACCATCATCGACCTGCTGCTTCAGGCGTTCATTCCGTCTCTGGCTGCATCGCTCGGTCTGTTCATCCCGCTGATCGTCGTTAACTGTATCATTCTGGGCCGTGCTGAGGCTTTCGCATCCAAGAACTCTGTGGTTCCGTCCGCAATCGACGGTCTGTTCATGGGTCTGGGCTTCACGCTGACCCTCGTCATCCTGTCCGTCATCCGTGAGCTGCTGGGCGCAGGCACCATTCTGGGCGGCGCAATCACCGTGTTCAGCTCCCCGGCTACCATTATGATCCTGCCGGCAGGCGGCTTCCTGACCCTGGGCTGCGTTATCGCAGTGGTACAGAAGCTGTCCAAGAAAGGAGAATAAGCCATGACGAATATTTTAGCGATCGCACTGGCGGCTGTCCTGACGAACAACGTTATTCTGGCGCAGTTCTACGGCATCTGCCCGTTCCTGGGCGTATCCAAGAAGGTAGACACCGCATCCGGTATGGGTATGGCGGTTATCTTCGTCATGGGTATCGCTTCCGCTGTTACCTGGGTGGTTAACAATCTCGTTCTGATCCCGCTGGGTCTGGACTACATGAGAACTGTCGCATTCATCCTGGTCATCGCAACCCTCGTACAGTTCGTTGAGATGTTCATGATGAAGTCCATGCCGGCACTGTATTCCTCCCTGGGTATCTTCCTGCCGCTGATTACCACCAACTGTGCCGTTCTCGGCGCAGCGCTGGTCAACAATCAGAACGGCTACAACTTCATCGAGTCCGTTGTTTACGGCGTTACCTCCGGTATCGGCTTCCTGCTGGTTATCGTGCTGTTTGCATCCATCCGTGAGCGCCTGGAGTTTGCTGAGCCGCCGAAGTGCTTCGAGGGCTTCCCGCTTGCTCTGGTCACCGCTTCCCTGATGGCGATTGCATTCCTCGGCTTCAGCGGACTGAAGATCTGGTAATCCCACCCACTGTCAGAAATAGGAGTTGAATAACTATGACTAACATTATTTATGCAGTGGCAGTTCTGGGCATCATGGGTCTGGCGTTCGGTCTGCTGCTCGCATTTGCATCCAAAGTATTCGCCGTCGAGGTCGACGAGCGTATCCCTGCCGTTCAGGAGTGCCTGCCGGGCGCAAACTGCGGCGGCTGCGGCTATCCGGGCTGCGGCGGTCTGGCATCCGCAATCGTTGCGGGTGAGGCTCCGGTCAACGGCTGCCCGGTCGGCGGCGAGACCTCCGCTGCAAAGATCGCAAAGATCATGGGCGTAGAGATGGCTTCCGGCGATAAGATGGTCGCTCACGTACACTGCGGCGGTACCTGCGATAAGGCTCCGAACCGCACCCAGTACGAGGGCATTCAGGACTGCCTCGGCGCAATCCGCGTTTCCAACGGCGCAAAGGAGTGTCTGTTCGGCTGTCTGGGTCTGGGCACCTGCGCACAGGCGTGCCCGTTCGATGCAATCTCCATCGTGGACGGCATCGCAAAGGTAGACGAGGACAAGTGCAAGGCGTGCTCCAAGTGCGTCGCTGCCTGCCCGAAGCACCTGATCTCCCTGGTTCCGCAGAAGGCAACCGTCCGTGTGGACTGCTCCTCCAAGGCGAAGGGCAAGGAGGCAATGGACGCATGTAAGTCCAGCTGCATCAGCTGCGGTCTGTGTGTCAAGACCTGTAAGTTCGAGGCGATCTCCATCGAGAACGGCTATCCGGTCATCGACTACTCCAAGTGTAAGAACTGCAAGATGTGTGCAAAGGCTTGCCCGCGTCACTGCATCGAGCCGTACCACACGGCTGAGGCAATTGCAGAGCTGGAGGCACAGAAGAAAAAGCAGGCAGAGCTGAAGAAGGCTGCTGCCGCGAAGGCTGCCGCTGCAAAGGCAGAGGCTGCTGCAACCGAAAGCAAGTAATTTCAAACCGGAGCAATCCGGCTTGTATCCGAAACCAATGGCTGACCGGCACCGTGTCTCTGCGGCACCGGTCAGCCATTTGGATTTTTGGGGAAAAGAAACCGCTGAATCAGTCTCCGGAGCAGACGGAGGTTGACTCGGCGGCTTCTTTTGGTTAAGATAGAAGCAGATTAACAGAAGGGGAGAAACAATGATACGGTTTGATTCCAAAATGAAAAAACGGGTAAAGATTGCCGGCATTGTCATCGGCGTGCTTGTGGTCATCGGGCTGATTTCCTTTGCCGCACTGGTCGGGAGCTGCCTGAGCTTTGACGAGACCGGCGCGCATGTCAAGGACCGCTTTGGAATCCTTGCGATGGAAAGCGGAAAGCAGCCGGAGCAGATGACGGAAACGCCGCAGCAGACGGATGATGGACAGACGGCGGAGCAGCCCGCAGAGAGCGAAGCACCGAGCGACGGCGATCAGGACACGAAAACTCCGGCGGTGCGCGCCCTGCTCGCCTCGGCGGAGCGCATGGCAAACGATGAGGAGTATATGGCAGAGATCGAGTCCGCCGGACGCAGCGGTGCGGCGGATCAGGTCGTGACCGAGTTTAAGGATGTGGACGGACGGGTATCGTTCCGGCTGGAGAGCAGCGTGGTATCCGGCGTGTGGTCGGGCTTTGCAAAATGGTTCAAGTTCGCGCTGGAGGAGGCGGATACCGCCGGATTGGAGACCTATGCAATGCTGCACTGCTTCCGTGACAGCAAGGCGGTGGAGAGCGACCCGAGCATCGCCGTACATACGGCGGACGGGGGACTGTGGACGGATGCGGACGGCAGCTATTGGCTGGACCCGACGGACGAGGACGTACAGGATTATCTGATCGAGCTGGTCGAGCAGTCCGTGGAGGCAGGAGCGAAGGAGATCATCCTGCGCGATTTCGTGTTCCCGTCCGCGGATGCGGCGCTGACCTATGACGAGCAGGACGGCAGCCGCGCCGAGCAGCTGATGCAGCTGTACAGCAAACTTCAGCGTGCGGCGGGCGAGGTGCCGGTTTCCATCTGGCTGGACGATCCGACTGCGGACAGCGAGACGACCGGACAGGACATCAAGAAGATGTACCGCAATGCCTATCGCCTGTATGCTCCGGCGGCGGATACGGCGGAGGCGCAGCAGCTCGCGGAGCAGATTGCGGCAAAGGCGGGCGGCAGCGCGCACCTTGTGCCGGTCTATGACCATGAAGAGAGCTATGACATCCTGCCCGGCGGCGCGGTCTGCGGGCTGGAATAATATTACAGCGCACCCACATCGAGGTGCGCTGTTTTTTAAAATAGATTGATTTTCCTGTTAGAGGTAGTACCTGTTTTCCGTCTGTTAGGGAAACAGGTATCCAACACAATGCGGAGAAAGAGAGGTTTTTATGAGGCGATACAGCATGATGGGACTTGCGGCTCTGTTGCCGCTGCTGCTGGCAGGCTGCGGAGATGACACCGTGTTCGCCAAGCCGGTGATCTATCTCTATCCGGAGCAGGAAACCGAGGTTTCGGTGCAGCTGGACTATGACGGGGAGCTGACCTGTACCTATCCGGCGTATGAGGACGGCTGGAGCGTCACTGCACAGCCGGACGGCACGCTCACGGATGAAGATGGAAAGCAGTATTCGTATCTGTTCTGGGAAGGCGAAACCGATGTTGAATATGACATGAGCCGCGGATTTGTGGTAAAGGGCAGTGACACGGCGGAATTTTTGCAGGAAAAGCTGTCGTACCTTGGATTGACACCGAGGGAGTATAATGAGTTCATTGTATACTGGCTGCCCAAAATGCAGGATCATCCGTACAATCTCATTGCCTTCCAGCAGGAGGCATATACGGACAGCGCGGCGCTGACCATCTCGCCGCAGCCGGACAGCATTCTGCGTGTATTCATGGCATATCAGCCGCTGGAGCAGCCAGTGGAGATTGAGGAGCAGGCGCTTGCGCCGTTTGCGCGAGAGGGCTTCGCTGTAGTTGAATGGGGAGGAACCGAGATTCGGTAAAAAGAAAGGCGGCAGCCCGAAGGGGCTGCCGTTCTGCGTTGATTACTGCTCCATGTGCATGGCAATCTGGCGGCTGCGCTCGGACTCCAGAAAGGCGGAGGACTCGCTCTGCGGCAGGCGCAGAGTGACGGCGCGCGGGATGCACTGTGCGACCGCCTCGGTGGTGGTGCCGCCGTCCTCGCCGTCCAGCGTCCAGTGCAGACCGCGTTTGGAGCGGACAATGACGCGCTTTGCATGGTGGAAGAAGATGTGCGGACAGTCGGTAAACTTTCGGTTCATCATTGCGGTGACGATTTCGGACAGCTCGATCAGGTTGGTCGGCATTTTGACCAGCATGACCTCGAACAGCCCGTCATCCAGCGCGACGCCTGTGCTGCGGATATCCATAATGCCTGCAATCGAGGTCGAGTTGGAAAACTGACCGTAAATGAAGTCGCCCTCGATGTGTTTGCTGTCCGCCTCGATTTCCAGATGATACGGCTGAAGCGCGGGCAGGGACTTGATGCCCTGCATGATGTAGGCGGCGTGTCCGAGTGCGTTTTTCATTTCCTGCGGCGTTTCGTAGGAGACCTCTGTGAACGCGCCGAAGGCGGCGACATAGGTGAAGTAACGCCCGTTGAAGCGGCCGATATCGCAGCTGTGATAGATGCCGCCGACAAAGCCCTGTGCGCATTTAATCATATCCGAGCCGTCCAGTCCGAGGGTGGAGGCGAAATCGTTGGTGGTGCCTGCGGGGATATAGCCGAGCGTGCGGCGCTCCGGCGGCGGAAGCTCCATCAGTCCGGTCACGACCTCGTTCAGCGTGCCGTCGCCGCCGACGCAGATGATATTTTCAAATTCGCGGGAATATTCCTTGATATAACGGGTTGCATCGCCTTTGTTGAGCGTCGGATAGACCGTGACGCGGTAGCCGCTGACAAACAGCAGCTGTACGATATCATACAGCTCGGCGCGCGCACGGTTTTTGCCGGCAGTTGGATTGATAATCAGCATCAGATTGCCGTGATAGTGATTGATTGGCATGAAGATACCCTCCCTGATTCGGCAGAATCGGCCGTCCGTATTCCAGTTCTATCATCATAATGCCAAAGCCGGTGTTTTTCAATGCCGACTTTGCAAAAATAACAAATTATTTTCAATTTTTCTACGAGACGGACAAGCGGCGGCGCTTGCATTTTGAAGCACAATCGGGTATACTGTAACAGTGCCGGCGCAGCGGCGCGGCGCACAGGGTATGTGCCTCCATAGTTAAATGGATATAACAGTCCCCTCCTAAGGGACAATTGTAGGTTCGATTCCTACTGGGGGTGCCATCATTCCGCAGGGGATCTCTCTGCGGACTTTTTATCGGACACAGGAGCAGGAGACATGGAAGGATATAAAATTATTCTGCTTGTTCTGCTGGCGATCGTCTTTATTCCGACGTGGAAGGTGCAGAATGAGCTGGCAGAGCTGAAAAAAAGCGGTAAAACCGATGCCAAAAAGGAAAAGCAGCTCAAGGTACTGATCGGCTGTCTGGTCGTGATTTTCCTGATTGCGCTGGGCAAGACGATGTTTGACTATTACTCCGCCATCGTGGCAGCGAGAGCCGGAAAATAAAAAAATAAGAAAATTTGCAAAAAGTTCTTGACATTTCCCGCAGCGTTTGATATTATAAACAAGCGTTGTGAGACCTGCGGGTGTAGTTCAATGGTAGAATGTCAGCCTTCCAAGCTGAACACGTGGGTTCGATTCCCATCACCCGCTCCATGGATCCTACCACATAAGGATTGAACAATGCTTTTGGGAGCGGAACAGTTCCGGTATATGCGCCAGTAGCTCAGCTGGATAGAGCAACTGCCTTCTAAGCAGTAGGCCGGGGGTTCGAGTCCCTCCTGGCGTACCACTTCATCATTCGAAACAGAATGATCGGAATGGTGCGTGGTACAATGAATATGGTGGATATAGCTCAGTTGGTTAGAGCACCAGTTTGTGGCACTGGGGGTCGTGGGTTCGAATCCCATTATCCACCCCATAATTTTTACCACTGATGATGCACAATTCACTCAGTGGTATTTTCTTACTCAGCTGCGTCTCGCATCAGACATTGGGGCGTCGCCAAACGGTAAGGCAGAGGACTTTGACTCCTCCATCGCTGGTTCGACTCCAGCCGTCCCAGCCATTCACGGTTCATTAGCTCAGTCGGTAGAGCACCTGCCTTTTAAGCAGGGTGTCCGGGGTTCGAATCCCCGATGAGCCACCAAAACAGGGTATCCCATTCGGGATGCCCTGTTTTTTTGCTCATAGGGGTTCGAAAGGACCGGAAAACCTGCCGCTGTAAGGCGGTTTTCTTTTTCTCTTTTTGTTGTTTAAAAGAATAGCCTGTGTTATTATAAAATCATAATTTCGACAAAAAGGGGGAACGGCTATGTTTGGCTATGGCTTTGATGCATTCAATATTATGTTTATGCTGGTGTTTGTACTGGTAATCGGTACGTTTGTCGTCACACTGGTGCGCGGAATCGGGCAGTGGAATCAAAATAATCACTCGCCGCGGCTGACGGTGGAGGCGGTCGTGTGCACCAAACGTGAGAGCGTCACGCATCATCACCACAACGACGCGAGCACCGGCGCGATGCATATGACCAGCTCTACGGACTATTATGTGACCTTCGAGGTGGAGAGCGGCGACCGGC